>CP128431.1:0-300000 GCA_032615215.1 Microbulbifer sp. MKSA007 | reverse complement strand
CAGCCAAGGCCAAACCGCGGTTGATCTTGGTGCTGGCTCTGGCTTCCAATCCATGGCGCTGGTGCAAATGGGGTTTGAGCACGTGACTGCCGTTGATACCTCACCTCACCTGCTAAAGGAGCTGCAACAGCGGGACCATGGGGACCGGATCACCTGTCTGCGCGAAGATATCCGCAATGTCTCAGCGATCATCTCAAGGCCGGTCGATGCTGCGCTTTGTATGGGGGACACGCTCACCCACCTGGGTAGTCTGAAGGAAGTGGAAGATCTGATAGCTGATCTAGCTAGTGTTCTGAAACCCGGTGGCAAACTGGTGTTTTCCTGGCGTGATCTGAGTAATGTGCCGACCGGTGTAGATCGGTTCATTCCGGTGAACAGTGATGAAGACCGTATCATGATGTGTTTTCTGGAAGATCAGGAGCAGCACGTGATGGTGCATGATCTCATTCATGTGCGCACCAACGACGGCTGGCAGCTGAAGCGCAGTGCCTATCCGAAGATCAAGCTCTCTGCTGATGATGTGCGGAGAGCCTTCGCGGCACACGGGCTTGAGTTGGTCAGCGAGTTTGTGGAACGAGGCATGATCGTGATGACGGCGCAAAAAGCGCTGTAACACCCGCTCTGCCAAGAAGAGCGGATTGGGGCCGCTCTTCTTGTTTCTCCGTCTTAACAGCAAGCACCTGTTTTACAGACATCTTCCTTTGGAGAGTCGCAGCACTTCCCGGAGCCCAGATAAGTCTGGTCGGAGAGGTAGAAGTTGACAAACAGCTCTTCAAAGTCTTCTGAAACGGACTTTTCTGCCAGACCTGTCGCCAGCAGTCGTTTTTGCCAAGCTTTCACAGAGGGGAAGTTCTTCACGAAATCATAACCCGCATGGCGCTGGATAATGTCCGCCCGGTGAAGCAGCGGCAACCATGCCATATCCACGTTGCCGGGCTGAGGGCCGAAGAAGAACCCCTCCCCCGAGATCTGCTTTTCGGCTTTGGCAAACAGGGCCTCCAGCTTTTCGGCGCGCTCTTCCAGTGTTGCCCTGTCATGGCTGCGCATGGTGCTGCACTGAACCAGATAGTTCTTGGCGGCTTGATAGCTCCACGCCCGCTCAATGGCCTTCTGCTCCGGTGAAAGCGCTGGATGCAAAGGCGGTGCGATCTCGTCGATGTATTCGACAATGGCATCAGACTCAAAGAGGGCAGTACCGTTCTTGGTGATCAGTACTGGCACTTGTCCGTTAGGAGAGATTTCCAGGAACCAGTCGGGCTTGTCTTTCAGGCTGATGTAGTCGATCTGATAGAGCATCTGCTTAGCTTCCAGCATGGCAGTCACGCGCTGGACAAACGGGCAGATTTTATAGCTGATGATCTTGAGCATCTTTATATCCTCGTTGTGTTTCGCCTGTTAGACGGACGAGGACGAGAAAAGACTAAAAATAATCTCGCAGTTTCTGCAGCTATCTGATTTTTCTTGATAATCCGCGACACGGCCTTTGGTGTCCAACGTCATCTTGCAGCAATCCTCATAGAGTTTGCGCATCTGATTGCGGCTTTTCTGAACGCGAGATTTCAGCGTGGAGTAGCTGATGCCCATCTCTGCGGCCAGATCCTTTTGCGAAATACCCTCCAGATCAATACGGGTCAGCAGCTCGGCACTGTCCTCAGGCAATGAGGCGATGAACGGGCGGATGCACACAGCCAGATCCTGCTCGATGCTGGCCGCGTCCTGCTTGTGCCAATCCTCAGCGGCGGAGGTGTCACTGCGTGTGGCGTTCTTGCGGTAGTGGTCGATGATGGCATTATTGGCCACCTGAAACAGCCAGGACTTGAGCGCGGTCTGGTCTTTCAGCTCACCACGCTTCTCGAATGTCTTGATCAAAATGTCCTGCAGAAGATCGTCCACATCCGCTGGATTGCTCAGCTTGGAATGCAAAAACGCTTTGAGCGCTGCGCGATACTCCTGCCAGATCTGTTCAAGCGTCATGTCCGTTCCCCGCATCTGTTCTGGCCGCAGACGTGGGAGGCCAACCACACTCTGTCAAGACAAGAGCCCGCAAATGCTTATATTCGCAGGCTCTTTCCGGTTTTGACCGTGAAGGGCGCGTTAAGCGACAGGTTCCCAAAGTTCAATGGGATTGCCTTCCGGATCATGAATTCTGGCAAAGCGGCCAATACCGTCCATGGCTTGCTCCTGAGAGACCTCGATGGAGGCCTCGCGAAGCTGGTTGAGCATCTTATCCAGATCAGCCACGCGAAAGTTAAGCATGAAGTTGTTCTGTGGCGGGAAATAATCCGTGTCCTCAGCGAAGGGTGAAAACACGGTGACGCCCTCATTAGAGACCCATGGCGTCATTTCCATATTTGTCGGCGCCAGATTGATACCCAGATGCTGCTCGTACCACTGAGCAATGGCTGCAGGATCTTTCGACCTGAAGAAGACCCCGCCGATGCCCGTCACTTTTTCCATGTTGTTTCCCCCAAGGATGTAAGAGCGTCCATACTCATCAATTGCTCAGAGCTTAGCAAGGCATAAGCGTCCTAAGCTGAAGGGGAGCGAGGTTTGAGAAGGTTTAGCGGAGCCAGAAGGAGAACCATCAGGCTCCGTTGAGTGCATTGATTGCCTTAAGCTTAAGCCGCGTCCTCTCCCACATCCCACGTTTCGGCAGCGCGCAGGGTTGCGGAGAGGCGGGTGAGTTTCTCACTCGTGCTCAGTGGTTTTTCTGGCAGGCCAACGCGGCTGGCTGCGCCAAATTCGGTGGCAGGCTCGCGGAACAGGATGCCAAGAACGGTTGGTTCACCGTCTTTCTCGCCCAGTTCTGCCAGAGCAACGGCCAGTGCGTGGTTGGTCTCATCATGCACCAGCAAGTCGGCTTCCGTGCAGCCGCCCTCTTCCAGTGAAACGACTTCCAATCCAAAGCCGCCTGCTTTTGCGCGGATGCCTTTGTCCTTGTTCGCGCCAAACACCATAGGCTGACCATGCTCCACCACGATGGTGTGGTCTGGCCCCTGCTTCTTGTCCTTCAGGTGATCAAACACGCCGTCGTTGAAGATCACGCAGTTTTGCAGCACTTCCACAAACGCGGTGCCATCAAAGGTGCGGGCAGCCTCCAGAATAGGGCCAAGCACTTTGGCCTGCGTATCAATGCTGCGCGCGATGAACTTGGAGCCAGCGCCAATGGCAAAACGGGCCGGATTGAGCGGCATTTCCACCGTGCCACCCGGAGAACTCGGCGTGCGAACGCCCTTCTGCGAGGTTGGCGAATACTGGCCCTTGGTCAGGCCGTAGATCTGGTTGTTGAACAGAACGATCTGCATATCCAGATTACGGCGCAGAGCATGGAGCAGATGGTTGCCGCCGATGGATAGGCCGTCACCATCACCAGTGAACACCCAAACATCCAGCTCCGGATTGGCCAGCTTGGCACCTGAAGCGATGGCAGGTGCGCGGCCATGGATTGTATGGAAGCCATAGGTTGCCATGTAGTATGGCAAGCGGGAGGAGCAGCCGATGCCGGAGACACACAGCGTGTCTTCCAGCTTTGCGCCTGTATCTGCCAGCATCTTGTGCAGGCTTTTCAAAACAGCGTAGTCACCGCAGCCGGGGCACCAGCGAACATCAAGGGAGCTGGCGAAATCTTTTGGTTTCAGATCAGTCATGATTAAGCTCCCAGCGCGTCGTCGATGATTTTTGCAATTTCGCGAACGAGGAACGGACGTCCCTTCACGCAGGAAACGCTCTCAACCGGAATGTCCATCTGGCTGCGCAGCACCGTAGCCAGCTGCCCGTTGTTCATTTCCGGAATGATCACCCGGTCAAAGCCAGAAAGCAGCTCTTCCAGATTAGGCGGAAGCGGCCAGAGATGACGTAGGTGAATGTGAGAGACGGATTTGCCTTCCAGCTCCGCACGGCGGGCTGCCACGCGGATTGGCCCCCAGCTGGAACCCCAACCCAGCAAAGCCAGCTTGCCGGTGGTCTTGCCGGATTCAACATGCTGCGGCGGAATGCTCTTGGCAATCGCCTCCAGCTTCTGTGCGCGGATCTGGGTCATGAGCTGGTGGTTTTCACCGTCATAAGAGATGTTGCCACTGCCCGCCTGCTTCTCCAGCCCGCCAATGCGGTGCATCAACTCGGCCGTGCCGGGCACCGCCCAAGGGCGGGCCATGGTCTCAGGATCATGGTCATAAGGCAGGAACCCGTTCGGGTCTTTAACCTGCTCAACGGGGAACGGCTCATAGGCCGGATCGCTGAAGTCCGGCAGTTTCCACGGAGCGCTGGCATTGGCGATGTAGCCATCAGTCAGCACCATAAGCGGGGTCATGTGTTTGGTCGCCAGCTTGGCTGCTTCGACACCCATGTCAAAACACTCACCCGGATGGGCGGGCGCAATGACGGGCAGTGGTGCATCACCGTTGCGGCCCCAGATGGCCTGGAACAGATCGGACTGTTCCGTTTTGGTTGGCAGACCAGTGGAAGGCCCGCCGCGTTGCACATTCACGATCACCAATGGCAACTCAGTCATGATGGCAAGACCGATCGCCTCTGTCTTCAGCGCAATACCCGGACCGGAAGATCCGGTCACACCCAGATGACCAGCATAAGACGCACCGATGGCGGCGCAGATGGCGGCAATCTCATCTTCTGCCTGAAACGAAATCGCACCCAGCTCTTTCAGCTTTGCCATGGTGTGCAGCAATGGGGACGCCGGGGTGATTGGATAGGAGCCATAAAACAACTCAAGATTGGCAAGGGTGGCACCGGCATAAAGACCATAGGCCATGCCCTCGTTGCCATTGATGGACCGGTATTCCCCTTCCATCAGCGGTGCTGGCTGAATGCGGTAGCGGGAGACATCCGGCGGCAGATCAGCTACCTCGCCATAGAGGTGACCCGCATGCAGAGCCATGATGTTGGCTTTGGCGACCTCTGGCTTTTTGTGGAACTTCTGCTCAATCCAATGCTCAACATCTGCGGTGGAGCGCTCAAATAGCCAAAGTACGAGACCAAGGGTCCACATGTTCTTGCAGCGGCGGGCATCCTTGGCAGAAAGCCCGGTCTCCTTCAGCGCCTTTTCTGTGTTGCTGGTGATCTCCAGTGGCAGAACACGGAAGCTGGTGAGAGAGCCATCTTCTAGCGGATTACCGGAAAACCCTGCTTTGGCAATGGCCCGTTCGGTGAACGCATCCATATCGATGATGAGCAGGCCGTTCTGCTTCACACCTTCCAGATATTTACGCAGGGCAGCCGGGTTCAGCGCCACAAGCGCATCGGTTTCATCGCCGAAGGTATCAACTTCCGTGTGGCCGATGTTGAGGGAATAAGCTGAAACGCCATAGATCGTGCCGCTTGGGGCACGGATGTCCGCTGGAAAATCAGGAAAGGTTGCAATGTCATTGCCAAATCTGGCCGCGCTTTCTGCCAGCCGCGTGCCCGTCATCTGAATGCCGTCGCCCGAGTCTCCTGCAAAGCGGACGCGCACATAGTCGACCTCCGGCTGCTGGGAGACAGGAAGCTCGTGCATAGCAGTGCTGTGTTCCAGTCCGTTTTGCATAATCAGCTCCAAAATACTGGCAGCTGCGGCGGCAGGAATCTTTATTGTTCTTGTTGTCCTTCGGGACTTTGCCAATCAGCTGAGCCAGAATACCCACTTCTCTGTGGCTTTTTGTAGCCTGTAATAGCAGGAATGAAGTTGCGACCCGTTAACGCAGCCCGCCAGTAATTGGTCGAACAGCCCTCCGCATTTGCTGCGAACGTAACGTAGATTACGCCGTATCAGCGGCCGTTTGTGTAGCTCTTGGTTGTGCATGATCTGGGGCAGTGCGCCAGAAGATGATGACGGCAGCAACAGTGGGAAGTGCGAACAGCAGGAAGGCAGATTGTAGACCAAGCATTTCGGCACAAAGCCCGCTGAGGCTGGCTCCTGCAAAAAAGCCAGACCACCCCATCCAACGATAGGCAGCAACCGTTCGGCCAAGTGCCTCGCCAGAGATGGTTTGCTGCTGATAAGCGGCAATGGAGATCATCCATGTTACTCCACCTATCCCCGCCAGCACAGCGGAGAGCAAAACAGAAGTCAGGCCCAGACCAAGCGCCGGCACCAATACAAAGAGCAGTGTGGTTATCACATCGATTGCGCGTGTCCCGGTGTCGCCCAGCTTACTCCTGATCCTTTGATAGCCGAATGCCCCGAGAAGAGACCCACACCCAACAGCCGTGACAAGGTAGCCCACACCGGAAGCGCCGAGATCCAGTTGCTCAGGTTGCAAAGCAAACGGCACAATGAGCGTGAACCATGCTCCCCATGAGGTGGCCATTAAAGTGACAAGGACTGTAAACGCCCGTAAATCCCTCCGCTTCCAAAGCAGTTTCGCCCCGTCAAAGAACCCGCGAAACCCTTTCTGAGTAGAAGGCATAAAACGCTTGGGCCTGGGCAAAACCAGAAAACTCAGGATCACACCGATGAAAGCGAGGAGGAATATGCCTTGCACGGAATAGTCCAGTAACAGTGCAAGAACCAAAGGTGCCCCAAGTGTAGCTGAGATGGTCTTAGCCCCCTGCAACATACTGTTACCTTTGTGCAGATGCTCTTGCCCGATAAGGTCTGGCAAAATTGTCTGACTGGATGTCTCAGTCAGCACTTCACTCACACCGATCAATACGCCAAGCGTGCAAAGCAGCAGCAGGTGCTTTCCGGCATCTGCCTTGATCAAGAATGTAACCGCAACGATCGCCGCTATGATCAACCCTGCCCTGAAGGCCGGAGCACGGCCATAGCGATCCAACCCCCATCCCACGAGCAGACCAAACAAAGGCCAGGAAACGGCAATGGAACCTGCGACCAACCCGATAGCAGCGGTGGAGTGACCAAACGCACCTGTGAGTGCCGGAAGTGCCAGTTTCATGATGGTGATTGCGAAGCCAGAGGCAGCCATCACAATGGTCATCCGCCAGACTGCAGTATCGGAGTGTTTCATATGTAAGCCTCTTTCTGTATAATAAGACTTACTCATGATTAGGTAATGTTGTAAAGTGAAAATACCGCTTACATTGACATCGCTCGATGACGCGAGCGCATTTGCGATTGATCTTGCAAACACATGGGACCCGATGGGCAAGCCTGTGGATGTGTTGGCACAGGCAGATTCTGCCGATCATTTCTTCAAGGCATACGTGAAAAGTGAAGCTGAGTTCGATGTGTTGGGAGAGGCCATGATTCCTCATCGGGATCTGTTACGTGCTGCTTTTCTGGCCGTGGCATCGGACGCGCCGGATAAAGCTGAAATCTGGCAGGCTCTGGAACATGCCCTTGAAGTTTCGTGGACAATCGGCGTCGACCATCGAGGAAAACCGGCAGTTGAGTTTGCAAGTGAGGTGCCAATTCAGCAGCGTTTGACAGCATGGAGTGCGCTTGGATTTTTCGCTCTGCTTTCTGGCGCGCCGGAACGGATCAGGGTATGTCAGGCAGCGCCCTGTGAGGAGGTGTTTCACGACATCACCAAGTCAGGTCGCCAGCGGTTTTGCTCCAAACGTTGTGGCACCCGTTACAATGTGGCCCGCCATCGTGACCGTCAGAAGAATAGCGAGATAGATTGATATTTGGCGCCATTTGCGAGTCATTTGGCGCGATATGGCTTTGTGTAACTCCTGATCGATCCCTAATTTGAAAGGGACCAAGAACAACAAATGAAGTCTCTCGCAAAGAGGCTTCACATAGGGTTTCAGGAGTTTCTCATGTCCAACACAATCCTTATCACTGGCGCATCTTCCGGTATCGGCAAATCAACGGCAAAGTACTTCCACGACAAAGGCTGGAACGTCATTGCCACCATGCGGCAGCCAAAAAAGAAGAAGAGCTGACCAAACTCGACAACACTCTCGTCACCCGCTTGGATGTGACCGATGAAGCGTCCATTGAAGCTGCTGTTGCAGAAGGTATCGCGCGTTTTGGCAAGATTGACGTGCTGCTCAACAACGCAGGATACGGTGCCTATGGTCCGCTGGAAGCGTTTTCCATGGACAAAATCCGCCGCCAGTTTGAAACCAACGTGATTGGTCTGATCGCGGTGACCAAAAGCGTTCTGCCACACCTGCGCGCCAACAAGTCTGGCACCATCGTTAACATCTCGTCCATCGGCGGTCAGATGACCTTCCCACTCGGCGCGCTCTACCACGGCACCAAGTTCGCCGTTGAAGGCATTTCTGAAGCGCTGCACTACGAGCTGGAAGCAGCTGGCATCAAAATGAAGATCGTAGAACCGGGCATGATCCGCACTGATTTCGCCGGTCGCTCCTTCGACTTCACCAATGATGAAAGCCTGACGGAATACCAAGGCGTGGTACAGGCCTTTTTCGGTGCAATGAGCGGTGACATGCCGTCCTCTGACCCGATTGTGGTCGCAGAAGTCATCTACGCCGCCGTCACCGATGGCACCGACACCCTGCGCTACCGCGCCGGCCCCGACGCCGTCCAATTCCTCGACAACCGCAAAGCCCTCGACGACGCCACCTTCATAAACGGCCTGAAGGAGCAGCTGGGGCTGTAGGCTTAGTAAAGTCGGAGAGGGATGTCCCCTCTCCTTGTTGTCTCATCAGGCTGATGCCAGTTCGCCGGTTTCCTGCGTGTGAGCGTTCATCACACTCAGGAAGGTGGTGAGGTCGATGTTGCCGCCGGTGAGGATAGTGGCGACGCGTTTGCCTTGCAGGTTGGTGCGGTTGGCCATCAAGGCTGCCAGTGGGGCTGCGCCGGCGCCTTCGGCGAGGTTATGGGTGTCTTTGTAATAGGCCATCATCGCTTCTGCGATCTGGGTCTCGCTGACGCTGACCACATCCTCTGCCCCTTTCAGGATAATCTCCAGTGGCTGCGTTTGCGGGTCGCGGCAGGCCATCCCATCAGCGAAAGTGTTGGCCGTTTCTGTCTGTACTGCTTTTCCGGCAGCAAAGGATAGAGCGAATGCATTGGCGTTTTGAGCCGTTACGCCGATGATCTTTGTTTTCAGCCCCAGCAAATCGCGCACGGTGATCAGGCTGCAAATGCCTGAGCCCATGCCGATGGGAACGTAAACCACATCCAGATCCGCAATGGCGCGATAGAGCTCTAAGGCATAGGTGGAAACGCCTTTGACCAGATTCTCATGGAATGGCGGCACCATGTGATAGCCATGCTCATCCTTCAGCTGCTGAGCAACTACGCGGCTCTCGTCAAAATCCTTACCTGCGATGATCACGTTGGCCCCGAAAGCGCGCATGGCCGCGTTCTTTTCCTGCGAGTTGCCTTCAGGCACGACAATGTAAGACGGGATGCCATTGCGGGTGGCTCCAAGCGCAACGGACTGGCCGTGGTTGCCGCGGGTGGCTGTGACCAAGCCATTCGGCTTTTCGCCAGACTTCATCAGCGCATCAACATAGGTGAACCCGCCTCGCGCTTTAAAAGAACCAGTTGGTGTATGGTTCTCATGCTTCACATAGACATCAACGCCGGTCCGCTCCTTGAGCAGAGGCCAGGCGTAAACAGGTGTTTCAGGAACAAACTGACGAACTGTGGTGTGAGCAGCTTCCAGATCTTGCAAAGAAAACAACGGCATTCAAAATCCTCATGACAAACCAAAATGCTTTGCCGCCATGGTAGAGCCAGCCAAATCCGGTGGCTTTCAAAATACTGACCTAAACACCCTTCTACGGATGTCTCCTTGTCAGGTCTCCGCAGTTCAGCTTATAGATAAGGGCGTCTGCGTGTGAGGCAGGCGGTGGGAACCTGTTGAAATACATGAGACTATGAGTTTAAGGCGGGATATTGTCAGCAAGTGGAAGGTGCAGCTGTTGCCAAGCAGTGCCTATGCTGTGTCTTATACTGCCGCTCAGGCCTCTGTCGGGTTTGCGTTTGAGAGCCAGCGTGGGGTTCATTCCTTCAATAGCGATCGCCGGGTTGATTTCTGGACCCGTCCCAACAGCCTCGCCTTTGTACCTGAGGGCTGTGCGGTGACCTCGGAAAGCGAACGGGGTGGCGAGTATCTGACCTTCACGGTTCCTGAAGAGCATCTGCGCCCGGACGAAAATGCCTTACGGTTCAATCACGCTATCTCGAAAGAGGCAATCACAGCGGCCTATGAGCTGCGCAAGGCGTTGCTGGTGGGGGAGCTGTCTGATGTACTGGAACTGGAAGTGCAGCTTTTTGCTCTGCTGGATGTGGTCGATCAGGTGCAAGCAGGCACGTTGAACGAGCCTCTAGCCTCCGCGTCCATGACAGAAGCGCGCCTTAAGCGCGTTGAAGAGCTGGTTGAAGCCCAGCTTTCCAAGCAGATTTCCATTTCAGATCTGGCAAGCTGTGTTGATCTTTCATCTGGCTTCTTCAATCGCGCCTTCAAAGCGGCCACAGGTAAAACGCCCCATGATTATGTGGTGGAGCGGCGCGTGGCGCGGGCGCGCAGGCTTCTGGCCAAGTCGCCAGAAAGTCTCAGCGATGTGGCCTATGCCTGCGGGTTTTCCTCCCACGCGCATATGAGCTCGACTTTCAAGAAACGTCTTGGTGTCACACCCAGTCAGCTGATGATCAGTTAGGTTTGTCCAGTGCCAGCACGTTCAATTGCTTGACGTGGTACTCCAGCACCTTCCATCCCATCTTCTCATAAAAGGGCGTGTTATCGTCTGACGCGCACAGATAGGCCCGCGAGAACCCACTGTCGAACGCCAGTTGCGCCATGCGTTTGACCAGAGCGGTTCCGATGCCTTCGCGGCGGTGGACTTCTTCTGTCCAGACGGCAGCGACCCAAGGGGTGAGATGCGGACGCGCGGCAAAATCGCTTTCGATCAGGAGTGCACTGCCCAGATAGGTGTCGCCGCGATGGGCCACATAGGCGGTGGGCACAGCTTCAGGACAAAGAGCTGCGCGGAGTTTGGTTTCAATTTCGCTTTGTAAAACGCCCTTATCCCGCCACCATGCCTGCCAGATGCGATGGGCGATGGTTGGAATGAAAGCGGGAGTCTTGCTCATTTCAGAAAGGGTAAAAGTACGCTCTAAACTGTCCATTGGACCGGTGACCTGTAAAATTAAATCGGTGTGCCTCCTCCGGAAACGCTAATGACTTGTCCTGTTATTTTAGCGGAGCCCGGACCGGCGAGAAAACAGATCGCTTCGGCTACTTCGTCGGGCATGATCACGCCTAAATGGGCATTTTGCTCGACTTTTGAAATGAGGGTGGCAGCAAAAGGATCTCTTTCAAGCTTATCATAAAGAGGGGTTCCACGTACAACACTGGGGCTGACACAATTGACCCGGATGCAATGCTGTTTGGCTTCTACCGCTAGGGAACGACAGAACATGGAAATGCCGGCCATACCCGCCCCCACAATGGTGCTGCCGTAGGTTGGGATTATGGAAACATCCGAGGTTAAACAAATAATTGTCCCGCACCGCTGTTTTGTCATGACCGGATAAACAGCATGGATTGGGTGCAGGATACTGTTCATCAAGGAGGTGATTGTGGGTATCAACTCATGCACTTTCACTTCCTGCAATGGCTTGGGGATGATGCCTCCGCCACCGGTGCTGACCAGCACATCGATCTCGCCCCATGGCCAGTTCTGCATGGGTAATCGCAGTTTCGGTACGGGCCGGGTCGGACGCATCGCACTGGACGAAATGCAGATAAGCGCCGGGAAATTCAGCGGCCAGCTTGCTCAGGGCGTTGCGGCCCTTGGTGACGTCTCGAGCGCAGATGGTGAGCTTTTGAAGACCTGATCTGAGAAGAGATTTGGCTGCGGCAAAACCGATACCAGAAGTGCCTCCGACAATGACTGCTGAGGATTCATTCAATTTCCGCGCCACGGTGACCTCCAGATGCGACTGAAATCTCTTGAGTGATCTTGCTCGCGTTGGTGCTCAAAGAGTTGTTCTAGACCGGATGCCGTATGTTTTTGCTCAACAGAGGCGCAGCCGACAGGCCAAACAGCAAACAAAGTAACCGGAGCGCTAAGAGCTTCCCGACATCTATATGTTTCGCCAGGGCTCATTCAGGATCTTCTCCAAAACCGGAAAGGAAAGCGCCGTAATCAATGCTGGCTTCGAGTGTGGTGACACGCGCTTCTGCATGGCTTGGATCGAGGAAGATCATGCGGCCCGGTTTGGCGTTGATTTCCAGAAGCTTCGGGTGGCCGGATTTGTCGATGCCGACATCCAGTCCCAACTCTCCAATGGGGGATGTGTGGTACTCGTCCATCCGGTGGGCAATCGCAAAGCCGCATTCCTCGACGGCTGCCTTTACCGCTTCGGCCTTCTTGCCAAAGGCGTTGATGAAGTAGTCGTCGGTACCAACAATATCAGCCCCCTGACTGAAGTGAGAGGAAATGCAGCCGTGCGCACAGACCCGCGGGCCGATCATCAAACACCGCCATGTACCGCTGATGTCCTTGTGCATCTGCACGCGGCAATCTACGGAGCGTCCATCGAACGAAGAAAAGTCGAGGCTTTGCTGAACCAGATACTGATCCAGCGAGGTGTGGCAGAAGGCGAACTCGAATGCATCTTCCAGCTGGACGAAGTCTGCATGAGGACAGGACAGGTCCGTCAGCCATTGCAAACGGTAGCCTTTTTCTCGTTTGGTCAGTCGCATCAACATCTTGCCACCGCGTCCATCGACTGGTTTCAGATAAGCGGAGTGATGGCGACCAAGGATCTTCTTGAGCAATGCTGGTGTGGGGGCGCGGTGCGTCTCCGGCAAATACTTGCGCAGCTTCTGACCGCGCATCAGATGCTCATGCACCTCCCACTTATCGAAAAAGCCGGGATTGTAGATGTGAGAGCCAAGAGCCCGCATCCGGTTCTTGATGGCTTCAACACGCAGCTTGTGTTCTTCATCGCGTGTATGGATGCGGTTATAGATAGCCGTTGGCAGCGGTAACCCGGGCTGACGATGACCGGGCATGGTTTCGCCGGTGATTGTGTTGGTGGCCCAGTTGTAGTCTTCGGGCGAAAACAGAAACGCGATGTAGCCCTGGGTCTGGGCGTATGTCAGCATGTCTTGCTGGTGTCGGCGTTCCGGATCAAACTTTCCGGCCCCCATGATACCGATGGTCGGGCCAATATGGATGGTGTCCCCTTCCCGCTTCACATGCAGGCCATCGATGAGGGCGAGCCCAAGTTCATCAAACACATCTGATGGCAGCCCCAGTGCTGCCCGGCGGTCAGTGGAGACAGCGGCTTTTGCGGAAAAGCGATGGCAGGCGCCGATCTTAAAGGAAAGATGCTCGCCGGGAGTGGCGCCGAGCTTTTGAAGAGCGCCTTTAGAAAACACCACTTCATTGTTTGAGTTGGACACGCGGAAGAGATGGAGTTTGACAGCGAAAACCACAGGCCCCCCAAAAGATCAACTAGTAGCCAGGACAGAGTGACAAAACCGGTTCGGCGGGACTGTACAAGACAGGTTCTCGCCAAAGCCTTGCGGAACTTGGGAAAGCTCTAATGGTTTAGGTTTTTGCGTGTGTTAGGCAGGGTTGCGACTCAGTGCGAATCTATGACTGATTCACGTTTGGAACGGCTCAGGTGACGTTGCTTGCTTCTGTCAAATCGGTATTTCGTCGATTTTTACACAAAAACCGTCATGTCTAAGTTCTTTTGTTGGCTTGGCGAAAATGACGTTTCTTAATAAGATTGTTTTGCTGCATTATGGAAATGTTGCTGCAAAAACTGGGTCTTACGCAATATATAGTAATTTCGCGTTGCAATCAGAAAGCCATCGCCAAAAATTCGTTAACAGACTCTTAATATTGGTTAATGGGCGTTAACTATAAAGAGATTGACGCGTCCTTTGAATCGGAGAAGGATGCGCTGTGACGGATTATTATCGCTCTGCACTTCAAAACCGTCATAAAGGGTAAGAGGCAATATGCTGCTCGCTGCTGAACATGATGAGACTTCTGCTGAGAAGATTGCACGCCATTCTGACTTGTTGTCACGGCAACTGCAATCCTTAAGGGAGAAGATGTATCCGCCTGAGGCTCAAAAGAAGCTGAAGACGTTCTCTTCGCGCGAGGTTGCGGGGCTGCTCGGTGTTGCCGAATCCAGTTTGCGTCAGCTTTCCCTCAATGGTGAAGCAGTTATCCCCGAAAGGCTGGAAAACGGCAGACGCATTTATACCCTTCCGCAGATCAACGAATTACGTCGCTATCTGGCAGAAAAACGCCCTGCTGATGCGCTTCGTCTGGACCCGCGCCGCCGACATGGTGAGAAGATGCAGGTTCTGGCGGTTGCGAACTTCAAAGGCGGCTCTGCAAAGACCACGACAACCGTCCATTTAGCGCACTATTTAGCGCTTCAGGGCCTGCGCGTGCTTGCCATTGACCTTGATCCGCAGGCATCACTCTCTGCCATGTTCGGGTACCAGCCAGAGTTCGACGTAGACGAGAACCAGACGCTCTATGCCGCCATCCGTTATGACGATGAAGAGCGCGTTCCACTCAGCCATGTTATCCGCAAAACGTACTTTGATGGGCTCGATCTTGTCCCCGGTAACCTGGAACTGATGGAATATGAGCACGAAACCCCGCAGGCAATTGCTCAGGGGCTTTCGCGCGGCGATGGCATGTTCTTCCGCCGCATGGCGACCGTCCTGAAGGAGGTGGAAGATGATTATGATGTTGTGCTTATCGATGCGCCGCCACAACTGGGGTACCTCACCCTTGGCGCGCTCTATGCGGCAACCGGTATTGTCATCACCGTGCATCCGGCCATGCTGGATGTATCGTCTATGAACCAGTTCCTTTCCATGACCTCAGAACTGCTGGCGGTGATTGAAGAGGCTGGGGGCAGCCTGAGCCACGATTTCGTGCGCTACCTGCTCACACGCCACACACCGCACGATGTGCCGCAGGTGAACGTTGCAGCGCTTTTGAGAGGTCTTTTTGGTGAGGATGTGCTGGCGGCTTCCATCGTGGAGACCACAGCGATCGCGAATGCAGGGCTGGAAAAGAAGAGCCTTTACGAGGTTGAGCGCGGAAACATGACCCGCGATACCCTCAATCGTGCTCTGGAGTCCGTTGATGCGGCAAATACGGAAGTGTTCCAACTGATCAAACAGGTATGGGGTCGTCCATGAACAAGGCTACTGATCGTTCCAAGAAGATGCGGGCCATGTTCGGCGGGGTAGACCCGGCTGAGCTGGCAAAATCCCCCAACCCTGCCCCGTCCATGACGGCAACAACCAAGCAGCGGGTGTCTTCTGGCGCGATCAAGTCCATGCGCAACACTTTCTCCGACGTGGAGAAGGAGAACGAAAAGCTGCGCCAGATGATCGAGGACGGCAGCGTTGCTCATGAGTTGAGCACGGACGACCTTGACCCATCTTTCGTGGCCGACCGCATGGTCGTGGCCAATGATGAGGACTTTGAGAAGCTCAAAGCTTCCATCTCAGCCAGTGGTCAGCAGGTTCCAATTCTGGTGCGTCCGCATCCAGAAGCGCCGGGCCGCTATCAGATCGCTTTCGGTCACCGTCGTTGGCGCGCCTGTAAAGACCTTGGTCTGCCTGTTCGTGGCATCATCAAAGAGCTTTCCGATGAAGCGCTTCTGATTGCTCAGGGTCAGGAAAACCATGAGCGTAAGAATCTGTCCTTCATCGAGACCGCTTTGTTTGCCTCTCGTTTGGCCAAAAGCTTCCCGCAGACCGTGATTTCAAAGGCGATTGGTAAGGATGCGACCACCGTATCCAAGCTGCTGAAGCTGATGAATGCGCTGCCAGAAGAGTTCGTTCGTGAGATCGGCCCTGCGCCTAAGATCGGGCGTCCACGCTGGGAAGAGCTGGCAGGGCATTTCCTCAATGGCAAACTGCCTGAACCGTTTAAGGCGCGGGTAGATGCAGTGATGATCAGCGCGGACTTTGAGCTCTCTGCGAGTGATGAGCGTTTCAGCGCTATTCTTTCTGCCTGTAAGTCTGCTGAGACAAACGCAGCGACCACAGGTTCCATTGCCACAGCTGCAAAGAGCTGGATTGGCAACAAACAGATCCTGATGAAGGACGGCCCGAATGCGCTGAGCTTTCAGGTAGATGCGAAGAAGCAACCTGAACTGGCCGCGTTTTTGAAGCGCCGCCTGCCGGATTTGATGGATGAGTTTGAACAAGAAGTTCTGAAGGAGGATGCATGACGGTTTAATCACGTCTCTTCCAAAGAAAAACGGTCCTGCTGACGGCAATCAACAAGACCGAAATTCCTTGGGTACAAACAAACGATAGCGCTCGATGTAACCATATTTTGCACCTTCAAATTACTTCGAGACGCGGTACGAATCAACCCTTGAGCAAGGAGTTGAAGCGTCTTTCTGCATGCTAATCGCCAGTTTGTCCCGTTTATCCTCAGTTTGGGGAGGGTGCTTTGCGTCCTGACCCTTGAGAACACCTACTAGACTTAGTGGGTGAACGGTGTAGCTATGCAATCTGTTGGTTCAGTGGCGTCGTTCAGAAAACTGACGCCGGCAATGGTTGCCAGTCAAAAGCTGGCAATGGCCAATGACATTGTAAAGACGACAAAATCAGAAGTTGCGATGGCTTTGAAAAAGGCCGCCCCTGCCTTGGGAATTGATGGCACCACCTATCATATTCTCGATATTCTGATTGGCCTGACAGCCGCAGAGGACTGGTCTCAGGACCGCCGCCCACTGGTCGCGATCTCTAATGAAAAACTGGCCGAATACGTCAGCCGCTCTTCTCGCACAGTGGTTCGTTCACTGCGCAGATTGGTGGAAGCTGGCGTTCTTGCCTACAAAGACAGCCCAACAGGTCGCCGCTATATCTATCGTGCGGGTGAAGACCGTCAGATTGAGCGTGGTTATGGCCTGGACTTTTCTCCAGCACGGCAACGTTTGGACGAGTTGAAGCAGATTGGCGCTGAGTTTGCTGCTCGCCTAGCCCAGGAAAAAGAAGCAAAGCGTACAGTTAGCCGTCTCTCCAGAGCGATGACCGATCTGTTTCGCCTGGCTGCTCATGAAGAACTTGATGTTTCTGAGATTGCCCGTGCCTTCAATGAGCTGTTGGATCAACCGATGGGGATCGTTGAACGAGCTGAAGCACTGACGATGCTTCACGAGCTTCTTGTTGCGCGATTTGAAACTGCTGAAGATACCTCAGAAAAGGGTTGTGCTGGACCTCAAGAAAGTGCTGTTTTTTTTGAAGAAAAATCAGAAATGTCATGCACACAAGACAATGATGTCACCCCATATAATAATACAACCTCTCAAGACTCTTGGATTAAAAGTAAACAGCAGCATGCATCTAATGATGCATCCATAAATTACAGCAAATCCGGTTATACCGGATTTGAAATGGCTCCTGAAAAGGATCCAAAAAGCGAAACTCGTGCCATATCTCAAGCTTCAGGTAAAACTGAAAGTCTGAACTGGTCAGAACATGCTGATCCTTACGAGAATGATCAGTTCTCCCCTCTCCTGTCAGAGGTTTCTCTTGGTTTGCTTGGCTCAGCAACTCAGGAAACCCAAGGTGCGTTGGGGCTTGATCTTTCCAGTTGGAGCAGTCTGATCGACAGTTCCGATGATATGCGCCTGTTGATTGGCCTCTCTCAAAAAGGTTGGTTTGATGCGAGAAACAGGGTTGGCGACTATACGGCCGCGGCAGTTCTGATCACCACGGTTGAAAAGGCCTTGCGCGATCCGGAAAGCATTGCACGTCCGGCTGGATATTTCCGCGCCTGTATCGATCGTGCAGTTGATGGCAAACTGGCTCTGCATCGCACATTGTTTGGCCTTGCAGCTTCTGGGGGATCTGCGGCCGCCGAAAACTAGCCGGCCTTTCGGACTAAGCTCCTGAAAGGTCAATCAACCAGAACTGGACGCAATGGATATGTCTCAAAACGCAGCTGCAATTGAAAATGCCCAAGTGGTCCTATTTGAGGAAAGCGACAAGCAATCCTTGCGGGATTTTCTGGCAGTTGCCTGGACTGAGGCGCATCTGGCGGAACTGGGCGACGACCTGACGAAGCGACTGGTTGCCCGGCTTGAGACGGATGATCTGGGCGGCGTGGTTCCTGGGCCGGATGGCCAGCTTCACCTGGCAAAAATTGGCGAGAAGATTGTTGGCTCTCTTGCCTGTGCTGTCCGTGGTGAAGTGGTTTATATCTGGGCCTGCTATCTCGACAGCGCCTATCAGGGCAAAGGGTTAGCGCGGCAATTGATGAAGCACGCGATGGCGGACTACTCGCCGGATCAAGTTGCAGGAATCTACGTCCTGAAAGAAGCTGAAGATGCAAAGCGTTTCTACCAGAAAATTGGCTTTATTGACTGCGGTCCTTCTGAGTTGGAAGTGGTTCCGGACACATACACGCCAGCACACATCATGCAGGCGCGGATCGGGAACCTGAAGCTGGACTAGTGCAGTGAGCGCAACCGGTACCTCATAATTTTGCTTGCCGGTGCTGTGCAATTGAATGCTATCAATTAGCCTTACACATTGCGGAAGACACCTAAAATCAGATGTCCTTAATAAACGCCCGAAAACCGTGCGCTGAAAATGGCTTCTGACACTATAAGAAATCATGCTTTTTGAACTACCAGATACCAAAGTGCTCTATCAGGCACTTCTTGATCGCGATCCGGACTATGATGGCCGGGCTTATGTTGGGGTGCGCTCAACCGGCGTGTTTTGTCGCCTCACCTGCCCTGCCCGCAAACCGAAGTATGAGAACTGCTGCTTCTTTGAGACGATCGCAGAATGTTTTGAAGCCGGGTTTCGCCCTTGCAAGCGCTGTCATCCGGTGGGTACGTCCGCGGAAAATGATGAAGTGGTGACACGTTTGCTTTGTGAGTTTGATGCAAAGCCGCACCATAAATGGTCAGAAGCCGATATTGTTCGCCTTGGACTGGATCCATCCACTGTGCGCAGAAGCTTCAAACGTCAGTACGGAATTACATTTCTGGAAATGGCCCGCCTCTCCCGTTTGCGCGATGGATTTGAAACACTTTCTGATGGCGGGAAGGTGATTGATGCCCAGCTCGCCTCCGGTTTTTCATCTCCAGATGCATTCCGTCAGGCTTTTGCGCGCTTACTCGGCTGTAAACCAGCTGAACTAAAGGGTAATGGTCTCCTCAAAGCAGATTGGTTCGATACTCCGCTCGGTGCAATGATCGCCGTAAGTGATGACCGCGCACTGCACTTGCTGGAGTTTGCAGACCGTAAAGCCCTCCCCGCTGAACTCTCCCGTTTACGCAAGCAAGTGAAGGGAGATCTGGGCCTTGGCCGCACGGCACCAACGGATCAGATCGCAAGTGAACTTGGTGAGTTCTTTGAAGGCAAGCGTCTGGATTTTGATGTGCCGCTGGTGATGCATGGCACTGAGTTTACCAAGGATGTCTGGCGCGAGCTGCGCCGCATTCCGATTGGCGCCACCAAAAGCTACAGCCAACTGGCCAAGCAAATCGGTAAACCAAACTCAACCCGCGCTGTTGCCCGTGCCAATGGGGCAAACCAGATTGCCATTGTTATTCCATGCCACAGGGTTGTTGGAATGGATGGAGGCTTGACCGGATATGGCGGTGGTTTGTGGCGAAAGCAGAAATTGATTGATGTGGAACTGAAAATAGCAAGATCGAAAGGCCTTATTGATGTCTCAGGCTGACAAAGCAAAGCAATTTGCCGCTCTCCATGTTAAAGGCGAGCCAATCACCATTTACAATATTTGGGATGCTGGCACTGCCCAGGCCGTAGCGAAGGCAGGTGCCAAGGCGGTCGCTACGGGAAGTGCATCAGTTGCTGCAGCCCATGGCTATGAAGATGGCGAGAAAATTCCGCTTTCACTGGTCGAAATCATCGCAAGCCGCATTGCGGAGAGCGTGGAAGTCCCCTTCTCTCTCGATTTCGAAGGTGCATACGCTGATAGTCCCGCTGATGTGAAGGAAAATGGGGCTCGGATCATCAAAACAGGCGCTGTTGGTGTCAATTTTGAAGACCAGAAGGTAAAGGGCAGCGGTCTTTACAGCGTTGATGAGCAATGTGTGCGGATTTCCGCCTTCCGTGAAGCTGCGGATGAAGCAGGCATCCCGTTCTTCATCAATGCACGCACTGATCTGTTCCTGAATGAACCGGATGCGAGCAAACATGTGGGATTGGTTGAGGAAGCAATTGAACGCGGGAAGCGATATGCGGAGGCGGGTGCCAGCGGTTTCTTCATTCCAGCCCTTACTGACACAGATCAGATCGCCAAAATTTGCGAAAATGTTCCTCTTCCGGTCAACGCCTACATGATGAAAGGCATGCCGGAGATCTCGGAACTTGGAAAGCTGGGTGTTTCTCGTGTGAGCTTCGGTCCTGGTCCCTACCGTGAGGCGATGGTGGACCTGAAACGGAAAGCTGAAAGCATTCTTTAAGTCTGGATAAGGGGAGCATTGGCTCCCCTACTCTATTTTCCAGAGAGGCCTATTTACCTTCTCTGAATTTCTTTCTCATTTTATCACGCATTTCCTGCTGCATCTCGCGGAAGGTCGCCATTTGCTCAGTGCTCAGGACCTGAGCCATTTGCTGATCGAGTTTCTCACGAGATTCCTGCATTGGGCCACGAATTTCTCGAAGTTGAGCGATTGTTGGCTTCTTACCACGCTCAATACCAGCCCCTTTCAGGATGGCGCGACGTTCTTCCATCGCTTGCTGCATAATGGGGCGCACCTTTTCCTTCTGCGCGTCAGTTAGCTGAAGCCTTTCTGCCATCATCTCCATGCGTTGCTGCCCTTTACCGGGATCAGCATAGGCAACGAGTGGCGTTGCAAAGAGGACGGACAGGGAGAGGGCAATTGCCTTGAACATGGGGACTCCTGTTTTTTCTGCTGTTGCTTTTGGAAACTCTGAAGGTACGCAGCGGTAAGTGCAAACCAAATAGTGTAAGAGAACGTCTTCGTTCCGGACCTTGTGACAGGTCGTTACACTTTCACTAACCCATTAAAAATATTGGGAAATATTCCAATCAGATTGCTTAGTGTTTTCATAAAGATGTGCCCGCCCCGGGTAGGAGGCGGGCACAGTTGCCAGCATTGGGGATCAAGGCAACTTAAAGATGAAGCTTAGTCAAAAAGATCCTGACGAGCTTCGGTTCTGCGAATGACACGACGTGCGGTTGCTCTGTCCTGACGGCGGTCCCATGCATTGGGGGCAACTGCGACCGGTGCAGGTGTAACAACAGTGGTTGTTGGAGCAGGTGTGACAATTGTTGTAGCGGGGGCTGGCACAACAACGGCCTTAGGTGCGGTGTTCAATCGACAGATTTGGAGTGGGTTGCGACCGGAGTCATAAATGGCAACACAACCCGTTAGGGAGTTTGTCTGGATAATCGTCTTGGTGCCGTTGCTGTCATAAAAGGTCAGAGCGTCGGCGAAAGCTGCGCCTGAAAGAGTAACAAGAGCGGCGCCTGCAATAGCAATTCTTTTCATTTTGATCTCCGGTTCAGTCGTCCAATAAGTCAGCTCGGCGTGGCGATGGAATGTGATAGCCGGGCTGGGTGATTGCGTTGAACGGACTATCGGAGATCGATCGAATTGAAGCAATTTGAGTTTTGTAATCGCCTGTCGTCATGCTCCGAGGCTGACAAACTCAGTTACAAATTGGGCGGATAAACACGCTTAGAGATACAGTTTGATGCAAAAGACCTAAGGTTTTCCGCCAGTTTTGGGGAAAAGCGTCTATTGAAGAGTATGTATTGAAGGCTAGTTGGCAGATGAGAGTTGGACTTGGCAGCTGCCAACATTTGCTGCCAAGTCGTTTCAATCACGTCGCAGGCTGTGCGAGAGAGCAATCGAGGATCTCGGTGCCACCCATCAGATACTCGCTCAGTGTTTCACGGTGTGCCGGTGTAAGTTTCGCCCATTCGTCCCGTAACCGATCAAGGCACTTCTTCTGGTACTTGAAGGTCTCCTGCGTGAAGAACCCTTCCGGTAAGTCGGCGGTAAAGGTGGTTTCCCCTTTATCGATGGCTCTGGCGTTCGCCGACAAGAATGGAAGGTAGGTGTCGCCAGCCATTTTGAGCAAATCTTTGAGAGCTGGTGTCAGTTCAGAAACCCACTCCCCTTCAAAGCCGGAGGCATCGTCGATGTGATCGAGCCAGCGAAACACAAATGGGAACTCGTTCTGCAACATGGCAGAGGGAGTGGGATCGTCTTTGAGTTGGTAGAGTTGACCGAAGATTGCCACGTCTGCCAAGGAAGCTATATCGCCGAACAGGAAGTGCTGCTTGGAGACGACTGCCTTTTCAATAATGGCGAGCATGCGTTTGGTTGAGGTTTCGATGATCGGCGCCGTTTCGGGAGTACACCCTACCTTCGGCATGCGGCTGATCTGTCGAGCCCCAAATTGCTGACCCATGGCTTTGATCGTGTTTTCGTCCAATCCCAGACAAGCATCATACAACAGCCAGCTTGGTACAACCTTTCGATCTTCCTCATAAAACCAGCGGTAATGGAACATCGCTTTGACGAGCCATTCATCCGCCATGTCCTCAATCAAGTAACACGCAAAACGGAGCAGTGGATTGTCAGGCAAGAGATCTCTCCCTCCCCTTTCGCTTCCAGATGAAGCAGCAGCGGAGTGGAGTCGTTCATCCAAGTCTCGTCCGGGAACTTGACGACAGGAATAACCGGAACTTTGACGTGTTTGACTGGGCTGTTTGGCCCCATCGGCGCACAGAGTTTCCATGCGTGTGGAATGCGTTTAGCTCTGAATGCGGCTCGTACTTTCATGGAGTACGGTGAGCCCAACGCTCCGTGTATTTCAAAACTTCCCATAGTCCCCTCCCCTTACTTGGCAGGTTTGTTTTCACAACATGATCTCTGCCAAACGTGTTGGTTACATGTCTTTCAAGATTGCTCCATTACCCTGCCAGCGGATTTCCTCTCCCCTCTCCATCTGAACCATCATGTTCAAAACGGCATCCGGATTTTCCATTGGCAGAAAATGGGTATGATCTGGAACGTAGATGTCTTTCGCATTCGGCATGTTCTCTGCCAGAAGCTCCCAGGTTGGAGATGGCGAGAAGTCATGCAACGGCTCATCCGGCTTTCTGCGGCGAGCACGCACCACTGTGGTTGGTACAGTGACGGAATCCAGCAGTGGGTAGATGTGATCCCCATAACAGGTGCGGTAGACTTCAGCTTCTGCATCCGGTGGGCACGCGAGTTGGTAGCCATCGCCATGTTCGGTCTCTATCAGGCCATGCTGGCAATAGTCCTGGAGAATCTCGGGGAGCCAGCTGTTGTATGGTTTACGATCCTTGAACCGCTCATACATTTCACCAATATTGCTCCATTGGTTCCGACGGCGCGCCACTGGGTGGTCTTGATCAGCGATGTTTTTGAAGATCGGAAGCAGTGGTTTCGGGAAGACGACCGGATCGAGCAAAAGAATGTTTTGGTAGAGTTCAGGAAACTTGGCAGCTGCCAAGATCGTCAAATGACCACCGCAAGAGTGCCCCACCCCATAAACTTGCTTGAGACCAAGTTCCTTGA
The DNA here is from genome assembly GCA_032615215.1 of Microbulbifer sp. MKSA007. NCBI lineage: Bacteria > Pseudomonadati > Pseudomonadota > Gammaproteobacteria > Cellvibrionales > Microbulbiferaceae > Microbulbifer > Microbulbifer sp. MKSA007. The sequence continues at coordinate 276,536 of CP128431.1, read as the reverse complement.
CCACAGCAAAAAGATCTTCTCCCAAGTCGGTCCAAAGTTTTGGCAGAGCTGCGTTCTCACTCATTCCGTGACTGCGCATGTCCCAAGCGATCACGTGTCTTCCTGGAAAGTGCTTGATGATGTAATCCCAGACGCGACCATGAAATCCAGTCGCGTGGAGGAGCAAAAATGTCGGTCCTTCACCAGCCCACTCGTGAAGACAGATCTGATGATCTCCAGCTGAAACGAACTTCTGAATGGGGGTATCTGAACGCATGAAAAATCCTCTGAAGCAATAACAGAGAAAGTTTAGCCATACCGTATACGAGAGCAAGCTCTACCAAAGCAGAATAGTAATTTTATTTGCGATAAACGACTTGGCAGCTGCCAAGTTTCATGACTTCCGAGATTAGGTTACAGGAAATGCATTTTCGATTGGTATCTCAAATTCGGGTGCTACAGAGAACACATCAATGCTGACTGAAGCTCCAGGAACATCTGCGTTCTGAATCTCCAATGTGGTTAATGTCTCCCAGCCATGATCATTGTCGCGAGCATCTAGATCAACCTGTATCGCGTATTGCCCATTCTGATCTTTTACCAAGCGGACGTATTGCTCTGTGAAGTGGAGATATTGACCCAGTCCACCTTCGCCGTAGTCGTCAAGGAGCTTCGATATGTCAATGATATCGCGATCAGTACCGTTCTGTAAGTTTGCTTGATAGTCAGCGATATGATCAGCCGCTCCGTCCAGTTGCTCAAAGAAGTAGATATCTGAGCCTTCGCCACCTGTCAGAGTATCTTGTCCTTCACCAGCATAGAGATGATCGTTGCCCTCAAATCCATTGATTGCATCGTCACCTTCGGTGCCTCGGAGGGTGTCATCTGCTGATGTTCCATCGACTGGGTTCTTGTCGCTTCCGATCTCTCCATCAGCTTTGGGAAGCATATGGATTGTCGAAATGGACGGCGATGAACTTCCATTCTCTGTATGAAGGACCACGGAAAGACTTCTTGCTTCAAGACTGTCTGAGTTGGTTGAGAACGTAAGCGAGTTGATCAGGTTTTGATAGCTTGAGGCATCAAGGATGCCTGAGAAATTCAATGTGAGTACGCCGCTGTTATTATCTTGTAGTTCACCATTGATACCGTCGATTGCTGTGTAGTTCAGGACATCACCGTCTTGAGCATTGAAAAGTTTCACGGTTAGTCCGGTTATTGGTTCCTGCAGGTCGTCAATCTTGGCAGACTTGGCAACTGCCAAGTCCTCTCCATCAATCTGATAGGTAGCGTCCAAATGCTTTTCTTCCAGAGGAGCGGGTTGCTCTATTGAGAGCGTGAGATCGCTGATCCTGAGAATGTCTGCAGACGTGAGTTCACCTGGAGCTAACAACCTTATTGTCGTGGCTGAGGAGATGTGATTGCTAAGGTCGAGGCTAATCGTTTTGGACTGCGAATGATCTTCGGTGCTGCTGATCTCAGCAATCCTCTGAACCGAGCCATCGGCCATGACGACCTCAATATAGAAGAGTTTACTTGTCTCTGATGAGCTGAAATTGGCCGTGAAACTAAGTGAAAGCTGCGCCGATTGCGCACCCGTCAGATCGAATGTTTTGCTGAGGCTTGCAAGATTATCGTCGCCATTTGCGGAAGCGCTAGACTGATCTGTCAAAACAAGCTCGCCTGTTGCTTCATCAATGTAAATGTCGGAGGAGCCATCATTTGAAGTATCAGCTAAGCCATCGTCACCGCACTCTTTCCATGCGTAGGACTGGATATCATCGGAGATATTGCTGGTGTAATTATCAGAGCCAAAGTCCCAACTGACTTGGTAACTGCCAGCTTCGCGCGTGTGAAGGTAAACTGTTGGAGGTGAGGTTGGCGTATCAAGGCCTTCGGTGACCTGGATTTGAAAGTCCTGTGAAGCTTCTGCGCCAGATGGATCTCTGGCTACAATCGTCACATCATAGATATTATCGCCATTTAGGTCTGCCGGAACATCATAAGAGATATCGTCCTTCCAGCTGACTTTGCCTGTTTGGGCGTCGATGTTGAAACGGGCCGCATCAGGCCCTTGGAGAAAAAAATGGAGGCTGTCTCCATCAGCGTCTGAAGCGTTCGCCGTGAAGACATCCTGTGGTCCATTGTCTTCGACAGTCAAATGAAGAGGTGTGTTGTGTCCGACACCTGAAAAGATCGGAGCATCGTTCGCTGGACTGAGCTCAATGGAAACAGTCACGGTCTCACTGCGTTCACCGTCAGCGTCCTGAATATAGTAGCTAAAGCTATCAGATCCATTGGCGTTGGGATGTCCGGTGTAGCTGAATGTGTTGTCCGCGTTCTGTGCCAGATGACCCTTGGCAGGTGCCAAGACGATGTGAACGGAGTAGCCCCCGCTATTCAGAGTATCGTTTCCCAACAGATCCAAGACGAGCGGTGTGTCTTCCTTGCCTGCAAACTGGTCAGCAACGGCGATAGACTTTCCATCTGTTATGTCGAAAGAGAATGAGAGCGGAAGAGTATCTCCATCTCCGTCGGTGGCGACGATGTCGAACACTATCGAGATTTCGGCGGTAGTTGCATGATCAATCGGAGTGAAGAACTCGACTGTATAGGATCCTGTGTTGCCTGGGTCCAATGTGACTTTGAAGACCAGCGTACCATCCTGCGTCTTTGCGACGAGTTCGTTTCCAATGCCTGATAAAGAATAGAAGACCTGCGCTCCATTGACGGTAAATGGGGCGGGCGTGCCGCTCATGCTGGATGAAAATGAGAGCGCTCTTGTTGAACCAACATCTGCTCCCCATTGAATGTTGAGCGTGCCTGATTGAGAAATAGATGCATCTCCGTTCATACGCGCTTCAAAGAGGTCTGTTTCGGAAAGGCCTATAATCTCAGGCGCAGAACTTGCGACAGGTACGCTATCTGAAATGGAAATCTGCAGTGTCCCAGTTGCTGCATCTCCATCAGAGTCGGTCGCTATGTACTGCAGTTGAAACTGGTCAACGCTCTGAGAATGATTGAGGGGAGCATGCTGTGTAACAGAATACGCTCCACTGGCGGAATTCAGCGTCGCGCTGAAAATTGCCGTCGAACCTTGTAAAAGCGTTATTTTGTCGCCTGAAAGATCCCAGCTGAAGCCTGTTGGAAGAGGAGCTTCTGTCCATGAGACCTGTATTCCATCTACACCAGCGGAGACTGGGAGTACACCTGTCAGACCAAGACTATCCTCAGCCGATGCGTTGCTTTGATCTATTTGCGTGAAAACATCGTCGCTCAGCTCGTGTTCGATCGGTGCTCCAACAGTAGGGCTATCATCTTTGATTGAAACGCTGAAGTGCCCTTGGGCTGTGTCACCATCTCCATCAGTGATCACATAGTGGAGTTTGATTTCTTCATGATCTAACCTACTAGTGTGCTGAAGCGGGTTATGTTGCTTGACTGTGTAGGCACCCTTGCTATCCGTAAACTGTGCCGTCAGGATCAGCGTATCGCCCTGTTTTACGCTGAGCAGCTGCCCCTCGATGATATAGATCAGGCCGTCCGGATCTTCCGGCAATTGCCAACTGATGTTTGCGCCATCGGCTCCAGCGTTATGAGGCAAGTAATCTGATGAGAAACTCAGTTCAGCTTCGTCGCTCAACTGGCTTTCATCAAAAACGATCTGGTTGAGTGGGAACGCCTTGGGTGTATCGTCAATCGATGTGACGATAAGAGTGCCAATTGCACTTTGGCCTTGGGTGTTTGTCGCTGAGAAGTTCAGGTTGAATACCGCGTCACCGTTCCCTGCGTTCATGATTGCGTTATGTTGTGTCACACTGTAGGTGCCAGTCGACGCATTCAGAGATACAGATAAGGCGATCTGCCCACCTTGTAGGATAAGAAGTGTTTGCCCTTCCTGAACGAAACTAAAGCCTGGAGATGGGGTTGTGTCATTCCATGTCAGTGTGACCGGGCTTTGTTGCGAGCCCATAGGCAGATTGCCTGTTGTTGAAGCGCTTTTCGGATCTCCATCTGACCCTCCTGCTAAGCCTGCCTCAGATACGGTCGCTGATAGGTTCCATTCCGAAGGCATAGGATCATCGGTTACGTGAATGTCCAAATAAGAGATCAGACTGTCTCCATCTGCATCCTTTGCAATGAACCGAAAACTGAGCAGATGATCCGGAGTGCCAGCTGGGTGATCTAACTGCGCAAACTGCTGATAAGTGTATGTGCCGTTGGTTGACGTTGGATCCAACGTAACTTTGAAAACGAGCGTACCATCTCCCTTCAACCCTTTCAGAATATGTTGGCCTTGTGGGCCAAATTCTGACTGAAAAAGGACCCGCGCACCGCCAGAGGTTATATCGAGCGGATCACCTGAGCGGCCGAGTGGGCGTCCAGCTGCATCAAGTGTAAATAGCAGTGCGCGGGAGTTGGTACCATCCACGCCAAAATCAATAGCGAGGCTATCGCTGACTAAGATATCGGTGGATGTGCGAAGGATGCTTCCTCTACAGTAAGTATCGGAAGATCATTTGCTCGGGAAACTGTCGAGTTTGGTTGAACATACAAGTCTGAGGGAGAAAACTGAGGAACTGCAATACTCTCAGGATTGCCTGCTTTTGAAAGAGGAAAAGGGGCGTCTTCCAAGACGGACTGTTTGCTTTCCGCCAACTGACTTTTGCTGGTGGCAGAACTTAACTCTGCCAATCTGGGTGTTTGATGCAAAGTTGGAAGACTTGCAGTATCCGGATGCTGCTGAGATTCTTCGACAGGTTTGTCTGTTCTGCCTTGGGCAGGGGAGGGGACATCTTCCTGAAAGCTGCCAAGTTCCAATGCTGCATCGATTTGCACTGCTGCCAAGAACTGACTTTGTGTTGTGAGTGGGCCGGATGGCATCAAAATAAAGAACTCGTTGGCTGGTCCGCCAAAGAAGCCTTCGATTACGATAATCTGTCCATCAATTTGCCGAATGTGCAATTGAGTTCCATCTCGGGCAAGTTGGGCTGTCCCGATCGTTTTGGAAAGATCAACCAGCTGGCCATTTTCCCGTTTGAGTAGGATTGCGCCTCGCGAAGGGGGCAGAGGTTCAGCCAGCAGGATTGGGGGAGGGGACTGCAAAGCAGGCGTGTTCGTAGGCGCTGAGTTGATGTGGGCCATGACTGCATTCCTCCTCTTTTCAGATTGTTGGTGCGTTAATTGATCCGTTGGTTCGCCAGTCGCCGCAGTTCTCGTTTCCGGTTTTTCTCAAGCAATCGCTCAGAAAGACCGAGGTGCAGCAAAAGCGTCGAACGCTGAGCTTTGTCCGAAAAATGAAGGCGAGTGAGTTCTGCTTCAGCCGAGATCAGCTGAAGTTCTGTTTTCTGAAGTTCGGTTAAAACGGTGAGGTATGCAGGAACATGCTCAGGACTTACCTTGGTCTGAGCAAGTGCGGCCTCATAACTTCGCCTCTGGCGCGTTACTCCGAACTGAAGCTGCCTATAGGTTTTGATTACTTTGGAAAGTGCATCACTTTCCTCGCGTGCATCAGCAGGCGATCCTGAACCATTCAACAGAGATGAAGTGATCACTGGCTGCAGGTTGAAACTGCGACTACCCGTGTACTGTGTGAAGGTCGTTTGCGCAAAAAGCAGTTTGTTTTGCTGCAGTGCCTTTAGAGTTTCACTGATTGAGCTGCGCTGTGCTTCCAACGCTTCAATGTGCTCAAAAACTTGAGTTGTTTTGCTTTCAGAATGCCTCTCCAAAACTACGGTTATCGCGTTTAGATCCCTCAGTGATGTTAGGTAAACGTGCGTTTGTTGCGTTGTTAAGTAGAGCGCAGCATAAGCATCGACGGTTTCCTGCAGAACCTCAGTTTTCTGTTGCTTTGAAGCTGTCTTCCAACTTGTCAAACTTAACGTCTGGTTGAACCGCAAGGTGTCTTCAAGCGCTTCACGTAGAGTTGTTGCCTCCGCGGAAGATCCGGCTGATCCTAAGGCAACCGCGCCAATCATCGGATAAAGCCAGCAGTGTTTGAAACACCTATTTTGCCGCTGCAACATCCCGGTCCCCAACCCAGCACACAGCTAAAATAGCGTACGCCGCCCTCTTAAGACTTCATTAACAATTGCAACTAGGGAACCTGAATTGGTTGAATGTGACAATTCTGAAATTAGAGGAATGAGAAAGCGAGGGGGAAAAAGAGGGGTGTCGCTTTATGGAACCAAGACGGGTGTTAAAGGCAAAAAATCTCCGCGTTTACGCCTGAGCGGGTGACAGATGAATGGGATAGCTTCCTCAGGTCTGTCACGCCGGATTACAAGAAAAAGAAAAGACTTTTTGTGAGGGCTTAGCCTTAGCCGAACTTTCGTTTTGCGTCGGCTGCAAGGCCAAGACCTACGGCTCCAAACACATCGCCTTCCACGATAGAAGCGTTTGGCATCAGGGACTTGAAGTGATCTCGAAGCATCGGGATACGTGTGGTGCCGCCGGTCAGGAACATACTGTTGATCTGATCAGCAGTCACACCTGCCTTGCTGAGGGCCTCCTGAATGGTGGTATCAATTTTCCCGACAGAAGTTGCGATTGCTGCGTGGAAATCGGCGTTGGATGCATCTACCTGAACGTCTTCTTCCTCCAGCTCAATTTTGAGGCTGGCAATCTCTGAAGAAGACAGGTCAATCTTGGTTTGCTCAACACGTGTAGCAAGCATGTGGCCATCTTTTGCGCGGATTACTTCACGAAGGCGCTCTACCAGATGGGGCTGCGCTGCTTCGCGTCTGACTTCACCGAGCTCTCGCAAAATGCTTGGAGAATAAAGCTGATTGATGAACTGCCAGGTGGCGAGATCGAAGTAGTATTTGGACGGTAGCGCGCGTTTGCCGTCTTTCGTGAGTGTTTTGTAGCCCAAATGCGGCATCACTTGCGCAAGCGACAGCAGTCGGTCAAAGTCCGTTCCGCCGATGTGAACACCTGTGTTGGCAAGAATGTCGCCTGTGCGGTCAACTGCATTCCGGCGTTCAGGAGAAACGCGAATAACGGAAAAGTCAGCTGTACCACCACCGATATCCAACACCAGAATAAGTTCTTCACGGGTAACAGACTGCTCATAGGCCAACGCAGCTGCAATCGGCTCATACTGGAATGCAATATGCTCAAAGCCTTCCTGGCGAGCGATACCTTCCAGCGTGTTTTGCGCTGCACGGTCAGCAACTTCATCACCGTCGATGAAATGCACCGGTCGTCCCAGAACCACCTTGGTGACATCTTCCTGCATATGTGTATCAAGCTTACGTTTCAACTGGCGCAGGTACAATGCAATAATGTCACGAAACGCCATACGACCGCCCATGACAGCCGTTTTCTCCTGAATAAGGGAAGTGCCCAGAACACTCTTGAGTGCCTGCATAAGGCGGCCCTCATCGCCTCTGATGTACTCTTCTTTCGCCTGCCGTCCATAAACGATCTGCTCGTCCTCAAAATTGAAGAAAATGGCAGACGGCATTTCCGTATGGCCTTCTTCCAGCATCACCAGTTCTGGTGTTTCGCCGGAGTAGATGCCCACTGTGGAGTTGGAGGTGCCAAAATCGATGCCTGCGAATGCGCTGTTCATTTTTAGACCTCTCATCATGCCTTTTGTCAGGCAAAGCTATGCAGTTGCCAGAGTAACGGCTGCGTCTGGATATTCAGGTTCGGGATACCTCCCCAAGGCGTTTGGGAGGGCGAGCTTGATACACGGTGAGCTGTGGGATTGCCAGTTAATTTTGAGGGAACTTGGATATCCTTGTGGGCGAAGCTGAAACCTTGTTTAAAAACATTGCTCTGTAAAGTGACCTAGAGAATGAGGGGGCATGTTTTCAGAATTGCGACAATAACCAGTTTCCTCCTAGGTTCATGCTCTGTTTCCCTAAGATTTTGGGCGTGTGATGACCTTGCAAAAGATAGCATTGATAACGGGTGTGACTGGACAAGATGGCGCTTATCTGAGCCGTTTTCTGCTTGATAAGGGCTACGTAGTGCATGGTGTTAAGCGCCGCTCCTCCAGTTTCAACACCGGGCGGATTGAAGGAATTTACCAAGACCCGCATGAAGAAGATGCACGCTTTATTCTTCACTACGGAGATTTGACGGATGCGACCAACCTGATCCGGATTATGCAGGAGGTGCAACCGGATGAGGTCTATAACCTTGGTGCGCAGTCACACGTGAAGGTAAGTTTTGAAACCCCGGAATACACGGCCAACAGTGATGCTCTTGGTGCATTGCGCTTGCTGGAAGCGATCCGCATTCTCGGATTGGAAAAGAAAACAAGGTTCTATCAGGCATCAACGTCAGAGCTTTATGGTCTGGTTCAGGAAGTTCCGCAAAAAGAAACCACGCCTTTTTATCCGCGGTCTCCATATGCTGCAGCAAAACTCTATGCCTATTGGATCGCTGTAAACTATCGCGAAGCCTATGGAATCCATGCCTCAAACGGCATCCTCTTCAACCATGAAAGCCCGTTGCGTGGTGAGACGTTCGTAACGCGAAAAATCACACGCGCAGCTGCGGCAATCAGCTTGGGCCAGCAAGAGAAACTCTACCTCGGCAATATTGATGCTCAACGAGACTGGGGGCATGCACGCGACTTCATTGAAGGCATGTGGATGATGCTGCAACAGGATCAACCAGACGATTATGTCTTGGCGACCGGAACGATGACGTCCGTTCGGCGCTTTGTAGAAATGGCCTTCGCTCATTGTGGCACTGCTATTGAGTGGCAGGGAGAGGGCATTGAGGAACGAGGCCTTTGCGCGCGAACCGGTCGTTCTCTGATTGAAATTGATCCGAGGTATTTTCGTCCTTCTGAAGTGAATGAGCTGCTAGGTGATGCAAGCAAGGCGCGTCAGAAGTTGGGGTGGGAGCCTAAAACGTCTCTAGAGGCGTTGGTGCAAGAGATGGTGCAGGCCGATTTGAAGGAACTTCAACAGCATCGGATACTAGAAGATGCCTGATTTATCGGAGACCAAATTTGACCTTGCGGGAAAAACGGTTTTTGTAGCTGGGCACAAAGGCATGGTTGGCGGCGCGTTGATGCGCCGTTTGGAACAAGAGGATTGCTCGCTTTTAACGGCTGACCGCAAACAGGTGGATCTTACTGCTCAAAGTGAGTCATTAATGTTTTTGCTGGATACGAAACCAGATGCGGTGATTGTTGCGGCAGCCAAAGTAGGAGGGATATGGGCGAACAATGAGTATCCCGCAGACTTCCTCTATGAAAACCTTGCGATAGAAACCAATCTCATCCGTGGAGCCTATGCGGCTAACGTACAAAAACTGCTGTTTCTGGGCTCATCCTGTATTTATCCAAAACATGCGCCACAACCGATCTCGGAGGAAGCGTTGCTCTCCGGGCCTCTGGAGCCAACCAATGAGTGGTATGCCATTGCCAAGATTGCCGGAATAAAGCTTTGCCAAGCTTTTCGAAAACAGCACGGATGTGATTTCATCTCCGCAATGCCAACCAATCTCTATGGTCCGGGCGATAACTTTGATCTGACAACCAGTCACGTTCTGCCGGCACTCATGCGTAAAGTGCATGAAGCGAAAGAGAGTGGTGCGACTTCCTTTGAGATTTGGGGAACAGGAGTGCCACGACGAGAGTTCCTCCATTGTGATGACTGTGCAGACGCACTGGTGTACTTGCTGAAGAATTACTCAGCTGATGAGCACATCAATGTCGGTTTCGGAACGGACATCTCTATTCTGGAACTTGCAGAAAAACTAGCAAGTATCCTGAGGTTTGAAGGCTCTATTGAAAAGGACACCACTAAGCCTGATGGAACTCCGAGAAAACTTATGAGCTCGGAACGACTGGCGCAGTTGGGTTGGAAGCCATCCATCTCATTGGATCAGGGGATTGCGGAGACCTATAACTGGTTTCTTCAGCATCACATTGAAAAGGCAACGGCATAAATACCTGCTCTCAGAAAAGCTTGGACACTCGCAAATGTCACAGTGCACTTGCCAGTGCTTTCGGTCATGTTGTCTCGCTGAAATTGGAGATATGAAACTTCGTAGTTTTCGGGTTCATGCCTCCCGATCTTAAAGGGGTAACAACATGATTGAACGCATGCACACCAAGCAGCGTATGAGCAAAATCGTCAAGCACAATGGTACAGTTTATCTGTGCGGGCAGGTTGGCAATCGCGGCGATAGCATCAAGGAACAGACCGCAGAATGTCTGCGCCGTGTCGATGAACTGCTGATTGAAGCTGGATCCAGCCGTGAAAAAATCCTGCAGGCTATTGTTTGGCTTTCAGACATGCGCGATTTCGCAGAAATGAATGAAGTCTGGGATGCCTGGGTTCCGGAAGGCCATGCGCCAGCACGCGCATGCGGTGAAGCACGCCTTGCTTCCCAGGAACTACTTGTGGAAGTCATCATTACAGCAGCTTGCGACTAAGCCTTCCAAAGAAACCTACACTTCCCGGAAGACGCTCAGTATTCCGGGAAGTGATCGCTCTAAAATCAATGAGTTCTAATTGTTGGCGCCGTTTGCGCCTCAGAGTGCGTTGAAGATGTGCTCTGGCATCTTGCGTTGTACGTCTACTTTGCAGGCAAAGCCCATGTGTGCCAGCACGTCGCGTTTAGGTTTGATCCCTGGCGCAACTTCGGTCAGCACAAGCCCATTCGGCCCAAGTTGGAACACAGCGCGCTCCGTTACATAGAGCACTTCTTGCCCATTGTTTCGTGCATTGATCGCGTTGAACGTGATGTGGTCTGTTTGCTCGACAAACTTTGTGTGTGTTCCGTTTCTGGTAATCTTTAGCTTATCTTTGCGATACTCCACGCGCGTATCGACGCCGGTGAGAAGGCCGCAAAACACCAGTTTTCGTGCGTTCTGTGAGATATCGATAAAGCTACCCGGGCCAATAATTTTTCCGCCTATTTTGGAGATATTCACGTTGCCGTGTCGGTCTACTTCACTCATGCCCAAAAAAGCGATGTCCAACCCGCCACCGTTGTAAAAATCGAACTGATCCAATGAAGACAGAAGAGCTTCAGATCCTTGCGCTGCACCATAAAGCGTATCACCCAGAAACTGACCGTTATGATGGCCATGTTCGCAAGATAGCCAGATCTGCTCAGCCAGTTTCTTGCGTTGCTCTGTAAAGCGAATTCCTGCAGGCACACCAAACCCTATGTTGACCGCTGCATTTTCAATCAACTCGTCTGCAGCTCGCCTCGCGATCACCTTGCGTGCAATTTTGCTGGGTTCATTTTGAATGCGCCGGTGAGACGGCTTGATGGCACCACTAAGCGCAGGACTGTAAGGGGTGTCGTAGGCGATGGTCTGGCTAGGGGTTTCAACCAAAGCATCCAAAAATACACCGGGAATAGTAACAGAACGAGCTGGCAGACTGCCGGGTTCAATGATGTTCCTGACTTGTGCAAAGCAGTGGCCTCCGCTGTTATGCGCTGCCATGGCCAGGCTCAGGCAGTCCAGAGTGATAGCTTCTTCATCAAGGCTGAGATTGCCCTTGGTGTCAGCAGCTGAGCCACAGATCAGCGCGAGATCGATCTTGAAAGGGCGATAGCGGAGATACTCTTGACTATGCAGGTGCAGCAATTCAACCAGATCATGCTTACAGGACTTGCTGCACTTACCACCACCGTGTCTGGGATCGACGAAGGTTCCAAGCCCCGTTCGGGTGAGAAGGCCAGGGCGACCTGCTCCAATTTCACGGATCAACTGCTGAATTACACCGGCTGGCAGGCAATAGGCTTCCAGTTTGTCCTGAATGATGAGTTTTTGCAGAGATGGCGTCAGTGCGAAGTGAGAGGAGATAATGCCTCGTAACATACCTTTGTGCGAAAAGCGGTTCAGTCCACGCTTGTCACCATCTCCGATCGAAAGAGAGTTGATGACGAAAAGGTTCTTGGGATGACCGGTTGAGAGGAACCGTTGTTCGATGGCTTCCAGCAGAGCTTCTGGCGTGGCAAGGCCCCATCCGCAACCGCTAATCACAATGGTATCGCCATCCTGCACAAAGGTCGCAATTTCACGCGCACTGCAGATCTGCATCCTGCTGGTTCCCGGAGTTTGTGTTCGTGTTGTATTGAGAAGATTATCCCGCAAACACTAAAAAGTCCGGTTAAGGTACAGTCGACCTCATGAAAGCTTTTTGAAAACAATAGCTTGATCGTGAGTGGCAAGATTGGTGCTTTTCAAACTATTATAATTTGTTATGTAAGTGGCTCAAATTTACAAAAAAGACTGGCTCAAAATTGACTGTGTCGCAGGAAAATCAAGTTTATCAGGTAGGAGAGTTTGTTCGTGGTGGCGGATTTCGCGACACATATGAATGCGCCTCTGATCCTACCAAGCTTCTGAAATTTGATCGTTATGAAGCTGGAGAACGCAAAGTAAAAAAACGAGGTTTGCTGAAGGACATTTTTCGTTCAGTACGTGCAAAGCTCGGATACAAAAAGCAGCGACTGAGCGGTAATCAGGATGAGTTGTTAGGGTGGTCACATATTCAAGATGTGGGACTCGCAGATCATAGAGCGTTTACGCGCGTGTATGGGGTTGTACAGACAAATCAAGGCCCAGCTTTAATGATCGAGAAAATTGACAATTTTGTTGATCAAGATATTCGAAGTGTTCGTGATTACATTCGGCGCCACGGGCGAATAAATGACCAAGAGCTTATTCGTGCTCTAATTGACTATTTTAAGATTTTGCGTAGCCACCATGTCTCATGCTTTGCAGATCGTCCCGAAAATATGGGAATTGTTATCGATGTAAATGGAAAGACGTATATTAAGTGTTTTGATGTGAAAAATTACTTAGATCATCAGTTTATTCCTATAAATAAGATTGAATACTTTCGAAAAAAAAGGATTGAGCGGCGCCTGGATCGTCATTTCAATATGTTAAGCAGTGACAACGTAAATGAAGGCCACAAGATCTGAGCTGGATTAAGCTCAGATGAAGTTCAATGATCGGGGCAATTGCGTGCCAACTTTGCTGTAATTATCTTCACCTATATACGCCTTGCATCTGGAAGGGGCTTGGTTAAGCTAACGGGATTGCTCTTTCCGTTGGCGTGGCATTTTGTGCGCTGATTTTTCTGGTTTTTTTGAAGAAATGAATTTGAGGCGGGCTTTGTTATGCAGGATGAAGCAGTAAATACTTCCATTTTGGCATTGTTTAAGCTGAGCGCGTTTCGTCGGTTTATTGGTGTTCTTGTTCCGGCCGCCTTTGCGGATTGGATCGACTTCATCGCGATCATGGTGCTAGTAAACTACACGTGGGGCATGGGCGCTACCGAGGTTGCCAGTGTGATCATGGCAGCCACATTACCACGCGTTCTTTTTGGGTTGCCTGCGGGTATTCTGGTTGATCGCATTGGAGCTGGGCCCGTGCTGATGGCTGGCCTTGTTATTCGGGCCGCTGTTATGGTTGGCATGTTCTTCTTTGCCAACACTCTCGTACTTCTCATCGCCTTTGTCTTTTTGAAGTCGACAATCTCCGCAGCGTTTATGCCAGCGCAGCAATTGGCGCTGAAAAAGATTGTGCCGTCCAATATGCTGACACAGGCCGTCAGTATTGATCATTTTGTCATTCAATCTACGAAGATCTTTGCGCCGGTTCTTGGCGGTGCTTTGCTTGCCATCTGGAGCCCACACAATGTCTTTTTGCTTGGCGGCCTTTGTTTTACTGTTGGTGCGCTGTTCTGTGTCACGCTGCTTGGAGTGCTGAAGAAAGACCAAGCAAGCGATGAGGCTGAGCAGGAGAGCAACGGCAGTGTGCTGCGCGATGCAAAGGTCGGCCTTGCTTACATTTGGAAGACACCACGCCTACTCTTAGGTATCGCTCTTATCTGCCTCTTTATATTCAGTGTCTTCCTGTATGAAGCCGTACTGTTGCTTCTGATTAAGGAGACGGGGCAACCGGGAGCTTCTGCTGGGCCAATCATTGGCGCTATTGGTGTGGGCGGGCTTGTAGGCACTTATCTTACAGCGAAGATTGGTGATCGAGTAAATCTACATCTGATGATGGTTATCGGCTCGTTTTTTGGTGGGGCCTTGACCATAGTAGCGGGATGGCTTCCTTTCAGCCCTGAACCTTTTTCTCTCAATGAGCAGATGGCACTTTGGTTTGTTGCTGGTGTCTTTTCCAGTCTGATAACCGTGCCCTACGGAGCTATCATCGTAAAGCAGACGCCAGAAGAGTTGCTGGGGCGTGTTTCTTCTGTTGGTGAGATGCTGCAATCTGGCCTGACACTTGTTTCAATACCAATCGGCGCGTTTCTGGCGGAGCGGTGGTTTGTTTCCATGCCTTTCTTTGCCGGAGGCGTGACCATGTCCGTGGGGGCAGTCATCGGATTTATTGTAGTTCTTAGCCTTGGTAAGGCGCCTGATCCAGAACCGGTGATCTCGGAAGAAGCCGTATAAACCGCCAGTCTAGGTTCGACTTTAATTGCGCTCGACCTTCCTGAGGACCTGAGGCATGCTCTTCGGATTGCTCAAGCCTGCCACTTGCAGGGAGCAGGGAGGGGGATTTCATGACAGGCTTTGTCTTCAACACATCAGCAAGCGTTATTTGCGAGCCCGGTGCGGTTCAACAGCTGGATCAACTGACACTGAACACCATAGGCAAACGTGTTTTGCTGGTGAGTGATAAGGGGCTCATGCAAGCAGGCCTCGTTGAGCCTGTGATCTCGCGGCTTGAAGCTGCCGGAATTGACGTTACGCTCTTTGAGGGTGTGGTGGCTGATCCACCCGAAGCTATCGTGTTGCAAGCAACTGAACTGGCAAAGACTGCACAAGTAGACGGTGTGATTGGGCTTGGTGGCGGATCATCCCTTGATGTTGCAAAGCTTGTTGCCCTGCTTGTTGGGGGAGGGGAGCAGCTTGCGGATATCTATGGTGTTGGTATGGCAAAAGGAAAACGTCTTCCGCTGATCCTCATTCCAACAACAGCTGGCACGGGCTCTGAAGTTACGCCGATCTCCATCATCACGACGGGTGAAGCTGAGAAGAAAGGTGTGGTGTCACCTCAGTTGCTGCCGGATGTGGCGGTTCTGGATGCTGATCTTACTCTTGGGCTGCCTGCACATGTGACCGCAGCAACAGGCATTGATGCCATGGTGCACGCAATTGAAGCCTACACGTCTATCTCCGCAAACAACAATCCGGTTTCAAAGGTTCTGGCCAAGGAAGCTCTGCGATTGCTGGGTGCGAACATTGAGAAGGCTGTGAACACGCCTCAGGATAAAGAAGCCCGCTCTAACATGCTGCTGGGTTCTATGTTGGCTGGGCAGGCATTTGCCAACTCACCGGTGGCAGCGGTGCATGCGCTGGCTTATCCAATCGGAGGCATCTTTCATGTGCCGCATGGTGTTTCCAATGCGCTCGTTCTGCCGCATGTGATGCGGTTCAACATGCCTTCTTGTGCGGATGCCTACGCTGAGTTGGCTCCACTGGTGTTCCCCGAACTGATCGAAGTACCTTCTGATATCCGGGGCAGCTTGTTTGCGGATCGGTTGGCTGAGCTTGCCAAGGTGCTGGGTGTTGAAACAACTCTTCGGGAGGTCGGCATTGAAGAACAGCATATGGCCAAGCTTGCCAGTGAAGCGATGAAACAGACGCGTTTGCTCGTTAATAATCCGCGAGAGATGGATGAAGACGCCGCGCTACAAATTTATATGCAAGCCCTTTAAGTGCACGGAGTTATTCAGATGAGCAAACCTAAGAAGCCAACGCCGGATGCACGGGATCAATATAAGTTCTTCAGTGAGGTCCAGACCCGCTGGGAAGACAACGACATTTACGGCCACATTAATAATGCGGTTTATTACAGCTACTTCGACAGCGCGGTGAATGCCTATCTCATCGCAAATGATGCACTCAACATTCACGAAGGTGACGAGATCGGCTTGGTGGTTGAATCCGGCTGCCAGTACTTTTCAGAGATCGCTTATCCGCAAAAGATCGATATCGGCTTGCGTGTCGGTCATCTGGGAAACAGCTCTGTGCGTTACGAGCTGGCCCTGTTTGCGCTGGGGGCAGAGACTGCTGCGGCACAGGGATTTTTTACGCATGTGTACGTAGATCGCACCAGTCGTCGACCTCAAGCGCTCTCTCTCAATCTGCGCAGTGCACTTGAAGCTCTTCTACTAGAGGTTGCTGATTCTTGATTGTTAAAAATCTAATGATTATTTGCACTTATAATAAATCTATGTTGGGCGCATAAACAGATAAAACTTTCAGAAATTACTCAATTAATGCCGTAAATACCTACGGGTTAACTACTGGTTGAGATTTACAAGCTTAGGATGCCGCCAAGTCATGGGCAACGACTTTTATTCGGGAGAAATAAGGTCATGAGGCGGGTCCTCCAGCTTTTTACTAATTTGCGACTGTCGACGAAAATCGGCGGTGGCTTCATCATCGTTCTCTTGCTTTCCGCTGCAGCTGGTGGGATCGGAATCTTTTCTATCTCTCAGCTCACCAAGCAAACCGACATGACGAATGCAACCATGCGTTTAATGCAGGGCCTACATGATACGACCTCAGCACGCGAGACTTATCTGCGCAGTCTGAGCAAGTATGATGCAACCGCAGCTGCTGATGAGCTGAATCTGCTGGGTGCAGATCTTGAAGCTTTGCATGAGCAGGTTGTTGCAGACGGCAAGGATGGCACCGCCTTTGAAGAGACCCACGAAAACGTGCGGGCTCTGAAAGGTTTGTTCAGCCGTGTTCGCATGGCAACTGACATTCAGGAATCTCAGATCGCGAAAATGATGTCTGCGGTTGCTAATCTTCAGGCGATTGGCAAAAAAGTGCAGGCAGACATTTCCAAGATTGCGACTTCAGCGGCGGAACAGGATACGCTAGCGAAAGAGCAGTTGAAGGAAGCAGACAAGGCAGGGCGCCTCGTAGCAACCATTCAGAGTCAGGCACTGAATATGCGCTACTTCTTTGTGAAGGCGACCACCAGTTCTGAAGAAGGCGCTCTGCGTAAAACCTTGCTCAGCGCTGCAAAGGCACGCCGCGAGATCAAGAAGCTTCAGAAGATCGAACTGTCCCATCTGGATCCAAAGGTTCTTCAGAGCCTGGCAGATGTGTCCGATACGCTGGTTGAGAAGCTGAAAGCATTGCGCGACTCAACTGATTTCTCCGAGATGTATTCTCTGCGTCAGGACATCACCGCAAGCATTGATGTGCTGGGTGAAACTGCGCAGCTGGTGATTGGCTTCACGTATCGCTCTATTGATGACGCGAACAAGAAGCAGGCCGAAGCGGTTGATCGCAAGCAGCAGGTTGATGCTGCGTTGGCGTCTGTTTCCAACATCACACGTCAGACACTGGCAGTCAGTTCTTCTTCTCTTTCCTTCCTGCGTGCAGGTTCTGGTGTAAAGGCTGAGGAAGTCTCAAAGGAGATCGATCAGCTTGGTGCAGCAGGCCGTGAGTTTAAAGAAGGTGTGAAAGACATCGAAGGTGGTGTGAAAGCCTCTAAAGATGCGATGAAGGAAATCGCGGCGATCCGCTCTGGTTTTGGCTCCATGGCCAACGGCAAGAAAGAGCTTTCCAGCCTTGTGTCTCAGCTGACTGAACAGTCTGAGACCGTTCAGGGTCAGATCATCGATATTGCTGCGTCTGAAGCTGAAAATGCGAGCTCTGCTGGTGAACTGGCAACCAACCTGATTGCGACCACCGTTGCTGTCTGTCTTGCACTTGGTGCATTGATTGCTCTGGGTCTGTCCTTAGCCATCACTCGCCCAACCAAGCGCCTGACCGGTATCATGGAGCGTCTTGCAAACGGTGACACCAACGTTGAAATCGCAGGTGTGAAACGCAGAGATGAGATTGGTGACATGAGCCGCACGGTTCAGGTCTTCCGTGACAACGCTCTGGAACGTGCTCGTCTTCGCGAAGAGCAGGCACAGGTTGCTGAAAAGGATGCTGAGAAACAGCGTGAAGTTGAGCAGCTGATCTCTGACTTCAGAAACACAGCAAGCAACTTGCTCACTTCTGTGAATGACAGCATGGGTGAGATGGGTGAGACAGCAAGCGTAATGGCTGACCTGGCTCGCGGTACTTCTGATCAGACTGAACGTGCGGCAGCTTCTTCTACAGATGCAGCGAACAACGTTCAGATGGTGTCTGCGGCAGCTGAAGAGCTGAGCAGCTCCATTGAAGAGATTGCCCGTCAGGTGAGTGCGACAACATCCGTTGTGGCAAAAGCAACTGAAAGTGCGCATGTTTCCAATGATCGTATCAATGAGTTGGCGGACGCCACTGTGAAGATCGGTGAGGTTGTTGGCCTCATTCAGGCAATCGCTGAACAGACCAACCTGTTGGCTCTGAACGCAACCATTGAAGCGGCACGTGCCGGTGAAGCAGGTAAGGGCTTTGCGGTTGTTGCGGCTGAAGTGAAGGAACTGGCAAACCAGACGTCCAAGGCAACTGAGGAAATCAGCTCCCAGATCTCCGCAATTCAGAACTCTACGACTGATGCCGTGTCTTCCATCGAGGGTATTTCCAACACGATGGATGAGGTCACTGCGTTCACCTCTGCAATTGCCACAGCTGTTGAGCAGCAGGGCGCTGCGACTACAGAGATCAGCCGCAACGTTCAGGAAGCTGCAGTGGGTACATCCAGCGTGAACGAGAACATGACTCTCGTTTCTGAAGCTGTGAGTGAAACCAATACGGCGTCCTCACGTGTGCTGACGGCCTCTACGGAGGTGACAGAAAGTACGCGGGCTCTTGGCCGTGAGGTAGACGACTTCCTGACAGCAGTTGCAAAAGTCGGCTAACATACACGCAAAACTCGAATATTGAAGGCAGCTTAGTTTTTCTAAGCTGCCTTTTATTTTGCCCGAAATCAGAAAATCCATTTCATCTATATATTGACCCAGAGAATGAAGTTTCTGAGTTGTAATAATTCGAATCTGCGAATTTAAACGTAAGTAGTTTGTCTTTGTTGTTGCGCAAAGAGAAATATAAAATGGTGATATATATGTATAGAATAACATATGCATGCAGAATATACTATAAATTGACTTTGTGAATTACTTGAAATCGATTTTTATCTTAACCACCCGTCAATTTATTCAGGACATGTTCTGTCTGCTTGAATTTTATTCATTCAAGTTACCAAGTAGAAAAACATAGAGGCAGCTATGTCGTCGGGTGCACATCTGTCCGATACTGAAAAAACATTCAGTGAGGCAGACATCATTGTCAGTAAGACCGACTTAAAGGGCAAAATAACGTATTGTAATGAGATCTTCTGTGAGATCGCTGGATACTCCTATAAGGAGCTGATCGGACAGCCACACAGTATTATCCGTCATCCGGATATGCCCCGTTGCGTTTTCGAGCTTTTGTGGAAGCGCATCGCAGAAGGGCACGAGGTCTTCGCGTATGTAAAGAACCTTTGTAAGGGCGGAGAGTATTATTGGGTGTTCGCGCATGTCACGCCCACCTTTGATAATACTGGAAAGATCATCGGATATCATTCAACACGCAGAGTGCCAGAGCGCAAGATTCTCAGTGAAGCGATTATTCCGTTTTACCAGCAACTGCTGGAGATTGAGCAGGCTCCTAAGAGCCGCAAAGACGGACAGCACAACAGCTCTGAGTTTCTCGCTAACTACCTCTCCGATAATCGGGTGACCTATGATGAATTTATCCTCACTCTCTAAGAGTGTCCTTCTAAGTTGCCTGACGGCTGCGCTATGTGTTGTTGTTGCGCTGATGAATATGGGCGGAGAGAGTGGTTTGCTCTCACTCCTGTCTGCCTTGGCTGCACTAACAGCAGTATCTGCGCTGTTCTTCATGTTGAAAGTGCGCCGTGTGTTGAAGCACATAACCGAGACCGCTGCTTCGCAGGCGAGCGGTGATCTGGAAGCGCGCACTTTGGTTGGTATGGACCATGGTGAGCTGAAGGATCTTCTCGCCAGCGTGAACTACTCAACTGATAAAATGGATTCCTTTATTCGCGAGATGGTGGCGTCCACGCATGCACTTTCAGCGAACAAGTATTATCGTCGTGTAGTAACACGTGGTTTGCAGGGCTCGTTTCTGGTTTATGCAAATCAGGTCAACCATGCGATCTCCAAAGTTCAGGACCGTATCTGCGATTTTTCCGGCCAGACTGATGCCTTTGAGATGCTGACAAAGTCGGCAACAGAAACGCTTTCCAGCGCAGGCCATAACATGAACCAGAATGCGCAGCAGATGGAGCAGTCTGCCGACCTGACGCTTCAGCGCGCATCTGCCGTGACCGTGGCTTCTGAAGAAACCTCTGCCAACGTACAAACCGTTTCTGCCGCCGTTGAAGAGCTTTCCGCATCTGCTGCCGAGATCGGCAATCAAGTGAAGTTCACCGCTGATGTCACCAAAACCGCAGTTCAGGAAGTGGAAGCAGGTGAAACCAAGATCAGTAGCCTAAGCGCTGCTGCTGAAACCATCGGCGAAGTAGTCGAGTTGATCAGTTCCATCGCAGAGCAAACCCATTTGCTGGCATTGAACGCGACCATTGAAGCTGCGCGCGCGGGGGAAACAGGCAAAGGCTTCGCCGTTGTTGCTGGTGAAGTGAAGGAGCTTGCCTCGCAAACATCCGACGCGATTGGGCAGATTTCCGGTCAGATCGAGGCAATTCAGTCAGCCACTGCCGAAACAGTTGTTTCATTCAAACAAGTTGCGGAATCTATTTCCAAAATCGAAAGCGTCACGGATTCCATTTCGCTCTCTGCCAAGCAACAGGCGGAAGCGACGACCGAGATTGCTCAGAACATTGCAGAGGCTTACTCCGGCACCCGCCTAGTGGCCAGTAACGTGGCAGATGTGTCGACTTATGCAAACGAGACCGAAAATGCCGCTGAAAGCGTGATTGGTTCAGCCGTTGAAATGAACCAGCAGATTGCATCGCTGTCCTCTGCTGTGAACGAGTACATCAGCGAATTGCGCAATGGTCCGCTGAGCAACAGCGAAATGCGCACCTGATCCGGTTGCCGTCCTGAAACACGATATGGGAGACCTACTTCGTGTTTCAGGACGCTCTAAGGCGTTCGGCCATCTAGCAAGATGCTATCTCAATGCAAAGGATAGTATCATGAAATCCATTATTCTCAGCAGTATCTTCGCTCTCACCTGCACAGCCGCTTTGGCAGAAATGCCTTACGCGGGCTATGATCGCCTCACTGTCTCAGCCTCCCATCGAACATCAGCTGTTGCCGCCTCCATTTGGTATCCTGCCAAGACCGCGACTTATCGCGGTCTGGTCGGCGATAATGCGGTATTCAAAGGCACTTCGGCCTATATTGGTGCTGCGGTTAAAGATGGAAAGCATCCACTTGTATTGCTGTCGCATGGATCTGGCGGCAACATGGACACGATATCATGGCTCTCCTCAGGACTGGCGCTGAGAGGGGTTATGGTGCTTGCGGTTAATCATCAGGGCAGCACGTCTGGTGACTCGTCACCAAGACGTTCCGTGCGTTTGGATGAGCGGGCTAAGGATCTGAGTGCGGCTCTGGATGAACTGCTTGATGATCCATTTTTTGAAGAGCACGTCGACAAAGCCCGTATTACATCCCTTGGCTTCTCGTTGGGTGGAGCAACTGCGTTGAATCTTGCTGGTCTGCGCTTTGATGGAGATCGGTACAATGAATATTGCCGGGGCATTGGCAAGTCTCAGGCTGATTGTGTATTTCTCTCCAAAGGCGGTGTCGACTTCTCCCGTATGCCAGCCGGATTTTCAAAGAGAGTTGAAGACCCACGCGTTTCTGCTGTCGTTGCCATAGATCCGGGCTTTACCTACGCAGTCGATGAGCAGAGCCTTGCAAAGGTTCAACAACCGGTTCTTTTGATCAACATCGGTCAGGAGCACCTTTGGAAGGCGGCTGATGTCGGGCCTGAGGGCAGCAACCTTCTTGGCAAGCTTGAGGATGCGACTTACGCAGTCGTTAAACCCGGCCACCACTTCACGTTTCTGGCAGAATGTAAACCGGAAGGGCCTGCAGTCTTAGCAGCTGAAAAAGATGATCCGGTCTGTGATGACCCGGAAGGGACTGACCGCGCGCAAATCCACGCGGATATTCTTGCAGAGATTGCGCGTTTTCTGAAGCTGTGAGGTGAGGGAGCAAATACTCCCTCTCGTTGCTCCTCAAAGGAGGCCTTGCTCTCGCTTGGCCTCTTCCAGCTCATCCTCATCAGTGTAACCAATGAGAATACCAGCCTGTAGTTCTTTGCCAGCGTTTGCTGCGATCTGTTTGTCTGTCATCGTGATCCGGGTATGGTGCTTCCGGTACCAGGCAAACAAAGCTTCGCTCATCCGCTCTCGCTCAGCTGCGTAGGCAGGGTCTGCGCCAAGGTCTTGAAGTTCCTGCGGGTCTTCCTGTAGATCGAAGAGCATTGGACGGAAGCCTTCAGCATGAATGAACTTCCAGCGCTTATCCATAATCATAGCCAAGCGGCAATCAGAAACCGGTAGTCCAAGATCCATTCGCGCATTCCGCATGGAGTAGTCGTACTCGCTGATCGTGAACTCACGCCACGTGATAGGCTCTGCGCTTTCCAGCAAAGGCAGCAGAGAGCGACCTTCCAGAACGTTTGGCTTGGGTGTACCTCCGCAGAACTCCACGAAGGTCGGTGCAAGATCAATGGCTTCCACCAGATCCTCACTGACGGATCCGCGTGTACTGTTTGCTTCCGGGCGCGGATCGACCACAATAAGTGGGATTTTGACGGAAGGTTCGTGGAAGAGTTCCTTCTCACCCATCCAGTGGTCACCCAGATAGTCACCGTGATCGGAGGTGAATACAATCATGGTGTTATCGGTTAGCCCCTTTTCATCGAGAAACTTCATGAGCTTACCGATTTCATCATCGATCTGTTTGATCAGCCCCATATAAGCAGGGATGACCTTGGCACGGGTCTCATCATTGGAAAATGCTTTGGAAACACGTTCTCCCATGAAGGCCTTGAACACGGGGTGCGGGTCTTGCCTCTCCTCTTCGGAACGGACAACAGGCAGCACATCTTCAGCGCTGTACATGTCATGATAAGGCGCAGGCACAATGTAGGGCCAGTGCGGCTTGATCAGGGAAAGGTGCACGCACCACGGCTGGTCTCCAGCAACGGCGACAAAGTCTTTAAACCGCTGGATCATATAGGGAGTTTCGGCGTGTTCAGCTTGTACGCGAGCTGGCTTATCGGAATGACCAAGCAACCAGCCAGAGAGGATTTCTCCGTCCTCTCCCTCCGCCGAGTTTGACCATCGCTCCCACTGGTTAGGCCCGTCATAGCCTTTGGCTTTGAGATAGCTGTCATATTCTGGGTTAGGTGAGTAAGGGCCATCCGGATGGAGGCCATCATCGCGTTCGAACACCTCAAACCCGCATTCGGCAACGCGGGCGCCGATGAAGCTTTCAGGTGAGATACCCAGGCGGACCATGCCTTCGGTGTCCGCACGCATATGCGTTTTGCCGACCAGTACGTTGCGTACACCAATCTCTTGCAAATGATCGCCAAGCGTTGGCTCTCCTACCCGAAGCGGAATGCCGTTCCAGGTGCTGCCGTGGGAGCGCACGTATCGGCCTGTATAAAAGCTCATGCGAGACGGGCCGCAAATGGGGGACTGCACATACGCACGGTTAAAACGTACGCCGCGTTCCGCCAGCCTATCAATGTTTGGGGTGTGCAAATGCGGGTGGCCATAGCAGCTCAGGTAATCAAACCGTAGCTGATCACACATGATCCAAAGCACATTGCGGCCATTCGCCATCTCAAACACCTCCCCAGATTGATGGGGTATATTCCCTTATTTGTCACAGGATTAGCAAGGGGACGGCAGTGTTTAACTTGACCTCATAGGTGTTGGGTTTTTCAATCATTGATGAGCAAATCTGGCTGATTATACTATTGCGTGTTTTTAGAATTAGAGTTTTGGGGGAAATTGTTGAGATGGGTTTATCTAAGAAAATAATTGCGCTGAGCTTTGGTGTGGTCAGCCTTTTGGGCTTTTCTTTGGTCCAAAGCGCCACTGCTGAAGAGAGGATTGTTTCCATTCCAGTTGGAGATCAAAACATGATTGCCACGCTTGAAACGGCCTCACAAGAAAACGCGCCTATTGCCATTCTATTACATGGTTTTACCGGAACGCGGGATGAGCTGCCGGTGAAGGAAACGGATGAGGGCGTGTTCTCTCGCATGGCCCGCCTTATGGCCGAGCAGGGTGTTTCATCTTTGCGGATCGACTTCCGCGGATCTGGCGAAAGTGACGGCAAATGGGAGGACACCACCTTCTCCAGCCAGATCAAAGATGCCGTAACTGCGATTGCGTGGATTCGTGCGCAAGATGCGTTTAAAGGGGGTAAACTTGCGTTGATCGGTTGGAGTCAGGGTGGTTTGGTCGCGAGCCATGCTGCAGCTGCGAGATCAGATGTCGACAGTGTTGTGTTGATGGCCCCAGCGACTAATCCCCTCGTCACATTCATCGGCCTCTTCGGCAAAGAGCTTGTCGAGAAGGCTATGTCTTCTGATCCGGAAACTCCAATCACGGCCAGTCTGCCTTGGGGCGTGGATACCACGCTGAAGGCTCGCTTCTATCAGGAGCTGCCGATAACAAGCCCGCTTGCAGCAGCTGCGCAGTATGATGGGCCGCTGATGGTGATCATGGCTCAGAAAGATGCGTTGATCACACCGCAGCCCGCCATCGGTGAAGCTTGGATGAGGTACCACAACGGTGAAGAGAAACTGCTAGTGCTCGATACGGATCATGTCTGGAGTGCGTTTGAAGGACCAAAGATGATAGATGAGCAGGTCGTGCCTGCTATTCTTGAATGGTTCGAGGAACAGCTCTAGCCTTTTGCTGTTGGAGCAGTCGGTCGATTGAGGGTGGCTGCTCCTGAAGAACTTTCAGTATTTTTGTGCCAGCTTTCGACTTAGCTTTACAGCTTCACGTAGGGGGAGTTGAGGGCAAGCAAGGTGCTGGATGTAAAGCAAAAAGAGCAAGTGGTTGCCATTCCGGTTGGTGACCAGAAGATTATCGGAACACTTGCAGGCTCTACCAGTGTTGGCGCGCCCCTTCTGATCCTCCTTCACGGCTTTCACGGAAGCCGCGACGAGCTGGAGATCGTTGGGACCAGTGAAGGCCTCTTCTCTCGCATGGCCCGTGTTCTTGCGGAAGTTGGCTACGCCACTTTACGGATAGACTTTCG
The DNA here is from genome assembly GCA_032615215.1 of Microbulbifer sp. MKSA007. Taxonomy (NCBI): domain Bacteria; kingdom Pseudomonadati; phylum Pseudomonadota; class Gammaproteobacteria; order Cellvibrionales; family Microbulbiferaceae; genus Microbulbifer; species Microbulbifer sp. MKSA007. The sequence goes on along the minus strand of CP128431.1, from coordinate 251,370 downwards.
CGGCTCCGGAGACAGCGACGGCGCTTGGGAAGACAACACCTTTGAAAGTCAGACTGAGGATGCAATCGCCGTTGTTGATTGGGTCAGAGCTCAAAGGAACCTATCGTTCTCCAAACTCATTCTGGTTGGCTGGAGTCAGGGCGGATATATCGCTGGATGTGCTGCGATAAAGCGGCCTGATCTTGATGGCATTGCCTTGCTGGCACCAACTGTCCACCCACGAAAGACCTTTCGCCATCTGGTTGGAGAGAAGGTCCGCACCTGTGCCGCGCTTGTAGATCCGGATCATTTGGTTTCCGCAGAATTTCCCTGGGGTACCAAAATTCAGATCAAGGCCCGCTTCTTTCAGGATCTGCCTGAAGTTCCTCCGGTATTGGAACGATCAGGGTTTGTGAGCCCCATGCTGGTTGTTGCTGCGCGACACGACCGGGTCATCTTCCCTCAACCAACCTCCAGCGAAATCTGGCTTCGCCGGCATTTAGGAGCGAAGCAACTGACCGTCCTTGATACGGATCATGTCTTCGGAGTTCTGGAAGGGCCGGATGAGTTTGATCATCAGTTGATGCCAGCACTGTTGAACTGGTTGGTGAGTAGCTTTTAATATAATGATATAAAAGCTATGTTATCCTGAAGAAGTTTTTTATTTTTAATAAGTAATTATTGAATTTTGTATTACCTTTGTACTCTTTCGAGCATTCTTTTATAATCCAATTCTTTTTCAAAGAAATATCTTGAATTAATTGTTTTTCTTTCAAGAAGTTGTGGGATCCAGTATTGCTTTTCTTCTCGTAAAAACTCTTAGTAGCTTTGAAGTCGAACCCATAAAATGTGACTGTTCTTGGTTCACATTGTAGAAGCAAGTATGACACCATTGCACCTACTGATGGTCTGGCACTTAGTTGCATATTTAAGCTCTTCCATAATGTCATGGGAAAGAACAAATTCTCGGGACCTTTTTTGAAGAGCTTTCTCTCTTTAGGGGACATGTAAACACGAATATCGCATTTGCAGAGAGGATATATTTCTTTTACGAGCTTGTAGGTGCTGTAGCACCAGATATCTGTCCGTGCCCCAAAACAGTGCGTGTCAGGTATTAAAATGCCACGGTTCATTCTTATGACAATGTCATGCTCATCAATTTCACGGCCGTAAGAGTAACTCATTAGATTATTTGAGTTGCCGATAACTGCGACGGATTTGCCAGAAATATACTTTTTCAGTTGCATCATGCGTATTGATTATGTTGGTGCAGTGTTGCGTGAATTTCATTCTCGAGCTCACTGCTTAACTCACAAATATCTTTGTCTGCATTTGTCGGCATTACTCCAATAACAGAGTTCAAGTCACTTACGTAGCCGTGTATTTGCTGCCGAATACAGCTATTGATACGATCAGGTATCACTCCTGCACGTTCCAAGTCTTGAAGCGTAGATTGAGCCTTTCTTGGGTATTTATAGAGATTTTCAACAATGAGGCCGCAAGTCCATGTTGGATTGCTATTGTAAAACGCATTGAAGGTGCGGATAAAGGCAACATCCAATACTTTGGGTCCTATGCCGGCATTTTGTAACCTAACTGCGCTCACAAAATTCTCTGCAGTTCGACGAGCGACTGTTTTTTTGTAAACGTTCTGCCAGTCTTTAACTGTGTAACGGTCAGTGCTTAGAACGTTGCGCCCATTGAGTATATCAGTACGAGAAGGGGCGCCTTTGGAGATGCAATGGCAATGTCCGTCAAATGAGTGCAGGAGCTTTAGTTGTAATTCTGGTATGTAAAATGACCACGAAGCGACATTGGCCTTGTATCGGATACCATCTACGCTGAGCTGTCGTTTGAAGAAACGGCTAGGTTTCGGTAACGAGATTTCATCAAATATAACGATTGTGCTTCTCCAGATTGGTTCGCCAAGTTCAAACATTGGCATTTGGTCTTGGGAACTCTAAGCGGAAAATTTGCTTTTAGCAGAACTTTCGAGATGCATTAGATGCCATCAAAATAATTAGCAAGCACAAATTTCATCAAACATTTTAGTTGCTCGAGACCTTGCGTTCTCGAGGTTTTCTTTAAGACTTTCCTGTTCATCCGGACTCCAGCACCACTGTTCTGGAGATGCTGTCAAAAGGTGTTTGGTGTCAGTAAATACACGCGCGGGATTTAACCCCATGTCATTCAAAAGAAATGTGATTTTTTTTGTATTTGATGCAACTGCAACAAAAGGTGTGCCAGCGCACAAAGCCAAGCATGCACCATGGAAACGTCCGGTAATGTACAAATTTCGTTGGGCTAAGAACCGTGCCAGTTCTTCTTCATCATTGAAGCAACTATAATTTTTCCACCAGCATGTAAGACTGTAGCGCAAATCTTTTAATGGATATGACGTTAAAGGAGAACGATGAGTTGGACGTACGCTTGCAAAGTAGTTTTCTCCTCTCGATGATCTAAATCCTTTATACAAATCTCGTGTGACATTTCTTTTGAGGGCATCACCCCATGCGACTCCACTGCGTGGATTTAAAGTGGAAATGGGTTTAGAACTGATAAGACTTAAGTCAGGACAATAATGAGCTTGGACGCCATGTTCGGTCAGTTTTTTTTGACTGTTGGTATCTCTTAAAGAGATGTAGGATGCGTTCGAGATAATATCGACCCAAGAGGTAGGGTTGTCTTGCCAAATACTATTAATTAGTGCGATGCGATTGCTTGAGGTTTTCTCTTGAAATATGCGCATGCATTTTTCTGCTTCCGAGCTTCCGCTATGAAATGTGCCTTCGCCATTAATAAGTATTAGGTCTGCTTGCTTCGCGTGCTCAACAAACACAGAATCCTCCCACCAAGAAGCGCCTACACGAGAGGTCGCAGACAAACTAAACCCTCTGTGCTCCATTTCTTTCCGAATTACGCGTGATACTGCTCGACATCCATGATGCCACGTATCGAAAGTGTCATTCATCAAAACATATTTGAACATCAGGCAGCTTCTTCTATTTTTTTCTTATTTAGTTTGTAATGTACTGCGGAGAGAAATGAACGTTTCCATGAAATACTGGGAGTTTCCATAGTCTGCACATCAATTCTGTTTGAGGAGCATACGTCCACTAGCGATATTTGATTACTATCAGATTGATCTTTCAAAAACCGAGAGATACGTAGTTCTCTTGGTAAGGAGTGTTCATATACTGCGACCGTTTTAGTAAATGATGCCAAGGCCTCCGAGACCATAGAGACGCTTTCCGCACTAACGATTGCACAAGCGGCATCATTTAATAAAGACTGCATACTCGGGCTATCGCCTTCACTGTAAAGGATTAGCTGGTTAACTTTTATGTTGCTTTCGTGAATGTATTTTTTAATTTTTGTCTCATTTTGAGTTCCTGTGCGATGTGACGTTGTCACGGATAACTCAAGACTTTCTTTTTTCGCGATTGAAGCAGCTAAATGAAGTACCCGATAATAATACTCCTCAGAGTATTGATGTGATCCAGCGTTGCCACCGAATGCGACGAGAAGTTTACTTCGTTCCGCAGGAGGCACTAGTGCCTTACCGTCGATTTGAGAAGGGGCATAGGGTAATTGATACTCATTTCTTTTAGCGGTATGTCCGGGGTGCGAAATAACCAAGTCGACCATTTCCGGGGGAATCCGTTTGACCTCGCCGAGATGGATAGAGAAGCCTCCGAGACTTTTTGAAAGAAAAGCAGCAGGTAACTCTCCAGACCCTAAAGTTGAGATGACAAATGCATCCTGTACATCTGCTTTAGAAGGAATGTCTCCTATGCAAAACAATGAAGCGATTTGCTCCAAAATGCGCCCAAATTGCTTTTGCTGTATCAGATGGAGAAATAAGGTCTCAAACATCCGGCTGCGAAACCTGATATCAAGAATCTTGATCACCCCGCCAAACTCTTCTTGAAGAGCTTTAGCTAAACCCAGAATGTTATTCTGATCTCCGAGTATGTTGCAGCGGATCACAAATATGTCTTTTGTTTCTTTTTGCATTTTATCGACTTTTTGCGCTAGCAAAGCTTTGGTTAGCTAAGAGGAGATAATCCGTCGAACTCCTTTACGAGACATCATTTCATCTGCGTAAAACTTGAGCTTCTGTTCGGTTATAGTGGTTTGGGGAGATATCTTATTCATTAGATAGCTTCGAAAAGCCTCAGAGAAGTAAGAGCCAAACCTCCTATTATCTCGTTCTAATTTCCATCTAGAAGATAAAATTTGCTTAGTCAAAAATTGCTTAGCTTTTACGGAGATATTTGGTTTCTCGAGTTGAAAGAATGCTGAAAAGAAACGATCATGATGTTGCTGTGTTGTGTTTACGCTAAGATTGTTGTTGTCCGGCGGACGCAACCAGTAAACGACATCATGGACATATGCTAATCTGTTGGCTTGCTCGCTTAAGCGTAATGGTAAAGATTGATCTTGAATAAATACTCGCTCATCAGCACCTCCTGAGTACTTCCAAAGTTGGGCGTCAACAAGGAAACCCATATGCACTATTTGCTTTCGTGCACAATAAGCGAGCGGGTCGGTTGAGACTGTAATTAAAGAAGTAGGATCAACTCTAGCTTGCGTCCGATATCCACGTTTCGACCTCCCAAATACAAGTGGGGCTCCTTTGTCGCCTGCAATGTTTAAGAGAGTTCGAGTGCCGTTCGTTGTAAGGAAATCATCTGCGTCGATAGGGATAAAGTAACTGCCATTAGCATGATTAGCTGCTTGGTTAATACGTCTTGCAGGTCCGTAGTTTTGATGGTTCTCTACAACTTTAATTCTTGCATCATTCGCAGTTTGACTTTTCAAATACTCAACAGAGCGATCTGAAGAGCAATCGTCAACAAAAATCAGCTCGACTTCTGCTCCCTCCAAACCTTGTTGGTTCTTGAGGCACTCGATCGTTTCAGGAAGTTCACGTTCCTTATTGTAAACAGTTATTAGATAACTGATCAGCGGTTTCACGATAAGACCTGCATAATTGATGGCGAAGATAGTCTTTACCTATTAGACCTTTTCGCTTTTTCAATCAATTGATACTGGTAAAATTTAGCTAATCTAATGAAGCGAGAGTATGCATAATTGTGGGCATCTACTACCCCCCACAAGCCATAAAGAAAACCTCTACGTAAGATGTAACTTTTCAGAAATGAGATAGGAAATTCAGATAGTAATCTAAACTTAGAAACTTGCCGGCCCCTACTGATCATGTCTCTTACTTGCATATCAGAATAGCGGTTTAATTTTTCTACAGCAAACTGGATTGATCGTTGAGAGCGATGGTCAACCTTGCCTTTCAGTTTAGACGTCACTGCACCTTCATTTGGTCTCACTGTGTCATGAACGCTAGAGGTTGAAAAACGTCCCTTTTCGCGATTGTAAAGCCGATATTGCCAATACCCATAGGCCCAAGGCTTGGCCGTCTTTTCATGCGGAAACACATCCACAATATGAACTTTAAAAATGTCGTGTTGAGGTACTGGTTGAAAAAGGTTTTTGATTTCTATAGCTAGCGCAGGAGTTATTTCTTCGTCGGCATCAATGTTCAAGAGCCATGTGTTTTGGCATTGGTCCTCGGCAAAGCGTTTTTGCTCCCCATATCCATTCCATTTATTGTAGATGACTTTGGCTCCAGCGTTTTCAGCAACTTCTACTGTTTTATCTGTAGAGCCAGAATCAACCACTATGACTTCATCCACCCAAGACTTAAGACTATTGATCGCTTTTAAAATGCGGTCTTCTTCATTCTGGCTGATGATAAAAGCAGAAATCGGTAGTTTAGTACTCAAGGGACAGTTCTCTGAAGTTCAATGCAGGATTGGTGTTTGCGATACATTGTGTGTTTGAAATTTTCAAGCGGTTGCCGGCTTTGAATGGGACCGTTCGAAATCGTATGCCACAGTTACTGATATTTTTTTAGATTGTCAGCAGAAACTGATGGATAAAGGTGCACTTAGGTTCAAATTGAGACTTTCTGAGGGCGAAGCCCTCTGAAAGGCAAAATCGCAAAAAGTCAGTTTCTGATGAATTTGCTGACAAGAACGCTTAAATCCCCAGGCCCATAAGCTGTAAAGCGCTTTACTGCATTTGACTGTCCTCGAAACAGACCATATCTTCGGAGTTCTGGAAGGGCCTGATGAGTTCGATCATCAGTTGATGCCAGCACTGTTGAACTGGTTGGTGAGTAGCTTTTAAGGAGAGGAGCCCAGCCTGCAAAGCAAGTTCGCAGGCCGGGAGTTGCCGGGGGATGGAGTTTAGGCTTCGACGAAGTGTTGCAGGTCGTTGAAACTGCTGCTCCAGCCTTGATCGTGGTTTTTGGTCTGCTCTGGATCAGCGAAGACTTTCTGGACCATGGTCATGCGCGTTCCACCCTCGATGGCCTCAAAGGTGAGGTCCACGTCGGTTTCATGACCGCGAACACCATCATTGATCCAACCCCACGAGAAACAGAGGCGGTTTGGACGTTCCAGAACTTTGTAGATGCCGGAGACCGTGTAAGCGCCGCCTTCCTTGGTTGAGGTCATCGTGGTTTTCCAATGGCCGCCTGCGCGCACATCCATTTCACATTCTGGGGTGGTCATGCCTTCTGGCCCCCACCACTGAACGAGCATCTCAGGGTTGGTCCAGGCGTCGTAGACTTTTTCAGGTGAGGCTTTGAAGTCGCGCGTGATCCGCAGAGTGGTTTCTTCCTGTGTCATGCTATCGGCTGCTGTCATCTTCTTCCCCTTGCTGTTTGTCGAGCAGTGCTTCCAGCCGGTCAAAACTGGTGTTCCAGAAAGTGCGGTAGCGCTCGATCCATTGATGCAGGTCTGCAAATCGGTCTTTCTTCAATGCACAAACCCTCCATTGCTTTTCGATGCGTCGTTCGATGAGGCCAGCGTTCTCGAGCAGTTTGATATGCCGAGAGATGGCAGGAGCTGACATTTTAAATGGCTCGGCGAGTTGTCCGACGGGCAAGTCTCCTTCCTTCAAAAGCCGCTCAACGATGGCAAACCGTGTCGGGTCTGCCAAGGCTCCAAAAACTTCCGGCAAGTTGGTTTGTGTATTCATTTTACTATCTCATTAATTAACAAAAAAGTTAAATGAAGAATCGCAATCGGTCAAGCAGTCCTGCAGACTCATTTCAAATTGGCTTGTCCTTCCCTTATGGAATGTTTGGTCTAGTCACATCACCGGAGGAAAAAGTTGCTCACAGGCTGAGTAATTTTCAAATATATCTGCGCGGCATCTTGGCAATAAACAGCAACAAATCCGTTGAAAATAATTGAGATGCCAAAGACGAAAAATAATTCTACCTCACGCCATAGAAACGAATAGAAAAACGTAAAAAACTGAGTTAGGTGGCAAGTAATCTTTGGTGCTGAAACACAAGCTTCAGTGCCTTTCCTCAAAACCGAACGGTGTGTCACTCGCGGACTTCAATCCCGCGAGACGAACGGCATGAACCCGGACATTGCAGGCTTGTTATGAGTGAGATGGTTTCCCATGCCCCGGCTCAGGGCAACGTTAAGTATGGCATCCTCTGGATGGTGGCAGCCATGTTTATGTTCGTCATTGTCGATAGTGTGGGCAAATACCTGTCTCTGTCCTATCCGGTTCTGCAAGTGGTTTGGGGGCGGATGTTCTTCCATCTGCTGTTCATGCTGATCTTTATGGCGCCGCGGGTGAAGACCATGATGGTGCCGAACAATGGTTCCGTTGTTTATCTGCGCGCGGTTCTTGTTTTGGTGATGACCATCGGGTCTGTTGCCGCGGCCCAGTTGATCCCGGTTGCAACGCTGCACGCGATCGCATTGCTTTCTCCCATGATGGTGACGGCCATGTCTGTGCCGATTCTGGGTGAAAAGGTTGGCCTTCGTCGCTGGACATCCATTCTGGTTGCGTTTGTTGGCGCGCTTTTGATTGTGAAACCGGGGGCTGATGTGCTTGATCTGGGTGCGCTGATCGCAGTGGCGACCATTGTCGTCTACTCCGCCGGACATATCGTAGCGCGATACGCAAGCAAGTTTGATACCCCATCAACCGTGCTGTTCCATACCGCCCTGCTGGGAGCGGTGGTCACCACGCTATTCACGCCGTATTTCTGGCAAGCACCAGACATGGAAGGCTGGGCTCTGCTGGCTTTGATTGGCGCTGTGTCTGGTCTGGGACACTATGCCATTGTGAAGGCCTTCTCGTTTGGGGAAGCATCCACCATTGCGCCGTTCAGCTACAGCAGCCTCATCTGGGCTATGTTGATTGGCCTTATGTTCTTTGGTGAGTTCCCAGATACTCTGACGCTGGCTGGTGCGGCCATCATTTTTGGGTCGGCCATCTACATGTGGCATCGGGAAAAAGTTTTGGGAACAGCCGCATAGATTATGCGCTTACAACTACATAATGTTTTGCTTGTTAAATCTCTCTGCTCTAAAACTGGGGGATCACTGTGAGGGGGAACATTATGCATGTAAAAATGCTGGGTTGTGGCGACGCGTATGATGCGCAAAAAACGAATTCATCTCTGCTGATTTCAGAGAGTGACTTCAAACTGCTTATCGATTGCGGCCCAACCGTGCCTCAGGCTCTGTTTGCCTATGGGATGAAAGCTGACGATATCAGCTGCATCTACATCTCACATTGTCATCCGGATCATTGCCTTGGCCTGACAACGCTGTTGAACTACATGAAGTCCTTCAAGCGATCCAAACCGCTGACCATCTACCGTCAGGCCTCTCAGCATCCGGCGCTCTATCGTTTGATGGAGTTTGCCTATTGGCCGGAAAAAGATCTGGGCTTTGAGCTTCATTGGAAAGATTCAGAGGAGCTGACTGAAGTTGGCCCATGGCGGGCAGAAACGACGCCAAGCAATCACTCAGTGCCCAACCGCAGCCTGCAGCTGAAGAGCGACAGTGAGGTTCTGTTCTATTCAGGAGATGGTCTGCTCTCTCCAAAAGGTGAAGAATTGGCGGCGCAGGCAGATCTGGCCTTTATTGAATGCGAGTACATGACTGCTGCCAATGGGCATGGATCATGGGCAGATGTAAAAGGCTTGCAGCGCAAAGCGGGAAGCCGCTGGGTGCTCTATCATATTGATGATGCCTCCAGACCCGCAGTGGCTGAAGCGATCAAAGAGTATCCTGAGTTTTCTCTGGGAGAAGATGGTCGTGAGTTCGAACTCACCGGAGTAAAGGCTTAGGCGACCGCCTGAGCTTTCTCTAGCCAATCAGAAGCGAAGATATCTGCTGTGAGCGGCTTGGCGAAGTGATAGCCCTGCGCGTAGCAGCATTTGATATCTCTTAAAATGTCGACCTGCGTTAGGTTCTCGACACCTTCTGCAATGACTTTCAGGTCCAGCAGGCTCGCCATCGCCGTGATCGCCTCAACGATATCACGGGTGGCTTGATCTGATTCCATACGCTGAACGAAGCTGTGATCGATCTTGAGCTTGTCCAGCTTCTGCGTGCGCAGCTGCCAAAGGGCGGAATGGCCAGTGCCAAAGTCATCAATGGCGATGATCATGCCCGCGTTGGCCAAGGCATCCAGATTTTCCTGCGTATGGCCGGTATCGTTGACGAAAGCAGACTCGCTCAGCTCGATTTCATAGGTCTCCGGCGGAACGCCCAGGCTTTCCAGAAGCGCGAGGATTTCTGTCACACGGTTTGGCTTTGCCAGTTCACGCTCAGAGATATTGATGGCAATACGTCCGGTGAACTCAAAACCTTCTGAAATCCATTTGCGATACTGACAGGCAGTTTCGCGGAAAAGCCAGTCCGAGATATCGTCGATCATGTTCTGACATTCGGCGATCGGGATGAACTCAGATGGTGAGATCGGGCCAAGGTCCGGGTCTTCCCAACGCATTAAGGCTTCCACACCAGAAAGCTTGTCATTCTTCAGCTCAACGATCGGCTGATAGTTCAGACGTAGATTACCTTCGTCGATTGCCGTTGTAAGCTTTTCTGAAATCAGCACCTTGCGGACAACGGCTTCTTCCATCTGGCAGGTGTAGAAGCTGAAGCCGAGATTGTTGTACTTGGAATGGTACATGGCGATATCAGCCTGCTTCAGCATGGTGCTGCTGGACGCGCTGGCCAACTGGCTTACGGCCACGCCAATGCTGGCTGAAAGGATTGGTGACTGCTCGCCAAGATCAATCGGGGCCACCATGGCTGTTTGTAGCCGATGAACGGTCATTTCCGCTTCTGCGTTGGAGGTCTCGCGAAGCAGGATCACAAACTCGTCGCCGCCCAGGCGGGAGAGCAGGCCGTTCTCGTTCAGAACACCTTCAAAGCGCTTAGCGGCTTCAACCAGAAACTCATCACCGGCATCATGGCCCAGGGTGTCGTTGATTTCCTTGAAGCGGTCCAGATCCATATAGATGACAGCACATTGGCTTTTTTCGCGTTTGGTATCCTCAACAGCCTTATCCAGCTCTTGCAGAAAGTGCGCGCGGTTCGGCAACCCAGTCAGCGCATCAGTGTAGGCAAGTTTGGAGAGCTCGACTTCGCTCTGCTTCTTCTCGGTGATGTCTTTTTTGATGGCCAGATAGTAGTTCTTGTTGGCGCTGCCACTTTCCCACTCAATCGGGGAGATTTTGGAGTGCTCAACGTACTCTGTACCGTCCTGCCGGCGGTTGATGAACTCGCCTTCCCATGGCTCACCGTTGCCCAAGGTGGACCAGAGATCTTCAAAGGTTTCAGGAGGGGTTTTGCCGGAGCGGAGAAAATCCAGATTGCGGCCAACGGCGTAGTCTGCGGAGTACCCTGTGGTCTTCTCGAACTGAGAGTTTACATAGACAATTGTACCTTCATGATCTGCAACCATGATGGTTTCAGCACACTGTTCTACTGCAACTGACAGAAGCTCAGGAGGTACGAGCACAATATCCTCGGCAAGACTTTAAACTAAATTGCATGCACTGAATAATTAAACTGAAAGATAAGCGCAATGGTTCATCGCAGATAATTAAGGGAAAGATTTAGTTTTAATTGTCTTTAATATTTTATTTAGGAATAATGAAGTCTAAACACCCTAGTATATTCAAGTATTATTATGTGTTTATATTTTAGGTAATTTTGAAATATTAGTACTAAATGGTTTGGTTAGGTTGGCGAATAAGTGTAGGCAGTCGTTTCTTAGAAAATAGAACAAGGGTTCAACATAAGAACGCCCTTTATTTGACCAGCTGGAAAAGAATATTGACCATTACATTTATAAATAGAGGGTAAATTCTGTTTTTTGTCCATGAATTGTCCGGACAATACAAGAGTAGGTTGCATATAAAAAAGGGGAGCCGAGGCTCCCCCTTGGTTTCTTATGCATCCTGCAGTTGCGTGGATAACGGTATATCCTTGCGTCCACCAGCCTTGCTGCTCTCAACAGCAAGGTCCAGCACCTGCTGAAGATTCGCTGCATGGCGGAATGTCGGGTGTCCGTTGACGCCGGATTTCACCGCTTCTGCAAACTTGCGATAGTTGTTTGGCGTCGGGCTCAGTGCAACCTGCTCCCACTCCGCCTTTTCCAGATTAGGGCCAGAGCAAACGAACAGTTCACCCAAATCACCCGTGTTGGTGACTTTGATGCCGCCCTTTGTACCGTGAATCTGAAGATGCAGATCGTTCATGTGGCCAGAGGCAAAGCGGCTGGCGTGAACGACGCCAACAGCACCCGATGCTGTTTCAGCCATCATGGTGAAGCTGTCGTTGGCGTCCAGCTTGTACTCACCAATCTGATTGCCCGGTGCTTTATCGAAGGTCTTCAGATGACAGGAGACAGACTGATACGGCGCGCCGATGGCAAAGCCCGCAAAGTCGAGGATGTGAATGCCCACATCACCCAGAACGCCCAGTGAACCGTGAGATTCAGAGAGGCGCCAGAGCCACTTTTCTTCTTTGTCCCAGTGACCCCACGCAGGCTGGGTCAACCAGCTTTGCAGGTAAGAAGCCTCAAAGTGACGGATTTCACCAATCTCGCCAGCCGCAATCAACTCATGGGCTTTCTGAAGGGCGGACACGTCGCGATAGGACAGGTTGACCATGTTGATCAAACCAGCCTGATCTGCTGCGGTTGCCATCTCATCTGCATCAGCGAAGTTGCTTGCCAACGGCTTTTCGCAGAAGACGTGCTTGCCAGCAGCCAGAAGCGGCATGGTGGTTGGGTGGTGCACGGCATCCGGTGTTACGTTTGCCACGGCATCAAACTCACCCCATGCAAGAGCATCTTCCAGAGAGGTGAAGCGCTTCTCGATGTTATGTTCATCGCAAAACGCAGTCAGGCGCTCTTCGTTGCGGTCAACACCGCCGACGATGTCTACGCCTTCAATTTCGCCGAACTTCTTGGCATGGCTGTTTGCCATGCCGCCAGTTCCTACAATGACCAGACGCATTACCGGTAACCTTCCTCGCCAGCTTTATGCAGACGTGGGCCGCGTTCCTCGATCTTTTCAGGAGCCTGATCGACCGGAACGTTTGGCGCTGCATTTGGATCTGCCACGCGTGGCTGCGGGTTGTAGGCCCACTTCACGCCATTGGCGATAACGCGCTGAACGGTTTCATTGTGATAGGTTGGATAGGTTTCATGACCTGGGCGGAAGTAGAAGATGTTACCTGCACCGCGCTTGTAGGTCAGGCCGGAACGGAACACTTCGCCGCCCTGGAACCAGCTGATGAAGACAGTTTCCAGCGGCTCCGGCACACCAAATGGCTCGCCGTACATTTCTTCGTTTTCCAGCTCAAAGCTGTCCGGAATGCCTGCAGTGATCGGGTGGTTGCGGGATGTTACCCAAAGACGCTCACGCTCGCCAGCTTCACGCCATGTCAGGTTACAAGGTGCGCCCATCAGGCGTTTGAATGGTTTTGCAAAGTGCGCGGAGTGCAGGAAGATCATGCCCATGCCGGACCAGACGCGTTCGCACACACGTTCAACAATCTCGTCAGACACGTCGCCGTGTGCCGCATGGCCCCACCAGATCAAAACGTCTGTGTCTGCAAGGCGCTCTTCAGTCAGGCCGTGTTCCGGGTCCTGAAGAACGGCGGTTGTGGCAGAAATTTCTGGATCATTGTTCAAAGCAGCAGCGATGTGATTGTGCATGCCATCGGGATAGATGTCTGCAACAATTTTGTTCTTTTGCTCGTGGACGTTTTCGCCCCAGACAATGGTCTTAATCATTGGCGTATTCCGATAAATGTGGAGTGTCTTGCCTGAGGACCAGACAAAACGGCCATATGGAAAAGGGCCTTCCTCATTGCGAGAAAGACTGCGGAATTGTTCATTTGTGTAGGTGCGATGCTATCGCGTCTTGGGACCGCAGAACGCGGTTGACTTCAACTCTGCTTCAACCTTGGTATGAAATGCCAATGAAATATCAAGAAATTCACCGAAACATTTGTTGCAGTGCAACCGATTTACTGCGCACAATGGAACCCCTCTAAGTAACCTCAAGTTTTTGCGGGGATTCCATAGCTAGTCACCTCATTTTCTAGAAGGTTTTACGGACTAGGAGTTCACCAAAGCTTCATCAAAGGAAAGCGTCAACGTTTCTCCCGCGACAGTATTTTGCGTTGCCACATAAAGTTGCAGGGTTGCATCGAAGCTGGACCCAGCAAACGGCAGTTTGCAAAGCACCCTCAGCTCGCCGCCATGATGGCTGATAATCTTGGCCTGAGTTGGTTTGCCGTGTTGCCAGGTTACATCAACTTCAAACCCACCTCTCGCCCGCAGACCCCGCACTTCACCCTCAGGCCAAACGCTTGGCAAGGCGGGCAGAAGTTCGATGCCATTGTGAGTGGTGTTCATCAGCATCTCAGCGACACCGCGTGTGTAGCCAAAGTTGCCATCAATCTGGAACGGAGGGTGAGCGATCATGAGGTTGCCATATAGGCCGCCATCTTCACTCTTTGGCGCTTCATTTTCCACCCGATTGAACATGTTATGGATGATCTTGTAGGCATGGTCGCCATCACCCACACGTGCCCAAAGGCAGATCTTCCAGCCCATGCTCCAACCTGTCGCCAAATCGCCGCGGATCTCCAGAGAGCGAACGGACGCCTTCAGCAGATCTGGCGTGTCTTTGCCGATTTGATCGCACGGGAACAGCCCGTAAAGATGAGAGAGGTGACGGTGAGTCGGCATGAACTCCTTGAAGTCCTGAGACCATTCCTGCACCTGGCCTTGTGCGCCAATCTGATAAGGCAATAACCGTGCGGCCTTTGCTTCCAGCGTATTTGCCAGCTCAGCATCAAGCTCCAGCAGTTTCGCGGCTGCTGCTGTGTTGGCGAAGGTCTCACGGATGATCGCGCAGTCCATGGTGCTGCCTTGATCGACGGTGATGACATGGCCGTCTTCGTCCAGATATCGGTTCTCCGGGCTGGTGCTGACCTTTGGCACCAGATAGCCATCCTTGTTCTCACAAAGCCACCACTCATAAAATTCAGCGGCAGACTTCATCAGCGGATAGGCGCGGTTCTTCAGGAACTCCTTATCGCCGGTATAAAGGAAGTGCTCCCACATATGAGAGAGCAACCATCCTGCTGCCATTGGCCAGAAAGCAGAGGCAGGATCACAAGGAGATGGGACGCTATCGCGCCAGATGGTCGTGTTATGGAAGGCGCACCAGCCGGGTGCGTTGAACATCTTCCTGGCTGTTCGAGCACCAGATACCGCCAGCTCTTCGATAAGCATGAAAAGCGGTTCATGCAGGTCTGAAAGACCGGTGATTTCCGCAGGCCAGTAGTTCATCTCCAGATTGATGTTCATGGTGTAGTTGGAAGACCACTGCGGGCGGCGCAGATTGTTCCAGATGCCCTGCAGGTTTGGCGGCTGGCTACCTGCACGGGATGAGGCAATCAGAAGATAGCGGCCATATTGGAACTGCAACGCAGCAAGGGCTGGATCACCTTTTTCCTGGAACTGCTCCAACCGCGTACTTGTTGGCACATCAGGGATGGCGTCATTGCCTAACTTGAGCGAGACGCGATCAAACAGTCTCAACACGTCGTCGCGGTGTTTTTGCAGCATATCTGCATAGGAAACAGAGCCCGCTTCATCCAAAGCACTTGTCACGATTGGAGCGGGATCTTTTCCGTCCCGGCTAGGGCTCTTGTCTGGTCCGTTGAAGCTGGTCGCCATTGCGATACGAAGGGTAACCGCTGTCGCGTCTTCAATGTGCAGCTCGCCCCGTTCCGGGCGAATGCGTCCGCCTTCCAGTTCAACAGAAAGGCCTGCTTCAAAGTAAGTACCTTCGCCTAAGCCATCCTCGCTGTAGACGATGCCGCCGCGATGTCCGTCCTGCTCGTTTTCAGCAAAGGGGCGGAGTTTGCCGTTAGCACCAAAAATCTCCGGATTTCTGTGCTGCTCCAGATCATGCTCGATACGCTCAATCACACGGCTGCTGGTGAAGGCCGGGGCCTGTCCGCGAAGGTGCAGGCGTGTGTTCTCCGCTTCGTGCGTGGTGCGGCAGGTTGGGTGCGGGCTGTCGTAGCGCAGGTTGAAGGAGAGGGCGCCGGGTTTATTTGCAGTCAGGCGCACAACAATGACGTTGTCTGGGAAGCTAGCAAAACTGGTGCGCTCGAACTTTGTGCCGTTCTGCTCGTAGCTTTCGTGATGCAGGGAGTGACGGATGTCCAGTGCTCGGCGATAGTTTGAAACAGGACTGTCATCGGCCACGGTGATGAACAGATTGCCAACCGGCTGATATGCCTGCCCCTGCCGTCCTGTCCAGTTTTTGCGCACGAACTCCTGAGCTTCAAACAGCTTGCCGTCTCTTAGCAGAGCTTCCACGTGATCAATCTGATGCGCAATTTCGGGCACCGGATAGATGCGTGTCGGCTCGCCTGAATAGAGCGTGTCTTCATTAAGGTGAATGCGTGCGCTCAGCGGATTGCCGTAGACCATAGCCCCCAAGCGGCCGTTTCCAAGTGGTAAGGCTTCGTTCCAATGAGCTGCGGGCGTGTCGTACCAGAGTGTATGTGCCGGATCGGCGTTTGGGAAGAAATCTGTAATCACGATGACTATCCTAAGAAGTTCGGGCAGGTCCGGTGCTGTCCCGAACCTTCAAAATGTTGGAAATAGAAACGGAGCGAGGTGGGATTGCCGGGTCTTCTATGATGGAAAGCAGAAGTTTTCCGGTGGCTTCTCCGAGAGCGGTGATGGGTTGGGAAACAGTGGTCAGGCGAGGGTGCATGGAAGAGGCGACATAGCTGTCGTCGTATCCGATGATTGAAAGATCCGTCGGCACCGAAAGGTTCATCTCCTGAGCTGCATGGAGAGCGCCTGCGGCCAGCAGGTCTGTGGTTCCAAAGATCGCGGTGATTTCAGGAGAGATCTCCAGCAAAGACCGTGTTGCTTCAAAGCCAAAGGCGACCTGATCCTTGGCGTTGTGCCGTTTGATGCGCAGCTCAACAGGCTCTGGAAACTGAGCAATTGCGCGCTGTACAGCTGCCAGGCGTAAATCATGCGGGCCTTCTGTATGCCACGGTTCAAACGGCAGCAGCATGCCAATGGAACGGTGTCCCTGTTCCAGAAGATGCTGAATGGCGATGTGCCCGCCCTGCACGTTGTTGAGGTTGGCATGAAACTGCAGCGGATCAACCGGATAGCTCTCTACCAACACGCACGCCACATGCGCCTTCTCCAGACGTTGGATAAGAGAAGGGATGTGCGAGGTGTCTTTGAATGGACGCAGAAGAATGCCGCCAACGCGCATATCGAGCAGAAACTCAATCTGCTCTTCTTCCATCGCCCGCTCGCCGTAGGTGTTGCTCATGATCGTGGTGAAGCCATGATTGAAGAGCGTGTCTTCGGCAGCGTCGGCGAATATGGAACTGAAATGCGTGCTGTGATCGGTTTGAAGAATGCCGACGATGCGGGTTTCTTTCTGCCGCAGGCTGCTCGCCAGTTTGTTCGGGCGATAATCCAGCTCAATAATTGCCTGCTGCACCTTTTCACGAGTTTTGGCGTTCACAGGGCCAGTGTTGTTGATGACCCGCGACACGGTGGCCGTGGATACACCTGCTACCTCTGCTACACGACGAATATCGGTCATGCCAAAAAAGTCCTCGCGAAAATGTATTATTATGCAACACTCATAGAAGTGTGGGAGCGGGTCTCGATGAATCAGAGTTTCATAAAACAGTCATGTAAAAATACGATCAAAAACATGTAAACGTTACACTTTGATATTTCACGGCTGCTATTTATGGGTTTATACTAATTTTCGGGGCGTAACAAGTGAAATTAAAACTCACAACTGTTGCAATTCTGCGAATTATATAGCTCACCTAAGAATGTCGGTATGGGAGGAGACCTGCTGGCAAGCTTCAATATAAGACGCCGATTCGTCATATGAGTGTCATGTGTAGAAGCAAAAAAGTGAAAAGGATTACAGCGATTCCAATTGCTGGTAGTCTTTACACAAAGCTTGCGGAGGAATTTTGCAATGAGTTTGAAACGTAGTCGGCAGGTGGTTTTCGCCGGAGCAGTAAGCGCGCTGGCCCTTGTGGCAGCCACAGCTGCAGCTTCTGCCAATCAATGTTCAGCATATAATCAGGCACCGCTTCTGGATCAGATGTCCGGTCTGCCAGCTGTCGCGGATCGTCTGCCGGTTAATCCACTCGTTGTTGAAGGGATTGAGGGCATCGGCACTTACGGCGGCGAGATGACCGACGTTTATGCGGGTACCCGTATCGGTGATTATCGTCGTTATGGATATGACCCGCTGGTACGCTGGAGCCCGGATGGCTCCGAGGTTCTGCCAAACATCGCTGAGAGCTGGGACATCTCAGAGGATGCAACCACCTACACCTTCAAACTGCGTGAAGGGCTGAAGTGGTCCGACGGCAAACCATTCACCGCCAAGGACATCCAGTTCTGGTGGGACTACGTTGAAACCAACAGCGAGATCAACCCGAAGGGCCCTCGCAAGATGTTTATCGTTAATGGTGAAGCTGCCAAAGTGGAAGCACTGGATGACACCACCATCCGCTTCTCCTGGAGCCAGCCAAACGGTGTCTTCCTGCTGGATATGGCGTCTCCATACGGCCAGCGTGTGGTTCAGTTTGCTGAGCACTACGTCAAAGACTTCATGAAAGAACTGAACCCGGATGGCGTTGCCAAGATGATGGCAGATGCGGGTGAGGCTGACTTCGGAAAATGGTGGCTGGGCCGCATCGGCACTTACGGCAAAAACGCCGAACACAACGACCCTGACCGCCCAACCATGCTTGCATGGCGCCCGACCGAAGCTGTTCTGGGTAAAGAGCGTTTCACCTTTGAGCGCAACCCGTACTATTGGAAGGTCGACAGCTCCTGTAACCAGCTGCCTTACATCGACAAACGCACCTGGGTGCTGGCGAAGGATCCGGAAGTTGCACTGCTGAAGACTGTTCAGGGTGAGATCGACATTTCTCCGCGTAACATCTCCACGCCTCCAAACCGTGCAGTGTTCTTCGACAACAAAGAGCGCGGCAACTACCGTCTGGTGACAGCAAACAGTTGTAACTACAACAACGCGCAGTTCATGTTTGCCATGAACCATCCTGACCCAGTCAAGGCGCAGGTGTTCCAGAGCAAGGACTTCCGCATTGGTCTGTCGCTTGGCATGGATCGTGATCTGATCATCGATGCTGTATATCTGGGGCAGGGAGAGCCATATCAGGTCAGCCCACGTCCTGAATCTCCTTATTACAATGATCAGCTGGCCCGTCAGTACACCGTGTTTGATCCTGACCTTGCTGCCGAGCATCTGGATAAGATCCTGCCGATGGGACCGGATGGCAAACGCGTCGGCCCTGATGGCAAACCGTTCAAGTTCATCGTGCACGTCAATGAAGGCTTCCGCCCGGACTGGGTGGACATGATGCAGATCATCGCAAAAGACTGGCAGGAGCTGGGACTTGATGTGGTGGTGAGCGTGGCCAGTGACGAGATCCACATGGCGACCCTGCAGCGTCAGGATAAAGAGATCACCATCTGGGTGGGTGAAAATGGCTGCGGCCAGTTCCCACTGGTGAACCTTGAGCGCCTGACCAACTTCAAGGAGCACGGCAACTGGGAAGGCTGGGATGCCTGGTACGATCTGAAGAAAGATCCGAACAAGACCATCCGTGAAGGCGTAGTTCCAACTGAGCCGCCAGCAGCTGTGAAGCGCATGTACGAGATCGCTGATCTGGTGCCAACCAAGGTGGGTGCGGAGCAGACAGAGCTGATGGAAGAGTTCATGCAGCTTTCTGCTGACAACTTCCTGTCCATGGGCATTGCGTTGCCGGGCGGTGGGTTCCGCTCCATCAGCAACAAGCTGCGCAATGTGCCGGACACACTGTTGGAAGGTTGGCTGTATCCGGGTCCTGCTCCTGTGAACTTCTCCAGCTTCTACATCGATCCTTCCAAGAAGTAATCGATCGCCCGAACCAATCTGCCCCTTCCTGCGGGGAGGGGCAGAGCCTTGCAACTAGGATATCTGCTTTAAATGGGAATGTTTGTTGTCAAACGGGTCCTGCTGATGATCCCAACCTTGCTCGCGATTTCGCTCGTGGCGTTTTTGGTGATCACGCTGCCACCCGGAGACTATATCGACCGATTGGTTTTGGAAGCATCGTTGGATGGTGATTACATCACCGCTGCTGAAGCCGAAGGTCTGCGGAAGATATATGGATTGGATAAATCCGTTCTGGCCCAATACTTTGACTGGATCTGGAAAATGGTTGTCCATGGAGATCTGGGGCGCTCTTTCAGCTATGAGCTGCCAGTGGAAGAGCTGATCTGGGATCGGTTGGGAATGACCACCTTGCTTTCCATCTGCTCCATGGTTTTCATCTGGACTGTCGCTATTCCGGTTGGCATTTTCTCTGCTGTTCGCAAATATTCCCTTGGTGACTACGTCGCCACCTTCCTTGGTTTTATCGGCCTTGCTGTACCAAACTTCCTGTTGGCGCTTGTGTTGATGTACGTTTCTTTCCGTTACTTTGGCCAAAATGTCGGTGGGCTGTTCTCACCGGATTACGTCAATGCGCCATGGTCTTTAGCCCGTGTCGGTGATCTGATGGCTCATATCTGGATCCCGATGATCGTGCTTGGCACTGCTGGTACGGCCAGCGTGATCCGTACGATCCGCGCCAACCTGCTGGATGAGCTACACCGTCCTTATGTTGTGACGGCCCGCGCCAAAGGCATGCCGGAGCATTGGGTGCTGGCCAAGTACCCGGTTCGCCATGCCTTGAACCCATTCGTTTCCAGCCTCAACGAACTGTTCGTGCAGATCGTGTCTGGCTCCACCATTGTTTCCATCGTGTTGGGCCTGCAAACCACCGGCCCGCTGCTGTTTGATGCGCTGCGCCAGGAAGATATGTATCTGGCAGCTGCTCTCATCATGTTCCTGAGCTTCCTTACAGTTCTTGGAACGTTGTTCTCTGACATTCTACTTGCCTGGCTTGATCCACGTATCCGCCGCCAGTTCAACAATGGGGGGCTGTGATGAGCGCTGTAGACGTGGCTGGAGTGCCGGCAAACTCAAGAGCTTATGAAGGCCAGTGGCGGTTGATGTGGCGTCGGTTCCGCAAACATAAGCTGGGCATGTTGGGCGGCATCATCACACTGTTGATCTACCTGATCGCCGCATTCGTGGAGTTTCTTGCGCCCCATGACCCCAATGATTTCAGCGTGCGCAATACCTATGCGCCGCCGCAAAGCATCAACTGGTTTCTGGAGACAAAAGAAGGCACCGTCTTCCAGCCTCATGTGCTGGGGTATCGGTCCAAGATCGACTACAACTCCGGACGTCGCACCTTCGTGGAAGACCCGCGCCGTGTTGTGAAACTGGGCTTCTTCGTCAAAGGCAAGCCTTACAAGTTGTTCGGCTTTGTTCCCGCAGAACGTCGCCTGTTTGCGCCAGTCAAAAAGCGCGACCGCATGTTCCTGCTGGGGGCAGACCGCCTCGGTCGCGATGTGCTGAGCCGCACGATTCATGGCACCCGTGTGTCCATGACCATTGGCCTTGTTGGTGTGGCGCTTAGCCTCGTGCTTGGCGTGCTGATTGGTGGGCTTTCCGGTTACTTCGGTGGCTGGGTGGATACGGTCACGCAGCGTGTTGTCGAGTTCCTGCAATCCCTGCCAAGTATCCCGCTCTGGATTGGTCTGGCTGCCGCTATTCCACCTGATACGCCACCTCTGCAAACTTATCTGCTGATCACGGTTATCCTGTCGATCATCGGCTGGACGGGGCTGGCCCGTGTGGTACGCGGCAAGTTTATTTCCCTCAAATCGGAGGACTTCGTAAAAGCTGCGAGGTTGGACGGATGTTCGGTGCCGCGCGTTCTGGTACGCCACATGGTGCCGAGTTTTATCAGTCATATCATTGCGGTAGTGACACTAGCCATTCCTGGCATGATCGTGGCTGAAACCTCTCTGTCTTTCCTTGGTATTGGCCTGCGCCAGCCAGTGGTCAGCTGGGGTGTTCTGCTTCAGGAAGCACAGAACATCCGCTCCATCGCCAACGCTCCGTGGCTGTTTTGGCCGGGTGTGATGGTCGTGATCGCTGTGCTTGCACTCAACTTTTTCGGTGACGGCTTGCGTGATGCTGCCGACCCTTATTCCAAGTGAGGAACGAGACCATGAAACCCTTGATTAACGTCACGGATCTCAGCGTTTCCTTCTCCGGAGATGATGGGAAGGTAACCGCGCTGGACAACATCAGTTTTTCCATTCCCGAAGGAAAAACGGTGTGTCTGGTGGGGGAATCCGGTTGCGGCAAGTCCGTCACCGCAAAGGCGCTGCTGCGTATTCTGGACAACCATGCCGCTATTGAAAGCGGCAGAATAGAATACCAGCGCGCCGATGGAGATCTGTTGGATCTTGCCCAAGGTCCTGCAAAAGCAAAGCATATTCGTGCCATTCAGGGCAACGAGATCTCCATGATCTATCAGGAGCCGATGACATCGCTGTCTCCGCTCTACACCATTGGCAACCAGATCGTGGAAGTGCTGCGCTGGCATACGAACCTGAGCTTTGAAGAAGCAAAGTTCCAGGCCATTGAGATGCTGCGGCTGGTGGGTATTCCCTCTGCTGCAGATCGCTTTGACAGCTACACCTTCGAGCTTTCCGGCGGAATGCGCCAACGGGCCATGATTGCGATGGCGCTGATCTGTAATCCGCGCCTGCTGATTGCTGATGAGCCGACCACTGCGCTGGATGTAACCACCCAGGCGATCATTCTGGACTTGATGCGCGAGCTGCAAAAGACACGCAACATGTCCATGTTGTTCATCACTCATGATCTGGGCGTGGTGGCAGATATCGCTGATGAAGTGGTGATTATGTATCTGGGCAATGTGGTGGAGCAGGGGCCTGTTGAACAGATCCTGACCAACCCGCAACACCCTTACACAAAAGGGCTTTTGGCCTCCCTACCACATACGGACGGGAAACGACGCGCGCGTTTGAATGCCATTCCGGGTGTGGTGCCAAGCCTTCAGAACAGACCTAAAGGCTGTCCGTTTCAGGATCGTTGTGACCACTTTGTCACCGGCCTTTGTAACGAGAAACTACCGGAGCTGACTGCGATCAGTGGCGTGCAAAGCGTCCGCTGTCACGGGTTTGGGGCACAGGCGGATCTTGTCCCACTACATACGTCGACCTCCCAAGTTGATGACTGCCTCCATGCTCCAAACCCGGTAGACCGCTCGCAAGCGCCTATTCTGGAACTGCAAAATGTGAGTAAGCATTTCCCGATCCGATCTGGCTTCTTCAACCGCCAGACCGGAACTGTGCGCTCGCTCAACGATGTGTCACTGAAAATCTGGCGCGGGGAAACCCTTGGTCTTGTTGGGGAATCTGGTTGCGGTAAGTCCACTCTGGGGCAGACCATTATCGGCCTGCATAAGGCAACGAATGGCAAGGTGATGTTCCGCCCTGAGGAGGAAGAGGTTGAGCTGACCGGCAAAACGGATAGCCAGCTGCGTCCTTACTGGGCGGATATCCGCATGGTGTTTCAGGATCCAAACTCCTCGCTCAATCCGCGCATGGCGGTCTACGACATCATAGCCGAAGTGCTGCGTGTCGGGCAGGAGCTGAAGAGCAAGAAAGACATTGAAAAGCGCGTGCTTGAGGTGATGGATAAGATCGGGTTCTCAAAGGAGTTCCTGAAGCGTTATCCTCATGCCTTCAGTGGCGGCCAGCGCCAGCGCATCGGCATCGCCCGTGCTCTGGCCCCGTATCCAAAGGTGATCATTGCGGATGAAGCGGTGTCTGCGCTGGATGTTTCTGTGCAGGCGCAGATCCTTAACCTTTTGAAAGATCTGCAGGAAGAGCTGAACCTCACCTACCTGTTCATCAGCCATGACCTGAGTGTGGTGGCGCATATCAGCGACCGTGTTGCGGTTATGTATGCCGGCCGGATTGTGGAGCTGGCGGACACAGAGACGATCTTTAATGCCCCTCGGCACCCCTACACCGAAGCGTTGATGAGTGCGATTCTGGAGCCAGTGCCAAACGCCCATGCGGATGACACGCGCATCCGGTTGGAGGGCAACGTGCCAGACCCGGCTAACTTGCCGAAGGGCTGTCCGTTTGCGCCGAGATGTCGTTATGCCACAAGCATTTGTAAGAGTTCTGATCCATCACTTGGTGAGATCAGCACGGATCATATGCTTGCTTGCCATCACCCTGATGTGGTGCAAAATACGCCCGCGGACCAATTGGAAGCGATGGCGGGGTAGCACCGATGGCAAGTATCCGTGATGTGGCAGAAAAGGCAGGCGTTTCAACGGCAACCGTTTCCCGGGTGTTGAATAAAGACGAGCGGGTGAAGGACGAAACCCGCGCCAAGATTCAGGCTGTGATTGATGAGTTGGGGTATCGCCCCAACCGTCTGGCCACGTCTTTGCGCCGGCAGGATTCCAATCTGGTTGCGCTGTTTCTGGAAAACCAGAAATCCCCGTTTGCGACCATGCTCTATGTATCCATCGAAAAGACGCTGCATGATGAGGGCTTCAAAGTCCTCTCCTGCTGCACACGGGGAGAAGCAGAGCGTGAGCGCAAGTACACGCAGACCATGATCGAGATGCAAGTGGCGGGTGCAATAGTACGCCCTTCCAACTCAGCAGCCGAAACGCTGAAGAACGTTAAGCGCTTGCAAGCGAACGATATTCCGACGGTCTATGTCGATATTCTGCCCGGCCGTCGCTCCGAATCCTTTGTGGTTTGTGACAACACTGAAGGTGGGCGCATTGGCATGCGCTATCTGGTGGCGTTGGGGCATAAACACATCGGCGTGCTCGCCACCAAGGCAGACCATGACCCGCGCCGGGAGAGCGTGGGCAACCTGCGCATGCGGGGGCTGCTGGAAGTTGCCCGCGAATACCAGATTGAAAAGTCGGTGTATCTGCCGGAACCCAATGAGCGTAAACGTTATGATCTGGGATATGCGACAGCGAATGAGTTGTTGGATCAGAACCCTGAAATAACAGCGCTTTTTGCGATAACGGATACGGCAGCCATTGGTGCGATGCATGCCTGCTTTGACCGTGGTTTGCGCGTGCCGGAGGATGTTTCCATCCTCGGGTACGATGGTATCCCGATCAGCAGCATCACCTCGCCGCAGCTCTCCACCATCCAGCAGCCAATTGCTGAGATGGGAGCATCGGCGGCCCGCTATATCATTGAAAAGATACGCAATCCTTCCAGCAAGCGCCTGCATGAGACCAAGCCCGTTGAGCTGAAACAACGGCGTTCCGTTTCCCATCCCCGCAAGGGATCCCTTCCTCTTTCTACAAGCGCTGCATAAAGCGCCAGCCTTCTTCCCGGACAAGAAGAACAAGGAGTTTCAATTGAATATTTCCGCAGCCCCTCTGTCTTTTTCTGAGGCAACATCAGCAGATATCGCAGTGCTGGTGAAGCAGCATGCACCTGTTATCCGGTTTGACGACAAAGAACCTTTCCTCCCGTCTGCGCTAGGATATACGCTTTACGATCAGGACGGTGTTTCCGTCTCAAGTGCCCAGAAAATAAAACTAAACGGCGCTGCGCTTGCCATTGAGTACGCCATCTGGTGGGATTGGGATATCCAACACCTTTACGAGCTGGAGCACATCTGGGTGTACCTTTCTGAAGCTGGGGAAGTGGTGCGCGTGGAAGGCAGCGCCCATGGCTGTGCGGGTGAGTTGAGCACATGGAACGGTCAGGTGCCGATGGAAGAAGGGCGTGTAACCCTTTATTCTGAACCAGGAAAACACGCTTTTGCAGCAAGTTCTGAAGCGCTGCGGTCAAACTTTGCGATAACGACCATTTGCTGCGGTGAGCGAGCAGGTTCCGGGACCATTCTGGTGCAGGATATGTTTGCAGCGGAGCTGGCAGATTTGAAGCCTTATGATCATCACGTCGCGCGTAAGTATATGAAATCAAAGGCTTTCAAACCATCCTATCATTTCGACCAGATCTTCGATCTGCGCTCTGTTGAGATGATGCCTTGGGAGGAGCTGAAGGCTTCTATTCCATCTCGGGTTCGTGCGGTTTTGAAAGAGCTGCGCAGTGAGGCGAAAGGCGTGAAGGCGGTGTTCCTTGATAGCGGGGATACTTTGATTGATGAGAGCTCCCAGATTTTCGTTGAGGGGGAACTAGTACTCTCCGCAGAGCCGATCCCGGGCGGGGATAAGCTGGTGGATTGGCTCAAAGAGCGCGGCTACATGGTGGCGCTGGTGGCTGATGGTCTGGTTGAGAGCTTTGAGAACGTCCATAAGGCTATGGATTTCTGGCATAAATCTCGATGCGCGCTCCATCTCCGAAGCCGTGGGTTGCCATAAGCCAGATCCGCGCATGTTCCTTGAAGCGGTGAAGCTTCTGGGGCTTGAAGAACAGGACTACGCGGGCTGCGTCATGGTGGGGAATAACCTTGAACGTGATGTGGCAGGAGCCAACCGGTTGGGGATGAAATCTGTCTGGATCAACTGGACCCCGCGTTATCCAAAAGAGCCTGCCAATCAGGATGAAGTGCCGGATTACACAATCGGCCTTCCGCACCAGCTTCTGGATGTGCTTGAAGATATTGATGCCAAGGCATAAGGCATTGCGTTAACAGCATAATTTTGAATATTTGAGAGCCGCAGAAGTCATTTTCTGCGGCTTTTTGCATGAAATGCCTTCAACGCTACATCATTGTTTTCATTGCTATTTTTGCCGCCTTTTTTCCGCTCAGGTGGGCGCCATGGACGGTACCGTGGTATTGGAAGTTGGTGTGCTCTCCCGCCAGTGCCAGGCATTTGCCGACAGGTTCGGATAACACATTGAAATCATAAGGATTACAGCCGACTTTGGCGTAGGAGAAAGCGCCTTTGGTGTAAGGATCCTGCGACCAGCGGGTTGCGATGTAGTGACGGGGATCCGGCGTGTCTGCACCAAACATGACACGCACCGCTTTCATTGCATCTTCAAGCATATAGTCGTGATCCATGGTCTCGATCATACGGGAATAGTTGCCGAAGCTGAGCGCGGTGAGTACGTTTGCGTCGATAAAGGGCTTATGATTGAGAAAATAATTCCAGCGGCCCTGCGTTTGCGTCATTAAGCCAAAATATTGAGTGTTTTCAGGCCAGTGCAGGTCGTCGAATTTCATTGCGACTTTTGTGATGTCTCCCATACCAACGCGTTCAATTGCGTTCCTATGTGTTTCGGGCAGCGGTGGGATGAACTCAATGTCCTCTGACTTGAGCACCCCGAGCGGGGCCGTGACAATCACAAAATCACTCTCAAAAATCTCCCGATCCGTCTGTACGAACACGCCCGCGCGATCATGGTACGCGATGCGGCGGACAGGTTTGCGAGTGAGTATCGCGATACCATGGGTGAGCGGTTCCAAAAGCCGGTCGTACCCATCTACCAACACCACATCTTCGCCCTCGAACATGTCATCCTGACTGAAGTACATGGCCGAGAGCTCATTGACCGGGCTGCCGGTATCAAATTCGGTGTAGGCGGAGGTCATCCACTTGAACACCGGATCGCGGGACATCTTCGGTGCAATATGCTCTAGCGCTTCAGAAAGGGGCATATCTTTCGTCATGCCGTTGCTGATCAGATCCAGCATCTCATAGTGCTCTTCACCCATTTTCGAGATCATCTCGTTGGAAACTGTCTGGCCACGATGGTCATAGACGGTGAAGTTGGAGTCCTTGGTCACGAAGGTCTTTTGGCCCATCTGGTGGACGAGCTTCATGATGGGGTTGTCATCTGGCCCGTGGATCCAACCAGCCCCTTCCTCGATGGGAACGCCAAGCGCGCGATTGGTGCGAATGCGACCGCCAATCTTGTTGCTAGCCTCCAGCACCAGCACGGTGTAGCCCGCATCCATGAGATCACGAGCGGCGGTCAAACCGGCAATACCAGCGCCAACAATGATGACGCTTTTACCGCTTGAGGACACATTGGGCTTGTTCAGGTTCAGCTCAAACAAGCTGGCAACCACGATGGAAGATGCTGATGTCTTTAGGAAATTCCGGCGGCTAATGCTGCGTTTACGGGGAGGAATGACCATGGGAAACACTTTGGTTTGAAAGAGATGCGACTGCAACCTTGAGGTGTTTTATCTCCACCCACAAGGGAAACTCAGGGACAGCCCTAACAAACCGAGAAAGCGTCGAGACACTTTCAAACCTCTGCGAAAACCCTGCGTTTAATCGAATTTACGCAGCATGCATAAGAAACCAGATGCGCCTCGAAAGTCCCAGCAGAATGAACTTTGCTCGACTGTTTTCTCAAATGGCTTAGTCGTGGAAGCAGCGCTTCATTTTCAAGCAGTCTTCATGCATAGTTTCTGAATAACTCCATGCTGCAGAGACCGGACCATGTTGCCAAAGGCGCGTCTTATAGACCCTCTTTCCATTTCAGTGCCAGAACAAGTGCAGACAAAGCATTTGCAGATTTTGAAGCCCGCTGAATGCACTGCGGCGCAGCTTGCTGAAGCCCGCGTTGAAAGTTTTGAAGAGCTTCTGCCATGGTTTCACGAAGTGATGGGAGACAGGGAACAGGAAGCCAGCCAAAGTTGGCAGACAACACAATTGGCTGAGCAAATACGGCTATTTGACCTGAGAGAACGGCTGCCTTTCAGCATCTTTCATGAAGGTAAGTTCATTGGCTTTATTGAGCTTTTGCCGGTTTGGCGACGCGGCCAGTTCAGGCTGACTTACTGGATACGCTCTCAGTGGGCACGCCGTGGGTTTGGTTCTGAAGCCGTAAGCGCGATGGTCGTGGTTGCCTTTGATGCATTGTCAGCGCGTCTGTTAACCACTGGACATGCTGAACCAAACGAAGGGAGCGCACGACTTGCCCGAAAACTGGGGTTCAAGGAATTTGCCCGAACCCCGCTTGCCTGCGAGCTGCCCGATGGTTCTCTCGTTTCAGGAGTGGCCTACGAGCTTCAAAACGCAGACCACCTGAGAGTTCCTGAAGTTTGCTGGAGCTAAAGTAGCTGCTCCGCCTCCAACTTCCCCTAGCTATGCCCCGCCAGTTCGCAGCATTCTTGCCAGAGGTGGGCGTTGTTTTGCACCTTTAGGATCCATGAGAGCGGGATGCCTTTGTCGGTGTCCAGACCATGGATGGCACCGAGCACTGCACCGATCAGGATGGAGCGTCCGGCGCTGTCGCCGCCTGCCAGAATGTTGGTCTCAACGGCTTCGCGATAAGACCCGGTGTTCTTCAGAATGTGGAAGCTGAGCGGAACGCCCATTTCAAGATGGCAGGCCCGACCTGTGGTCTCTCCGTAGCTGACGGAATCCGTTTCGGTTGCTTCCAGCGCGGCTTTCAGTTTGCCTTGAATGTCAGGGTGCGCACCGTCGGCGGCTGCCGTCAAAGCGTCCTGCAGATCTTCGCCATTGACCACGCGGTCCAGAAGGTCCGCGAACACAAAGCCGTAAGCGACGGATTCTTCGTTGTCGTTGGTAGAGCGGATGATGGCTTCCACCTGATCCTGCATCTGATCGCTCTGGTCGTAGGCAAACAGCACTGTGGGAATCTTGGAGAGGGCCGGGAGCTGATCATCATCAACTCCGGAAGGCGTCAGCTTCTCATTGGCGATATTTTCCAGCGTGCCACGGGTTGGGCGGTCGATGTAACCGTTGTAGGTGCCGCCAGCACCAAAGTGCGCGGCAAATGCCTGCTGAAACTCTTCCATCTTCAGATGCTTGTCATGCGCCAGCAGGTGTTGCAGCGTCAGATGCAGGTTTTCACCGTATTGGGTGAACTGACCATCCTGCCTGTTCGCATGGGCGAAGTAGGCAGGGACGCTCTCAAAGTAGGATGGCGTCAGCGGAACAAAGGCAGCGGAATCGTGCTGTTCCTGCGTGACATGGTGAATGCGCTCAACATCATAAAGCCAGTGCAGCCCAAGGGACGCTGCATCCGCAACAAATGCACCAAGAAGGCTATGGGCCTTAATCGCATGTTGGCTCATTCAATTCTCCAATCATAATCGAGTATTTGTTGTTTGCTTTATCTAGGAAGGCGCTTCTGAGGTTTGTGCGATGTTAGGCTATGAGACACTCACCTCTTGCCCTACGGCAATCCGACCAGATTGGACAACCTTAGCATAGATGCCAAACTTAACATCGAAATCGCGTGCAATTGGTCGCAAGATGTCTGGTTCAAATCTAAGATCATCTTGTTCAATGGTCACCATCCTGCAGCGCTCCGTTTTGTGTGTGACTTCCAACTGTACATCGCCAATTCTCAGTAACTTGCCAACTAAATCGTCATCAGTCATGTGCTTCGGAACATCCAAGATGATATTTGGGCGGAAACGGCGCTCGTCAATTCGGGCATTTGGAGCAAGGCTCTGCAATTTTGCGATTTCCGATGAAAGCAATAGGTGTACTGGCCCGTCGTCAAAATGTGGGATGTTTCGCTCTGGGACTACTGACACTGGTTGTCCAAGAAATTCAGTGAGTTGGTGATTGATTTTTTCCGAGTTAACATCAATGAAGCACCCATCCGGAAAACCAATTGATACAATACCATCCTCTGTCATGGCACGTAATGACAACAGATTGTCTATACGTTTGAAACGCCGGGTGTTCTTGCCACTTCCGAATTTTCCTTGAGCATCGGCAATAGCGAAATGCCTATCGCCAACCACACCTCGTTCATTCAGGTCGAGTTTAGTAAGTGTTTCTCCAAGTAGGGATTTGATTGGGTAATGCCATAGCGCCTGAATTTTCAAAGTTGACCCCATGTTCGGATTCTAAAGACCCGCATAACGGGGTTTTAGGAATAGCACGTCAAGACGACACAGGATTATTGCTGAGATATCAACACCAGTTGTCGTCCTGATCGGGAGATTACAGCGAGAGCAAGACAGCTACCTTCTGCAACCTGTCTTTGCTAATCCGCAGAGCAAAGAGCGCTCTTGCTGGAGAAATGGATGAAGGTCATTTCCGTGCCCTGATAGTCACCCGTGCTGATGTGATGAGCGCTGTTGGTGAGGGCTGCGATGGTTTTGGTCCAGAAGCTCTGGGCGCCTGCGTTTTGGGGCAGGACACGCACTTGCCAATCGCCGGGGTGTCGTTGCAGGCAGGCTCTTAACGCGGCCTGTCCCAGCCCTTGCCGCTTGAACTTTCCAAGAATGAAGAACTGGCCCATGTCGATGAGATCGGCATCATAAGGATAACGTCGGACCAGCGCGAACCCAGCGATCTCGCTGCTGCTCATGATGAAGTAGGGGTGATGATCTGCCTGCTGGAAGTAGGCAAGCACGATGTTCTCGTCAAACTCAAACCGGCCTTCCTTGGAGATCGGCCAGTGCATGTATTTTGACATGTCATAGAGGTAGAGCTGAAACAGGTTCATCAGCGCAGGCACATCGGCCTGTATCATGGGTTTCAATTCAATGGACATCGCTTTCCCCCTGCATGCAGCATTGCGCTTCCCTAGCATTGATCAGGACGGGACGTCGAGGGTTTATCTGCGCTTAAACCGGCGTGACCTTGCAGACGATGGGACGGGTTGGTTCCAGGAAGAGCACGCCCTCCGGTTCTACCTTGTCGGCGTTGAGGATGTCGATGTCGAATTTGCTGACAATGCGAGCGAGGATGAGGGTGCCTTGCAGAATGGCGGAGCTGGCGCCGGTGCACATGCGCAGGCCACGGCCAAATGGCAGAAAGCTCTTCATGATGATGTGCTGATCCTTGCGCATGTAGCGCTCCGGATCAAAGCGATCCGGGTTAAACCAGTACTGCTTGTGCCGGTGCACGATCCATGGAGAAACGGTGATCTGCGTTCCTTCCTGCAAATCCAGTTTGCCCAGCTTGAGCGGCCTGCTGGCGCGGCGGGTCAGGTGTGGGATCGGCGGATAAAGGCGCAGGATCTCACGGAACACATTGCGGGTGTATCTGAGGCGGGAGAGCTGCTCAAAGTGAATGTCATCATGCCCGGCGACCTTGCGCACTTCTTCTCTGATCTTCTGCTTGGCTTCAGGGCACTGTGACAGCACAAAAAATGCCCACATCAGCACGGCGGCGGCAAGCTCCTGACTGTTCAGGATGGTGGTGACGTGGTCAATCAACTGCTTGCGGGTGAAGGGAATGTTGGTTTCAGGAGAGCGGGCGATGAGGAATTTGTGCAGGAAACTGTGGTGGGAGAAGCTGTTGCTCTGGATGTTGCCATCAATGAGCATGCTCACCAGATAGCGCAGCTGCTGCGCGGCATACATGGCCGTTTGCGGCAGCTTGGGCAACTGCCAGGCCACGCCTTGCTCAGCCGTTTCGCGGATCAGCTGTGAGATGCGCAGCTCAAAATCGCGGGCGTGGGAGTTGATCTCCTTGAACACATCAGTGGGCAGCTCGTTGGAGAACAGCATGCGATAGGCGATATCTGCGTTGAGGCGGCGAAGCAGCAAAGACAGGTCGATGACCCGATTCTCGTTCTGAATTTCTTCGCAGTAATCGCTGAACCGGCCAATGGAATCCTGAATATGCTCAAAGTTGACCTGCTGCGTGCGCATGGTGCCGATGGGGCGGATCATGTCGCGCTGGTCCAGACAGCGATTGTTGCTGGTTACGATCGGGTGGTCACCCAGCAAAGGGCGCAGCAACTCGATCATGCCTTCTGCTTTGACGAAGATTTCGGGCTTTTCTTCAAAAATAACGGAGATCAGATCAGGGTCGTTGACCAGATAGTTGGTGCGGTCAGAGGTAGAGATATCAACGACATCTGCTTTGTAGAGTTCTTCGGGAAGGTGCTTTAGGAGGTTTGTTTCAACGCCATCAAAATCCCCCGTACCTTCGGTGTAAGGGTGAGGTGCCGGGGGGCGATATAAGCTGTTGTTTGTATCCATAGAGCCTGACTCGATTGCATCATACTGGTCACATCGAGGGTCCTCGCGGGATTGACCCGATGGCGGAGTGTAGCCGCGGCCTTTTTAATAATTCGCTGAAATAAACTTCGGATCATATTGAAAATACAATGCAATTGCTGGTGGTCCTGAAGGGGCGGATGTAACCGTAAAACTGCATATCTGCCATGCAGCGGGGTATCTTGACAGTTTGACTTGATTTCATATATTTTGAGTTCAAAATAAATAAGAGATAAGTGTATGAATGTTTCCCCACGAACCTATGGCTACCTGCTGCGGATCAGCATTTCCTTTTTTATGAGCCTGCTGATGTCCTTTGCCATGCTGGTTCTGAACCTCGGGTTCGTCGAAAACTTTATGGCCCTGTGGTTCAAGTCCTTTTCCGTCGCGTTTGCACTGGCCGTGGTCATCAGTTCGCTGGTCTTCCCGTTTGTGACTGTCCTGCTGTCCAAAGTCGTGCGTGTTTGCGACGAACCTGCTGAGCTGCGCGAAGCACCAGAAGGCTGCTAATTAGGTGGCTTTCAGTTCGGCAAGATGTACTCATCCTGCGTGGCAATAAATGCATCAAAGGTTTGCGAGTGGTAGACCTGAAAACACCCGTAGCTCTGTGAGATCTCTCCGCTTTTCATGATCCCGATGAACTTCTGTGCTTCCTGAAGCATGAGAACGACTGTTTCATAGTAGGGATCGTGCGTCATCTCCAACGTATACTCATCCTGCATGATCATGTAGTGGCCCTTGCCGGCAAAGGAAAACGCCCGCTTGGATAGCGCCAGATCATTGGCAAGCGAGCTGCCCGGATCAATGGCTATGAGGCAGGAGATCAGGGCAAAGTCTTTCAGAGAACTTCTGGCTATGGCGACGTTTGAATCCAGCTGATCAGCAGAGACTGCGCTGACTGAGGACAGAGCGAGGGAGAGAAAGACCAATAGCCGGAAAAGGTGTTTCATTCTCAAATCCTTTGGTTTCAGCCGCTGTTGAGCTATCGCAAACGTAACCAGCACCGAAGCTAAAGCGCGCTCACTTCCGCAAAACGACGCTGCCTAAACGAACTGTGATGCAAAAATAGCTGCTCTGCGTTTTTTGCATTTGCTTTGTGATGCATCAGAGTATACGTGCATTATTAATGTCGATTGGCATTCAGAATTACTTTTCAGCACATTTCCTCCCTCTCCATTCGCTTTCTGGTTCGTCTCCGTAAGCGGATTTGTGCTGCTAGCAAGGACAAAAAATGGCTCAGTTCCTCAGCAAGCGAAACATGGGTATCGCGCTTACAATCCTGTCTACGCTCATCTTCGCGATGCAGGATGCGATCACCAAGCAGCTGGTGTCAGATCATCCGGTCTGGTTCATCATGATGGTGCGTTTCTGGGTGTTGCTGGCGATTGCTGTTGGTTGGGCCATGATCAGCGAGCAGGGGCTCTACAATGTGGTGCGCACAAAACGCCCGGGCCTGCAAATCTTCCGCGGTCTGCTGCTGTTTGCCGAAATCTGCCTGATCACCTTTGCCTTCAGCATGCTGGGGCTGGCGGATGTGACTGCAATCTTTCAAGCCCATCCGTTGATCGTCACCGGCCTTGCTGCTGTGTTTTTGGGTGAAACCGTTGGCTGGCGCCGCATTACGGCAATGGTGTGCGGCATGGCGGGCCTGCTGATCATGCTGCAGCCGGATGGCAACATCGGCGGCTGGGGTGCTGTTGTGGCTTTGGCCGCTTCCGTCAGCTTCGCGCTCTACCAGCTGTTCACACGCCTTGCGAGCCAGGATGACAGCGCGCTGACTTCGTTCCTTTACGTGGGCATCGTGGGCACCGTGCTTTCCACCATCATCGGCTCTCAGCACATGATGGCGTTTGATGAGGTGGAGTGGGTTCTGCTGCTTGGCATCTGCGCCACCGGAACCTCCGCGCACTTCCTGCTGATGAAGGCTCTTTCGCTGGCACAGGCAAGCGATATCCAGCCGTTCAACTATCTGCAGCTCGTCTGGTCCATCCCGATTGGCTTCATCGTGTTCTCCGATCTGCCGGTCTGGAGCACTATTCTGGGCGCAATCATCGTTGTTGGCGCAGGCCTGTTCTCCCTCTCCCGTCAGCGTATCCGCGATGCAGAAAAGGCAGCAGCTAGTGAACCAGAAGCAACTGAGAAGGTGGCTGCCAGAGCTGACTAGATTGTGTTTGTAGGTTCTGTGAGAACACGCGTAATCAGAGCTTAGAGCCTGTGGCCTCGCGCCAGAAAACGCAGAACCTCGCCATTGGTGGGCCAGCTGCGATATCGCGGGGCCCTGTCATCTGGCACAGGCATGCAGTCATTCTTGCCAAGGAAATGCGAGCCGACCAATTGCCCCGCTTTGCTGAAAAGCTCCAGATTGGTACGGAAGAGCGTTCGCCTCACAGGCACCACCGTCGTTTCCGCCAGCACCTTGCCCGCATCAATCCTCTGAATGCTCTCATGCAGGCTCACCGTAAAGGCCTGCTCATTTTCCATGATCGCATGAAAGACCGGATCTGGCCCTTTATAAATCGGCAGTTTGCCCGGGTGAATGTTGTAGGTCTTGCCTGCGAACCGCTCATAAAACGCGGCATTCAGGATCTGCCCCAGATGTACGGTCAGAATGATGTCCGGCTGGCAGCTCTCTATGAAATCCAAAGTTTGTGGGGCACTTACATCCGTCGTACGCAGGATAGGGCATTGCAGGCTGTGCGCCCAAACGCTCATGCTCTTCCATTTTGGGACGTGAGGTAGCCGGTAAGCAGGCTTGGTGACTGCACCCAGATAGCCTGCATATAGCGGACCAGAGCGCAGGATCAGATCTTTATAGGCCCGCCAGTCATCCCGTTTGCCAACGACAGAGGTGCACTTGACCAACCCTGCGATCTTGATCTCAGGGTGTGCCAGCAATGAATGCAGGGCCACATCTGTGTAGACACTCGCGTTGGAAATCAGACAGATCTGCACTGCACCCCCTCAAACTACATAAAGTGATCGTAGGTTACGCCCATCTTCCGCGCCTTGGCCATGCGCGGAGGCTCCTTACGCTTCAAACGTTGCTCGGCATAGGCGGTGGAGAGGATCTTCTCTGCTGTTCCCTTCGCGGCCGCTTCCAGCCCTTCCGCGTTATAAAGCGTGCCGCGCACCTGAATGGTGGCTTTGAGCGCCTCCACAAACTTGCGGAACACATCCGGCTCTGGCGGCGTCGCGGAGCGCCAGAATTCTTCCCAATCGCCCTGATGGGTCAGGCCGTCCATATCGTAAATGGTTGGCAGAATGCAGCAGGTCGGTACGCCGTACTCCAGCGCCTCAATGCCTGCAGAACTGTTGATAGTCAGCATGCCAAGGGATGGCTCTGCCAGCTCTTTGATCGTCCGCCCATGGATGAGCTGGGTCCGGCCCTCAACGCCATGCGTGCGGCTGGCCTCAACGATGGCGCGGGAAAGATCCTTGAAGCGGTACTCCAGCGGGTGGCTTTTGAACAGCAGCAGCGTTCCATCCGGCGCATTGCACGCAAAGGAGGCGATGACTTTCTCAATCGCCTCATAAATGCTGCCAAACGGAGAGTGGTCCCTGATCTGAAAATCCCCATTCAGCTGCAACGCGAACAGGTAATAAGGCATGCCGCTCTGCTTCAGCTGATCCCAGATTACCTCTGCTTCCTGCCGTCGTTTCTTGGCCTGCATCCGAGCCCTCAGCCAGCCACCATAAACCTGCGTGCGCGGCTCCGTGCGGTGATTGCGATAATGCGGAAACTTGCGAGCGTGCAGCGCGTTGTAGAAGGTGAACCCCAGCTCTTGCAATACAATCTGCTTGTAACTGCCCGGATAAACAACGGTGCTGCTGTCCTCCTGCGCAGGTGTTTCCAACGCCATCAACTCCTGCTTGCTTTGCGGGAAGTGCGAGAGCGCGGAACAGCCGCCAAATTCCACCGTCATCCAGTCAGGGCGAAGATAGCCTAGCTCGGTGGCGATGATGTTCACATCCAGCCGCTTGGCAACGCCAATGGCCACCTTGTGATAGTAGCGGCGATCTCCATGCAGCAGAATGTCCGTCACACCATGCGCAACGATAAGTGCTTCCAGAAACAGCTCCCAGTTCTCTTCCGGCTCCGCAAAGTGAATGGAGTCAGTCTGCTCCCAGTCATGCACATCACTGCCGCAAAAATGCACCTTCAGCGTCTTCGCACCCAGTTGCTCCAGGTGGTGCGCTGTGCGTGCATAGTATTTGGAAAGTGGCCCTTGCAGCAGCAAAATGCAGCGGTTGTTTTCTGAAGTCATTTGTCACTCCAGTAACAATCATCTGGAATAGGAGTACCCGCCGCCTTGGCCTGTGCCAGACGCGGCGGTGTTTCAACATAAGCGCCATGCCCGTTGACGCCGTCATTCAATATGCGTTTCACAAACTCTTTTGCAGCCAGCTGCCGGCCTTCCGGATTGAAAAAGCTTCCACGCACCTGAATGGTATGTCCCATGAGCTTTTCCAGATCGTGATAAAGGTCAGCATTCGGCTTGAAAGGTTCCTTCCAAAACTCACCCAAAGAACGTTGATCCGTCAATCCGGCAATATCATAGACAGCGGTGCCCATCGCCTTCACCGGCACGCCGATACTCAGAGATTCCATTCCTACCGTACTGTTCACCAGCACGCATCCACGGGAGTGCTTGAGCAGCTTTCTCAGGTTCCCACCATCGATGATGATAGTCCGGTCCAGACATTCAAATTCCGCTGCAACATCCCGGATAACCTGCGGCCAGTTCTCCACGTTGTTGTCAAACGGATGAAGCTTGAACACTAGCTTGTTGTCAGCAGGTGCACTTTCCGCAAACGTGCTGAAAAGCTCCCGAATAAAGCGTGAAAGGTGCTTGTAAGGCGAGTGGTGACGGATCTGATAATCCCCCTGCATCTGCATGGGAACCACAAAGTAGTTGGCATGCTCCTCAACAAGCCGCGCAATTGTCTCTTCCGCTTCCACGCCAAGCCGCTTCTGACGCATTAGGCGCGGGATGTAACTGAAGTAATCACGGAACGGATGATAATACCGATCACGTTGATAAAACGGGTAGAGGTAGGGAAAGAACACCGGAATGAGGTTGCAAATCACCTCATTGGTCGCTTCTTGCAAAAAGGCATGCGGAAACCGCCCTGCCGCCCGAAGGTCCGGCAGATCTGCTGCGCATTTCTGAATTTGCTCAGGATCATTGGGAAAGTGAGAATAGACCCCCATCCCGCCACGCTCCAGCGTGATCCAGTCCGGCCGCATATACCCAAATTCATAGGCAAAGGTGTTGATGCCGCGCTTCATGGCAACATCATGCGCAATACGATGATAAGGCCGCCGATCCGCATAATAGAGGATGTCCGTCACCCCCTTCTCATCAATCAGCTTCTCAAGCTTCGTGCGCCAGTTCTTCAACCGCCCCCAATAATTCTTCGCGCCCAACCCAACACGAAAATACCAGTCACTCAGCGAAAAATTGACAACTGTATAAGCAACGCCCTGCGCCTCAAACTCCTTCACCAACGCCCGACAAAACCCGGATGGATGAGACTGTAAAATAAGAACCGACCGCCCCGACATGACACCTTGCCCAGCTACTTAAGCTGGTTCTCCCGATGCACAGCCAGTGCTTCATCAACAGAGTCATACATCGTCAACTCGCCCTCATGTAGAAGACAGGCGCTATCGCAAAGTTTCTTGATCGTAGCTTCGGAATGCGAAATCATGATGATGTTTGCATGCTTGAGCTTGGTTTCAAAAACTTCATCACATTTTCGTTTGAAGCGTCGATCTCCAACAGCAGTTACTTCGTCGATTAAATAACATTTGAAATTAATCGCCATACTCACACCAAACGCAAGACGAGCTTTCATCCCACTGGAGTATGTTTGGATGGGAAGTGCCATTGATGGCCCAAGTTCAGAAAAGTCTTCAACGAATTCAACCATTCGCTCTGTGTCCTCGCCATACATTCGAGCAACAAAACGTACATTTTCAATGCCCGTCATCTTGCCGGCAAAACCTCCGCCGAAACCAAGGGGCCAAGATACTTTAACATTGCGTTTTATTCGTCCACTGTCAGGTAATTCTGCACCAGCGATCAAACGCATTAGTGTCGACTTGCCAGCACCATTATGACCAAGAATTCCAATATTTTTCCCCTTTGGAAAACGGATCGTGAGACCTTTTAGAATTGTCTTAGTTACGCCTCTCAAGCGATATGTTTTGTGAACGTCGATAAACTCGATCATCGAACAGACTTCTTTCGGTAAAGGCGCTCGCCGAAAAAACCAACAATTAACAATGTGACTGTCACTGTCAGCAAATAAGATTTATCTAGGACAATACTATTGTAATTTCCATAGTAACCTTCGCGAAACCATTCGATTCCATGTAGCACAGGATTCCAAGAGAGCATTCTAACAATATGAGTTGGAAACTCGCTCGGCACATAAAATATTCCGGATAGAAAAAAAGTGGCCTACTAATTATCGCTTCAAGCTGCTTCCAAGTTGGCCATAATCGAAAGATAACAGCATTTGTCACACCGGCTCCTAAGCCGAGTAAAGTGAGCATAAAAAAAGCTGTTGCACATTTTTCAATATGTATTGGAAAAGTTGCTTCATCTAGCCAAATTAAAACAGAAAAAAATACAACAATAATCATGAAGTATGTCAGCGATATTAAAATATACTTTGACAATAAAATGTCTGTTTCTTTGACAAGTGGGTAACTTAACAATCCACGGCTGGAATTTATTGCTGTCATCAATGAATTCGACAACTTTGAATAGGTTTGAAAGGGAAAGACACCTGTTGCAAAGAAAAGGGCAAAACTCGTCCCAAATGCGGGGGCGCGACCGACCGTCGAGAAGATTAGTACTAACACGAGAGTGCTGAGCGTGGGTGTAACCACGGCCCAGAAATAACCTAATTGAGTATCGCCAAATGCTGTTCTAGTTTCTCGTAAAACTAGAGCACCAAGAACGCGTGCTTGTGTGGTAATAACACCTTCCATCGTTTTACTTTAAATGGTCACGGATGGAGTAGGTTATCACTGTGCAAAGGGCCCAAACTGCGAGCAAACCCAAGAATAGAATAAGCGTATTAATTAGTCGTCTTGGATAAATAGCCTCTTCAGGCTTTGAAGGAGGATTGAAAACCGCAAGATATCTTTGTTGCCGATCTGCTTCTGCTCTTGAACGTTCTAATCCCGCCAAAGCTGCAGTATAGGCTTGCTGGGCGAACTCTTGTTCAACAACCAACTCTTCGTAGTTTGCAAGTAGTGACGATAAGGAAGAAAGACGATCGGTATTGCCTTCAGTCTGTTCTAAGTGTACCGGTTCTTTTCCGCTGATTTCATCACGTTTTCTCAGAATCTGTTTTATCAAAACATCTTCTTGTTTACGTAACTGACGTATAGTAGGAGAACTCTCGTCTATCGTTCCAACGAGTGTTGCCAAGCGTGAACGTGTATCCAACAGTTGCTTTTCGAGCCCTGCAATTAGCTCAATTTGGACTTCAGCATTTTTGGTCGGATCGATAGAGCTTTCAGCACTGCGAAACTCTTTCATTCTCATACGAATTATTTTTAAACGTAGTTCTGCGCGACGGACTTCTTCTTCTGCGAACTTGACCGCGTCACGTCGTGCGTTTTGTGAAAGAGTGTTGACAAGTTCCGAACCGTAAGCGAGCACTTGAGTCGCTATTTTTTCGGTCATTTCAGGTGTAAAGGCCTGCACCTCCACTTCTATAATACTTGATGTATTGTCAAAGCTGGTACTAATCATGCTTTGCCAGTAACTCACGAGTTCTTCTACTGGAAGTTGAGTATCTAAACGATAAATAAAGTCGATATTATTATTAGCGAAATGATCGATGATGTTCAGATCTAGTGATAAGCGCTCGACAACTTCACGGCCTTCCAGATAATCCATAAGAATAAAAGAATCTGTAGTTGTTGTACCTACACTTGCCAGGCCAGTAAGTGCTCCAAGAAAGTCCCCCCAGCAGATGTTCCATCCATTCCTCGAACGGAGAAACCAATAGTAGATGAGTAACGTTCCGAAGCAATAAGTAAGAAATAAGATGCGCCAAGCAAACTAGGTACAAAAACCATCAAAATAAATGAGATCGCCAACAATCGCCGACGTAACTCTTGGGGCCTGAGCCCAGAGAAAACAAAAGGGTTACGCGAACGAGCTGTCTGCTCTTCGTTTCCATTGTCAAAAGGTAATGTAACAATTGAAGCTGCATTTTTGGAATTAGGCTTCAATTTTCTAGGGCGTTCAACCTGTTTAACTTTAGCTGCTCTTCTACGTTGAACCGCCTTTTCTTGGGGAACGGACTCTTCAGGACGGATTTTAGCGACGTTTGTGGTTGTCCCTTTTTCCATGTCAGGTCTTCACCTTTTCAAGAGTGCATATAGTCGTCTGTAGAGGCGCAATTAAATGAGCATGTTTGAGTTAACCAGTTATCATGGAACATAACATGACAATTAAAATTGAAAAGTCTGCTTTAACCTCTATTTAGAGAGCAGTGTTTGCATGTGTTTAAGTTCCCTCAAGTTTAAAAAGTCTTTACAACTTTTCCGATCGCGAGCGTACCACTTAAGATGCTTATAAACTTATTGAGTTCTGCTCCATAAGCACTTGAAACATAAACAACATCTTTGTCTCTCAGAGCGAACAGCTGGCCTTTGAAGTATGAGCGGGCATCTCTCATGTTTAAGCGGTAGATCACAGGAACCTTGCCTGAGTTTGAACCGCGATACTCCGTTTTAAGTTGTGAAATTACCTGGGGATCTTCGTAGCGGAATACGAAGAGGCCTTGAGAGTTCGCTGCATTCTTATCCAGACCACCAATGCGGCCTAATGCCTCAACAAGCGAGACGTTGGATGCCTGTAGTGGGTACTCACCAACCTTTGGCACAGCACCGAATGCCGTAAACGTCTGCGGATCGTGCGTTACAAAAACACGATCGCCGGGTCGCATGTAGACATTCTCATTATTGTTGAGGAAAACGTTGCTCAGAAGCTGCTTAGCTTGTTTGCCATTTCGCGAGATTGAGACATAGCTCTCAGTCGCTGGGGATGCATTGCCCCCGGCATTCGCGACAACATCAAGCAGTTTTTTACCGCTGAGATCCAATGGATATTGGCCTGGTTGGCGAACGGCTCCATTCACTGTTACTAGGCTGCTGGCATTTTGCTTCAGAGTAACGATCACTTGCGGGTTGGTTGCTTTACGATCG
Organism: Microbulbifer sp. MKSA007; assembly: GCA_032615215.1. Lineage (NCBI taxonomy): Bacteria > Pseudomonadati > Pseudomonadota > Gammaproteobacteria > Cellvibrionales > Microbulbiferaceae > Microbulbifer > Microbulbifer sp. MKSA007. Next base: position 209,836 of record CP128431.1, on the reverse strand, counting down.
AGAGCCACCTGGAGCGCTTCCTGAAGCCGCTCAACAGATTTACCTCGCGCATGTACTTTACCAACGTAAGGTATTGTAATCGCGCCACTCTGGTTGACCATGAACGGACCAAGCTCTACGCCACCAGCCTGACCGGTTGGCGTAAATAGGCGATCATTGCCTTGCTCCCAGACGACAACAGAAACAGTATCGCCGATCCCGACTATATGCTTAGGCGCCCATCTCCCGCCAGTAAATACCTTCGCCAGACCGTTCGGCTGGTAAGCTGAAAGGACTGAGGTAACATTATCATCCAAGTCAATCAGGTGATAATCAAAAGGCTCGGCACGGCGCTCAGAAGAAGCTGCTTGTATCTCCGAAGAAATCGGCCCTGCGGAGGGAAGAGCAGCACATCCTGCCAAGAACGCAAGGAGCGGAGCTACAACCATTGTTGACTTTAGGAAATGCGAAGTCGCTGAAGCCTTATTTGAATTCGCTAACATACGAGAAAATTTCATAAAAATTCTATCCACGTTTCCGTCAATATCGAATTGAGATTGTAGTAAATACTCAGCTCATATATGGGGATGTAAATACCTTATTTGTGGCAAAAAAACAAATGCAGGTAGCGGAACGGTGGTGACTACCCGTTGTTTTCTATGGAGAAAGACTGCAAAACTGTGAGCAGTTAAAGGTGCGCGTTGGAAATTAACCATCTGTTTGCCATGAATGGCGCGGTGTGGGTGTCTGGAGGCTGATTCACCATGTTCAAACCCAAGTCGATTCTCATCACTGGTGCCAGTTCGGGTTTAGGGCGGGCGATTGCCCTGGGTTATGCTGAGGCAGGTGTAGCGCTTTGTTTGACAGGGCGAAATGAGGAGCGGTTGGGGCAGACTGTGCGGGTTGCGGAAGAACGTGGTTGCCGGGTGCTTTGGAGATCGCTGGACATTTGCGATGCGCAAGCTGTTCAAAGTTGGGTCGATGAACTGGAGCAGGAAGTTTCTCTGGATCTAGTGATTTCCAATGCAGGTGTTACGGGTTCTCATGGCATCGACGGTTCTGTTGAAACTGCAGAGACAGCGCATGCACAGATTGCAACGAATCTTGGGGGAACGGTCAATTTGCTCACTGCAGTAGCTCCCTACATGCAAAAGCGCAAAAGCGGGCGTATTGCTTTGATCAGTTCGCTTGCGGGAATGCAACCCATTTCAGACGGTCCTGCTTACGGGGCCTCAAAGGCAGGTATCATTGCTTATGGAGAGGCAATGCGCGATCACTTGCATAAGTGGGGAGTGTTCGTCTCGGTGATTTGCCCGGGTTATATTCTCACACCGATGGCAGATCAGTTTAAGAGCTGGCGCCCCTATGAGTCTACTGCGGAACAGGCGGCAGAAAAGATCAAGAAGGCGATTGGGCGGAAGAAGGCGTTTTATGCGTTTCCGTGGCAGCTTGCCTTGAGCATCCGGATTGGAAAACTGCTGCCATGGCAGTTACGGCGGCTTGGAAATCAGCGCTTCAATTATCAGCGCTGATTCAAATGGTTAGCGTCAACTAAGCTGACATGACTTGCTGAATGGAGATGGGGTTGCTGTTGTAAGTCGCCATCTCTTCATTCACCAGCTGAATTGCCTGGTCCAGCTGCTCCTCGGTGTGCTCTGATGTAATGAAGAAGCGCAGACGAGCAGATTTTTCCGGCACTGCTGGATAAATGATTGGCAATACGTTCAGGCCGCGATCCAGCAGACGGGCAGCCAAAACAGTTGCCTTCAAGGAATCGCCGACCATAATTGGGACCACAGCACAGCCTTGGCTTACGCCGGTATCGAGGTTCGCCTCTTGTGCCTTTTCTAGGAAGTACTGGCCATTTGATTGTGCTGCCTGAACACGTTCTGGTTCTGCTTCCATCAGGCGTATGGCTTCACATACGGCAGCGGCGATTGGCGGGGCGATGCCAACGCTGAACACAAAGCCGGAAGCGGTGAGCTTCAGATAATCAACCAGATCACTACAGCCAGCGATGTAACCGCCACATCCAGCTAGTGTCTTGGAGAATGTGCCCATCCAGATGTCGACGTCTTTTGGATCAATCTGGAAGTGCTCAGCGATCCCGCGACCAGTTTTGCCAAGAATGCCGATGGAATGCGCCTCATCGACCATGAGCCACGCACCATACTTTTTCTTGATCTCGATAAGGCGTGGCAGATCCGGATAATCACCATCCATGGAGTACACGCCTTCCACCACGATCAGAACGCGTGGGTGCTTGTGCGCGCGCAATTCCAGAATATTTTCAAGGGCATCCAGATTGTTGTGCGGGAAGGACTGGCGCACAGCACCGGAGAGTTTGGCGCCGGTTACAATGCTGTTGTGGATGTAGCTGTCGTGGATGATCAGATCATCCGGCTGCATCAGCTGGCCGATACTGGTGACGTTGGTGGCATGACCGCTGACAAATGCAACAGAGCTCTCGACACCATGCATCTTCGCAATGAGTTCTTCCAGCTCTGTGTGGATCACCCGCTCACCAGCTACAACTCGGCTTGCGCTGGCGGAGATGCCATAGTGGTCAACGGCAGTTTTTGCGGCTTGCTGAACCTTCTCGTGGCCGTTCAATCCGAGATAATCGTAGGATGAGAAGTTAAGGTACGTCTCTCCATCAATCTGGGTTGTTGCTCCGGCACGTGCTTCATGGGCGCGGAAAAACGGGTTGTTGATCTGCAACAGATCTGCCGCAGCCTTTTGAAGGCGAATTTCTTTGAAACCCGGCAAGTCAGCAAATTTCGGAGCGATTGCCTGTGTCTGAGCTGGTTTGGTTGCCTTTGGCTTAGGAGCAGACGACTTTGAGCGCCGCACAGCGCTCAAAGCATTTAAACGGTCGTCTTTGCTCAGTTTTTTCTTTTCTGACTTGGCCATTAATTCAAAATTCTTGCGCTCTTGTCTTGATGGGTATCGAGGATCTCGCGCACGCTTGATTTTTGGGCGTCATCGAGATCATCAGAAAGGTGTTGGCTTGCAAGTACATTGTGCGAGCCATCCTCAGCAGAGGCATCCCCACCTTCACGTTTGCGGAGTTTTTGCAGAATCTGAGCTGCAAAATCATCCAAGCATGTCCCGCCGGAGATAGAAACCAGCGGAATCTCCAGATTGAAACGCTTCTGAATACCCATTCGCAGTTCCAGTCCCATCAACGAATCCATACCGAACTCGGCCAGTGGGCGCTGATGAGAGATGTCTTCCGCAGGAAGGCGCAGGATACGTCCAATTTCACCGGCAAGAATATGCGCAACGACTTCCTTGGCTTCAGCATCAGACTTGCCTTCAATCAGTGAAAGAATGTCTGTTGCACCATCACTGTCGCCATCAACGTCAGTGCGGCCTACGATCTCCTGGAAGAGAGGCTTGCTGAGCAGGGACAGAGACTGATGTGCTGCTGCCCACGCGAAGCGGCCGATATGGACAACTGCAGCTGGTGCAGATCCGTCATCCTGTTCCATCGCCAGCTTCAGAATATCCAAGCCTTCACGTGCTTTGATGGTTGCTTCACCAAGGTGACGTGAAAGCTTGTCGGAAACATCTGCGTTTCTGGCAAGGAAGCCTACATCGCCGATCGCACCCCAGCCGACAGCTGTAGCAGGCTTGCCCGCTTTACGGCGCGCTCTTGCGAGGCCTTCCAGATAACCATTGGCAGCCACATAGTGAGACTGACCTGGGTTACCAATCAGCGTTGTCGCTGAGGAGAACAGAATGAATTGATCAAGTTCGTCGTCGCGCGTCAGCTCATCAAGCAGACTTGCACCCTGAACTTTTGGTTCCAGAACCTTGCGGAAGCGCCTTTCGTCAAGTTGCTGAATGATACCGTCATCGAGCACCATCGCTGCATGGGTAACGCTCTTGATTGGTGCGGACTGGCGCAGCTCGGTCAACAGAGTGTTGATCGCAGCCCGGTCGGTCACATCACAGCTGACTGCAGAGACGGTAACGCCCTTGTTGGCAAGGGCCTCAAACAGCTTCTTATGCGCTTCGCTGACGTTTGCAGAGCGACTTGTCAGAGTGATACGGCGTGCGCCGTTGTCAGCCATCCAGCGGCAGATCTCGAGACCGAAACCACCCAGGCCACCAATTACAACATGATGCCCATCAGCGGAGAACTCCAGAGGCTTGCGTTCCTGAGGGACGCGAACCTCTTCTGGCTCAGGAGGGGTAATCAGGATCTTTCCGATGTGGCCGGAGCGCTGCATCAGACGGAATGCGTCTTGCACGTTGCGACCTTCGAACACGCGATATGGCAGTGGAGTGAAGGTGCCATCTTTGATCAGCTCAAAAACATCTTCAATCAGCTTACGGGCCAGATCACTGTCATGCAGAAGGATCTGGTCCAGATCGATGCCGAAGTAAGACACATTGCGACGGAATGGGCGCAGGCCGATTTTGGTATTTGCGTAGTAATCGCGCTTACCCAGCTCTAGGAAGCGGCCAAATGGGCGAACAATGTTGATACTCGCTTCCATCGCTTCGCCAGCGAGGGAGTTCAGAACAGCATGAACGCCTTTCCCATCTGTGATTTCCATGACCTTGTCAGGGAACTCGAGACTGCGAGAATCGAGAATGTGGTCTGCTCCAAGCAGGCGCAGAATCTCACGTTTCTCTTCAGAACCCGCAGTTGCGATAATTTTTGCACCAACGTGCTTTGCAATTTGCAATGCAGCTAGGCCAACACCACCGGCACCACCATGAATGAGAACCCATTGATCTTCTTTGAGTTCTCCAAGGTGAATGAGAGAGTAGTAAGCTGTCAGGAAGGCAACTGGATAGGTTGCAGCTGATACCAGCTCTTGGCTCTGATCAAGCTTTGCGACCGCAAACTTAGGACATGTTACATAAGAGGAGTAACCACCAGAAGTGAAGGCGACCACTTTGTCTCCAACTGAGACATCGCTCACATTCTCGCCGACACGCGTAACCGTACCAGAGATCTCCAATCCCAGATTTGGACCGCCATATCCATCCTCAAGAGCTTCTTCCGGCAGCATTCCCAGAGTCCACATCACATCACGGAAGTTAAGGCCGGTTGCTGCGACCTTGATCTCAACCTGATCTTGCGTAGGCTCAATACGTTCCTGTCCACGCCAGTCCAGGTGGTTCAGGGAACCCGCTTCAGAGAAGTTAAGTTCAACGTTTTCTGCTGGCACCCAGGACGATTGACCAAAACCAGATTTGACGCGTGAAACCACCTGATTTTCATTCGGTAGAAGAAGTTCGTTCTCCTGATTTTGTGAGAATACAGCTTCCAGAACATCTGAGGTAATGCCCTCTATGGACTTATCAAGCGCCACATCCAGTGTGAGTGGTGTAAGCTCTGGTGCTTCGTTTCCAAGCACACGTGCAAACGTCCATGCAGCACTTTGTACTGGCGCTTCCTGTTTTGAACTGTGACCACTGCCGCCAGGTGCAACGAATGCGAGCTGCCCAGCAAGTCCCGGATAGGCTTTGACAAGACCGACGCAGGTTGCGCAGCGCTTCATCACCTGGTCGACAGGATTATCGCCAGTTTCAGCCAGGCCATAAAGGTGGATGATCGTTTTCTGATCAGCATCGAGGAAAGCAGAGCCCGCCAGTGCAGTCTTCCATCCGCTTGCTTCATTCAGATCAAACTGATCGCTGTCAGCATCCAGAATGGTGACATTGCAAGATGCGAGACGTTCATCTGCTTTGATTGCCTTAGCGATCTCCTGTTCTTGCTTAGCATTGCCGGTAAGAACAAGGAGAGCATCACTATCTGTCAGATCAAGAGGTGCACTTGCCTGCTGCTCAGCTTTAGAAGCGTTAGACGTTGCTTTTAGCAGAACAACAGAAGCCCCATCTTTCAGTGCTTCAATTGCAATAGGTGCCTCAAAAGACGTGTTACCGAACTGATCCAGCCAATCATTGCTTGACTTAAGTGGGCCGACTGGGAATTCATCGGACAACGAACCTGCAAACCAGTCTTGAGATAAGCCGAAGGCAACGTCATGGAAGACGTCGGTCAGAGGCTCAATCGCAAGGAACTGGCCACCTTCTGAGAGCGATTGCCCCAACTTATCGAAGAGCTGAGGCTCGCTCTGACACGCTGTGTGGAGCAGGCCAGAAGAGACGATAATGTCAAACGGCCCTTGTTCCAGCGCTGCTTCCCAAGTGTGATTGCTATCCTGATTGCTGGTGTCGAAAACAGTAATGTTCGGCTCATCCAGGACACTGGCAGTCAACCGCGCAGCACTTTTGTGATTGCTGTCCGCGATAGAAATACGCGTGATCCGATTTGGAAGAAGTTGCTGAACATCTTTTGCCAGATTCAGGCCAGAGCCGCTCAGGTCCAAAACGTGTAGTGGCGTGTTCAGGTCCCAATCAGCAAGCGCAGTCTTCAACCATTGCGACACGCTTTTGCTGCGTGTTTGTGCTTCTGGAGAGGAATACCAATACTGTTCCAACATCGCGCTAGAATGCTCGAGGTTTTCCTCATCAACAGTACCGCGTTGAAGGCTTTCAAGAACATGTTTGCGGGTAGTCGCAAGGATTGTGGCCGCAGCGATATCTTTCGGACTTTCCTCAAGCACACTTTCAACCAGCAAATCGAACTCTGGAAGTTCGAAATCGCTGTTCAGATCAAATCGACCTGCACCACAGTCTGTTGCTGCACCGGCTTCTTCCAGAATGCTCAGAAGATTGATGAAATAGCGTCGGTGATTGACAGGCAGGCTTTCGATGGTAACGGTCTGATCATCATCGGCAAACTTTGAGATGATATCGAAAGCCGTCCGCTGTGCCGCTGCGTTGAGCAGCAAGTAAGCTTCACGCTCTGCTTCATCATCAACGGTTCTGAATTTCTCTGCAACGTAATCTTCAATCGCAGGGAAGACGTGAGCCAGCTTATTTGCTTGAGCTGATGGGCTACGCTGCAGAGCAGACTCTACGCGATAAATCAGATCAGAGGGATTGTCTTTTCTGCCAAGCTCGGTTGCTCTGAAACGTCCGCCTTTGATTGCGATGATGACGTTGTCATCTTCATCAAAGATCTGGAAATCTGCCAGAATTGAGAGATCAGACGCACGTTTTACCTGAATGCGCACATAAGCAGGGGATGAGCCTGATTTATACTGACGAACTTTATCAAAGAAGATCGGCACGTAAGCCTTAGGGCGGCTGTTTTGTGTCGTTGTTTCTCTGAACAAGGACAGCAACCCATGGAAACACCCATCTAGTTCAGCGGGATGGATACCGAAGGCGGAGACCTGATCAACTTCGTCCAGAGCAGAAAGATGGACGATAAAGGTACCTTGATCGACCTGAGAAACGTTTTGAGTACGCTGGAAGCGCGGACCAAACTCTAAGCCGTAGGTCAGAGCAGCTTTATAAATTTCCTCGCCACTGTTGATGAGGCTGGCAGCTTCAAAATCCAGCTGAATGTCAGGAGCTGTTGTCTCCAGCTTCCCAACGCGGCCAACGGCATGCAGTGTCCAGTCATCACCACTCAGGCGCATGCGACTAGATATTTTAACTGTGCCTGTTTCCTCAGAGATTTCAGTTTGAACTTCCGTCAGATACTCGTCGCTTAAGACAAGCGCTTGCAGAATATCCATAGAGCGGAGTTCAACAGCCTCAGAGCCATACAAAGAGGCGCCTGCTGCCAGAGCCATCTCAACATAACCAGCACCCGGGAAGATCATCTGGCCGTTAATGACGTGATCTTCCAGGAATGGCACGGTGAAGCGGTCCAGATGGGTCGTCCAGAGATTGTAATTGTTGTTTGGGCGCCATCCAAGCAGAGGGTGTTCTCCCCCCGGAAGATGCCCATGTTGGCTTCATGGCTGTTTTCAAAGCGGAAGCTTTTGTTTTGCCAAGGCAGAGGTGGCAGATTGACTGGCTCCTCTGGATTCTTGCCAAAAAGCTTGTCTGTATCGACTTTAATACCGGCAACAAAAGCGCGTGCCACCAGATTTATGACCGGATCTGCACCATTCAGCTGCTCATTTGACAAGCTGGAAAGGACGGAACCTTTTCCGCCTTTGTCAGCTGCAACCTGGCGGAGATAACTCTGCAGAATTGGCTTTGGACCAATCTCAATGATGGTTTCAGCACCAAGATCCAAAGCAGTTGCAACAGCTTTTGAAAACAGCACTGGTTTGCGAAGGTTTCGCCACCAGTAATCAGCATTCAAATCCTCACCATCAGCGACGGCACCTGTTACCGTGGAGATGAATGGGATGTGACTTGTTGCAGACACAACCATTCCAACTGCGTTGCGGAATGGTCGCTCAACAGGTTCAATAAGTTGACTGTGGAACGGATAGTTCAGCGCAACTTTTCTAAAGGCAACATGGTTGGCCCGGGCAAACTTTGCAAAGCCGTCCATGTCTTCTTTAGTACCAGACAAGCTGACTGATTTTGGACTGTTTTCAGCTGCAACTTCGATGGAGTCAAAACCGCTTTGGGCAACAAGGCGGCGCGCTTCATCGGCAGGGAGCACAAGTGCTGCCATGGTGCCGTGACCAGCAACCACTTCTTGTTCAGCAGATCGATGGAAAACAAGATTTACAGCCGCTTCCAGGGTGAGTGCGCCTGCTATGTGAGCGGCTGCGACTTCACCGATGCTGTGGCCTAGCACCATATCTGGTTTGAGTGCGTAATCTTCCAGAGCCTTGCATAGGGCAACCTGAACAGCAAACAGAAGCGGTTGCGCAATGCTGGTCTTTTTTAGATCGTCTTCAAGCGTTTCACTGAAGAGCTCAGTCTTCAATGACCAGCCAGACAGGCCTGTGAAGATTGTATCTACATTGTCAAAGACTTGCTTAAACAACCCGTTTGCAGCGTAGGCATCACGGCCCATGCCTGCCCACTGAGCGCCATTCCCCGAAAATGCAAACGCGCATTTTCCAGTGCTTGCAGCTTTGTTGGAGTAGATGACATTCGTGTTTTTCTGATCATTCGCAAAGTCGGAAAGCGCCGTCTTCAACAAGGTGAGATCTGCACCTCTAAACGCAGCTTTTTCCTGAAAAACACGCTTCCGATGGAATGTAGCTGCACAAATCTTTTGACTATCCTTTTCAGTCAAAAGATTTTCATTCGCATACTTTCTGAGCGAGCTCAACAAGTGCTTCTTTGGTTGGCGCACTAAGAAGCAAAGTACTCTGATTTTGATGAGTATTGAGCTGAGTTACATTTTCAGCTGGCGTATCAGGATCACTGATGATGACGTGGGCGTTGGTACCGCCAAAACCAAATGAGTTCACACCAGCAAAACGTGGAGCACCTGTACGAGGAAGCTCAACACCTTCACCTGCGACTTTAATGTTTAAGCCATCAAAATCGATATCCGGGTTCGGATCTTTAAAGTGCAGACTGGCTGGGAAGTAATCATTTTGCAATGCCAGAATAGATTTTGCTAGTCCAACCAACCCTGATGCCGGCTCCAAGTGACCAACATTGGTTTTCACCGAGCCAATAGGCAGCGGTGCACGTCGTTTTTGTGCAAGAGTGCGACCAATGGAACCAGCTTCAGCCGGATCGCCAACACGGGTACCTGTCCCGTGGGCTTCAACAAATGCAAGCTGGTTTGGATCAATTCCATGCGTCTTATAAACGCGATCAAGCAGATTGGCTTGTTCCACATCAGATGGAAGGGACATGCCAACTGTGCGACCATCAGAGTTGACGTCAACAGCTACAATGTCAGCGTGTGATCGCTGACCTTTCCAACGAGGGGCGTCCTTCCGTTTGATGACGAGTGCTACACCACCTTCAGAACGCACGTAACCGTTACCGTTGGCATCAAAGGCTTTACACTGACCATCTGGAGACAACATGGTTGCCTGCGCAAAACCAACGAATGGGAACGGGCTCGCAAGCACGTTAACACCCGCTACAATTGCACAATCAATACGACCGGAGCAGAGGGCACGATATGCTTCGTGCAGCGCAACCAGAGAAGATGAGCATGCAGTATCAACTGTAAAGCTCGGGCCTTTCAAGTCGAAGATATAGGAGAGACGATTTGAAATGATTGAGAGCGTATTACCAGTCATAAAGTGACCAGTTGCTACATTTGGATCGAATAGGCTCTCGTTGGCATAATCAAGAGCAGAGGCGCCCACATAAACACCAACATGATCACCTGCGAGAGTCTCAGGCGAAATACCAGAGTCTTCGATCGCTTCCCAGGCAAGTTGGAGCAGGATCCTTTGCTGAGGATCCATTTGCTCCGCTTCACGAGGTGAAATGCCAAATGCGGTTGGGTCAAAATTCCAGAGATCTTCTACAATACCCGCTTTGAATGTGTATGCTTTTCCTGGTTCAGACATCCGAGGGTGTAAGTAGCGGAAATGAGACCAACGATCTGCAGGGATCTCAGTTATGCTGTTTTGCTCTGACTTCAGCAGATGCCATAATGCTTCTTTGTTTGAAGCTCCAGGTACACGAACTGATAGGCCTACAATTTCCAACACGCAGCAAAACTCACTCAAATTTGGGGTAGCATCTAGATCTATGATGCCTGCATCTAAACTTAAAGTTCCATATATAACCTAGACGCGAATGTACTTTCAAAAAAGAACGCATCAACAGAAAATTTGATATCCCTTGATGATGGAGGAGAGATTTTGTCTCTGCAAAATAAGTGGTAATTTTAATTGAGTTGAATTTTATGAAAAGATGAACTTCTGGGTGGTTCTTTTGTTTTTGATTTTTATTTAGTTGATTTGGTTTAGGTGAGTATTATTTATTTGTAGTTTCTGTATTCTTACTGTGGGGAGATTGTTTTTTATGTTTAGATGTCTATATTTTAGGGGAAGAGTAATATAATCTAGGCTCTACTCAAAATACCGCTCATAAATCTCCTCAATACGCTTCGTTTCTTCTTCGGTCAGTGCTTCGAATTCTTTTGATTTCGCGCGGTGGGAGAGTTTTCCGTTATTTTGATTCAGGAATCGGAAGAGGAGATCGGACAGGCGGGCGGGCATGTCGATGAGTTGGGAAAGTTCGCGCTGGAAGCGGTCGTGGTTTTGCAAGAAGCGGGCTTCCTCCGGCAAGTCGTGTTCAACCGTACGTTTTACACAGGCGTAGAGGAATTCTGCGTGGGCGGTGGCGTCAAAGAATCGGTAAAAGTCAGCTGTTTCGTTGGTCACGCTGAGGTTGCCGTGGGATGTGGGTTGCCAGTCAATTTTACCGAGAAGGCGTGCTGAGTAGTCTTCCAGCACTTGTCTGTAAGTATCGATCTCGTTCCAGAATCACCGCGGAGACCGGAAACACCACACCGGGTGGATTGAAGCCGCGCTGTGCCAGCGCGTGGTGGATGAGGTAGCGGTGGAGCCTTCCATTGCCATCTTCAAACGGATGCACGTAAACGAAGCCGAAGGCGAGAACAGCTGCTGCCAGAACTGGGTCCAGATGTTTGGCGTGGTCATGTGCAAAGTCAATCATGCCTTTCATCAGACTTCGCAGATCTTCCGGCTTTGCGCTGATGTGATCTGGCACGGGCATACGAGTTTCGCGGTCGTGCATGCCGACGAAGCCGCCTTCTTCACGCAGACCCAGATGAACGAAGCGGTCATCGCCAATCACGATGCGTTGGAGGCGAAGGAACTCATCGATGCTCAGCGGTGTTTTGCCAGCCTCTGCGATGGCACGCCCCCAGCGTTGGATGCGGTCATGTGCCGGGCGCTCTCCTTCAATGGCGAAGCTGGACTTGCTGTCCTTCAATAGCAAAAAGGCTGCGGTTCGTGCGAGCAGGTCTTTGGGAACGGATGCGGCTGCATCCATAGCTTTTTCCTGCAGTTTGGCCTGCTGAAAGGCCTCCAGATCGCTGTTGCGGAAGATGAGAGGGCAGAACTGAGGTGTCCCAGGTAGGTTGTTGCGCACGCGATGGCGGGGTGAGGAGACAGAGCTGCCACCGAATTGCTTGTCGGTATCCAGTGCATCCACATAAGCGCCTGACTCGACATCGGGCAGATCCAGTTTCTCGCCAAGCAACCATTCATAGAGAAACCAGATGCGTCGTGTGTAGCGGCCCGTCGGGCGGGATCGCATCAATTCTTCAATGGGCTCCGGGCCGCAGACAAGGAACAGGCGCTTGAGCAGGGCTAGATCCAGCCCTTCGTTTTTCAGCGCAAAAGTGAGGTGGCCCAACAGCGTGGCTTCCGGGGCGTGCCGGGGAGTGAAAATACGCCAGCCGTCTTGCTCGATGATCTTGTGGCGATCTCCGATGGCGCATAATTTGTGTGGAAGGGGTACTCTTAAGTCATAGGCATCAATAAGCGCTGAGTAGCCTGCCGGAGTTGCAGGTACGGGAAGCCAGCTTTCGTGAAAAACTGTTACGGCCTGTGAAAAAGGCTTACTCATGCGCTACTCCCATGAAAAACTGTTACGGAAGATAGCGCAGAGGGAGACTTATGTGAATACCTGTCATTTTTCAGAGTAAACTCCGAATAATCGTCAGCTCCTATGAAAAAGCGTTATTTCAAGCCGGGAGTGCCATCAAATTTGCGCTCCAGGCCAGACCAGCAGTCCACATAATCGTCCTGAAGAGGGGCTTCTTTTCCCGCAAACTCAGTCAGTTGTTGCGGAAAACGGGTTTCGAACATGAAGCTCATGGTGTCTTTCAGCTTCACCGGATCCCAGCTGCTGTGAGAGGCTTTTTCAAAAGCTTCCTGATCTGGACCATGGGGCAGCATGCAGTTGTGCAGGCTGATGCCGCCGGGGACGAAGCCATGTGGTTTGGCATCATACTGCCCATAAATATTACCCATCAGTTCAGACATGATGTTCTTATGGTACCAGGGTGGCCGGAAGGTATCTTCCTGCGGTAGCCAGCGGGGCGGAAAGATCACAAAGTCGATATTGGCCGTGCCTTCCTCTGAGGTTGGGGCTGTGAGTACGGTGAAGATTGAAGGGTCTGGGTGGTCGAAACTGATCGCGCCCACGGGAGAGAAATGACGCAAATCATATTTATAAGGGGCATAGTTGCCGTGCCATGCCACAACGTCCAGCGGTGAGTGATCGATGGTCGTCCGGTGAAATTCCCCGCACCATTTGACCGTCACATGACATGGGCGTTCGATGTCTTCAAACTGCGCTGCTGGCGTTTTAAAATCCCTTGGATTTGCAAGACAGTTAGCGCCAATTGGGCCGCGGTTGGGCAGCGTGAACTTAGCGCCGTAATTCTCACAGATAAAGCCTCTGGCCTTGCCGTCTGGCAGGCTGACTTTAAACACCATACCGCGCGGCAAAATGCAGATTTCTAGCGGTTCCAGATCAATCAGGCCGAACTCGGTTGCGATCTTCAGACGGCCAGTTTGTGGCACCACAAGCAACTCCGCATCGGCATTATAAAAGTACTCGTCCTCCATATCCGCGTTGGCCAGATATACATGCGCCGCCATGCCCATCTGTATGCCGACGTCGCCGGCTGTGGTTATGGTGCGGATGCCGTCGATGAACGTGAGCTTTTGGCCTTCAGGAAACGGAACCGGATCCCAGCGATACTGGCCAAGTGAGACAACATCAGGGATCTTGTTGGGGGCGGTTTTCCAGTAGGGATGCATGATTTTCTGCAAGCGACCCAGGTGCTTAACGGAAGGTCTGATGCGATAGAGCCAGGAGCGTTCGAGTGTCCTATGCGGTGCGGTGAAAGGAGAGCCGGAGAGCTGTTCGGCATATAGACCATATTCAACCCGTTGCGGTGAGTTCCGTCCTTGTGGCAGGGCGCCCTTGAGGGCCTCGCTCTCAAAATCATTGCCAAATCCGGCCATGTATCCCGGTGTGGTTCCATAGCGACTGTCATGGGGGCTCTCTGGGTTTTGATCAGTTGGTTTTTCCATGGTCCACTCCGGGCATCACCAGCGGTTTTGGGTCGGGTAGAGAAGGTGGTTCAATCCTCAGGCTTGAACGAGCAGAGGCATCTGAGCACAGAACCAGATGCACGCAATCAACGCGATCTGGTGGAGGTAATCCATCTCCCGAAAACTATGGGAAGAAAATGGCGGGGCCATGAGCCTTTACTGAATTACCTGCCAACAATCCTGACCCTTCAAACTGCGGCACCCATGATCCGTGGATTGGCTAATTCTTCAATAACAGTAGGGTGATAGCCAGCAACTGAGCAGCTTGTCTGAAACAGCAAGTGAGAGAGCGAAGTTTGCCGCTGCTACATGGAGGCGCGCCTTCCATTTTGGGCTGGTGGGTGAATGGATCATCTCGCAAGTCACTTGTTCATTTTTTGGAGGTCAGGGCTTCTCGGTTGTCCTAGATGATGGGGGACTTCTCCGTTTAGGTCCGTTTTCAGGTTGAGTTGGGCGCGTAAAAGCGAAGGCGAGTGGGGGCTTGTTTTCGTGGTTGTCATCCTGAAAGCGGACCTTGCATCTGTCACGCTCCTTGATGAGCGCCAACTCTTCCAATTTTTTGGCCGTGTTCGCTATCCTTCGTTTGGGACAACAGCTCTTTGCGTCATGCTTCAAAGCGCTTGCCTCTCGAACATGCATCCTTGTTGATGAGTAACTTGAAACCTTTCTAATTAAGTTGGTAATCTGATGCGGTTCAGGGCTGCCTTGAAACCAGATTCTCTCAAAACAGTTCTCAGAATCGCATTTCTCCAATATTTATACATGAGAAATTTCAATCGAATTCTTATCAGAAAAGCCGCAGAATATTGCTAATTCGACGTAGCAAACTGCATTAGCTCATCAGAAATACGTAAATTTTTCTAGACAGCGCTCCGAAAATCTATCTAAGTTGATAACGTTTCATATTTGGGAGCTTGTTATGAAAATATTGAATTCGGCATCTGCGCTCGCAATTGCCGCTATGACATTTGCGGGGGGACCGCATTTGCAGCTGACAAAGAGCTTGTGATCTTCAACTGGCTGGGTGGCTCAGAACGTGATCTGATCATCGCGCTGGAAGAGGGTTTTACCGCTAAATATCCGGACTATGAGATCAAGGACATCAATCCGGCAGCGGGTGGGGATGACCCGCGCTCGGGCATTCGTTCTGCAATGCTTTCCGGCGAACAGTTTGATCTCCTGCTCAACACCTGGCCATCCTTTGAAAAAGAGCTGGTGGATGCTGACCTGATCCGTCCGATTGATGCTGCATGGGAGCAGTATGGCTGGTCATCTGCGTTGAACGATAGTTGGCGCAATCTGGCAACTTATGACGGCAAAACCTATGGGGCATACTTCATCGCGGGCAACCGTTCCGGTGTTTGGTATCGCCCGGATACACTGGCAAAAGCTGGCATCGCGGGTGAGCCAACCCAGTGGAAGGACTTCCTGAGCTCTTTCAGTGCCTTGAAAGAAATCGGAATGCTGCCTGTTTCCATCGGTGCAAGAAGCTGGGCGCAGACCGAATGGTTTGAAAACGCACTGCTGCGCACCGCTGGCCCTGCCTTTGCCAAGGAACTTTCCGAACACAAAGTGGCGTGGACGGATGACCGCGTGAAGGAAACCTTCCGCAATCTGCGTGACATGCTGGAAGCGGACTGCTGCGCAGAACCGGGCGCGATGCTCAGCTCTCACTGGACAGATGCTGCGGATGCCGTGCTGAAAAACAAAAAGGCAGGCTTCATGCTGATTGGTTCCTGGGCAAACCAGCGCGCCAAGAATGAGTACTCCCTGACTCCGGTGAAAGACTACTCCTTCATGCAGTTCCCGGTGATCAAGCCGGAATACGGCAACGCGATGAGTGTTGATGGAAAGAACTTCCTTGTGATGAAGCAAGCGAAGAACCCGGAAGGTGCAGAACTGTTTATTGATTTCGTTCTGAGCAAGGAAGGCGCTGCAATCATTGCAGAGCAGAACCTTGCAACACCGAGCGCGCACGTGGATCCCTCGTCCTACGATCCAATCGTGCGTAAATACGCTCAGATTTTGCCGCTCGTAGACGTTTTCTTTGTTCTTGATGATCTTCTGCCAGCTGAGTTGAGCGGTGAGTTCCGCGTTGGCTTGCAGAAATTCCTTCGCGACCCAAGCGATGCGAACATTGATACTGTCACAGCAGCGCTCGAAGCTAAAGCGAGTGAGCTTTATCAATGAGTGTACAACATGGGTCTATCTTAACCTCCCAGACCCAGGCGGGGCCTTTTGCGGGCCTCGCCACCCGGCTCTTCGGAGGTAACCTGCGCCGCGCCGACTGGATTGCATTTGCACTGCTGGCGCCGACACTGATCTTCTTCAGCATTGGTGTGCTGTATCCGCTCTTTGAGACGATCCGTGTGAGTTTTCTTGACTGGACCGGATTGAGCCAACCGAAACCTGCAGGTTTCTCTAACTATATCAAGCTGTTCAATGACGCGAACTTCTGGAATGCGCTGCGGGTGACGCTGACCTGGACACTGGCTTGTACCGGTATTTCCGTCTTTATCGGCTGGAGTGTTGCGCTGATTTCCGGTCTGGCTCCCAAGCAGACCGCACCATTCCGCGTGGCCATCTTTGCAGCCTATGGCATCTCTGAAACCGCTAGTGGCTTGATGTGGCTGGGTATTTTGCAGCCTGACTTTGGTCTTCTCAATGGCGTGCTGCGCATTATCGGGCTGGAAGGCTGGGCGTCTCCATGGCTGGGCGAGCCATCCACTGCAATCTGGGGTGTTGTTGCGGCCTATGTCTGGACACAGGCTGGTCTGCCTCTGCTCACTTGTTATGCGGCCATTCAGGCGATCCCGAAAAGCCAGATTGAAGCGGCGCATATGGATGGAGCAACCCACTTCCAGATCCTGCGCTACATCATGGCACCTCTCAGTCTTCCCGGTGTGCGCATTGCGATCTTCATCAACCTGCTCAACAGCCTCAAAGCGTTTGACATGATCCACATCCTGACAGCTGGTGGGCCAATTCGTTCAACAGAAACAGTTGGTTACTTCATGTACCAGGAGTCTGTTGTCTACTTCAAGCAGGGCTATGGCGCTGCAAGTACGGTGGTGCTTCTGCTCGCGGTTATCGTCTGTTCCATCCCACTCATTCTGGACAAGGCATCGGAGAGCAAATGATCAATCAAACTCCAAAATGGCCTGTTTTTGTACTGGGGTCTGTTGCAGTTATCTGGATTGTGCCGCTGGTGGGTATCATTGCCATGTCGATCCGTCCGGAGGGCGAGATTGTCAATGGCTGGTGGACGATTGAGCCTTTCACGTTCACGCTGGAAGCCTGGCGTGAGGTCTGGGTCAACTACCCGATTGGCCGCGCGTTTTTGAACTCTCTGGCCGTAGCCAGTTTCGCGACTATCCTCCCGGTTCTGTTTGCACCAGCAGCGGCTTATGCGTTCCATTACCTCAAGTTCCCGTTCCGCCGGATCTTGCTGCTCATCCTCGTGAACGCATTTGTTGTGCCAAATCAAGTGGTTATCATTCCCCTCTTCAAGCTGTGGCGCGAGATGGGGCTGATCGATACCTACTGGTCCGTGGTCATTCCGTTCGTAGGGCTGTCCTTCGCCTGGTCGGTTCTGCTGGTCAAAAACTTCCTTTCCAACTTCCCGCGCTCGCTGATTGATGCAGCGCAGGTGGATGGGTGTGGGCATTTGCGGACCTACTTTTTTATCGTGCTACCAAACACGTTAACGGCGATGGCGGCGGTTGGCATTCTGCAGTTTATGTGGACGTGGAACTCGCTTCTGCTGCCGATGTTGTTCCTGCGGGAAAATGCGACGCTGCCGGTGATGCTCTCCACGATCTCCGGAACCTATGAACCCAACTGGGATCAGCGCGCGGTTGCGACCATCATCACCTCCATCTTACCACTCGTTATCTTCTTGTTCTTCCAGAAGTATTTCTCCGCTGACGGCAAAAATAACAGCGGCTCCAAGGGCTAAATCATGTGCCAGAAAAAAGAAGTAAAAGACTTCCGATACCGCCAGATTCATCTGGATTTTCATACCTCTGAACATATTGGAGGGATCGGATCCAAGTTTGATCCGACGCAGTTTGTTGAAACGCTGAAGCATGGCGAGGTGGACTCCGTCACCCTGTTCGCCCGCTGTCATCACGGCTGGAGTTATTACCCCACCAATGTGGGCAAACCGCACCCGGAACTGCAGAACGCTGACCTGTTGGGGGATATGATCAAGGCCTGCCATGCAGCCGACATTGCGACCCCAATTTACCTGACAGTTCAATGGGATGAGCTGACAGCTCGTGAGCATCCGGAATGGCGTGTGATGCAGGCGCAGAACACGGCGGCCAACTATCCGGGCACCGAGCCCTCCGCCATGAACCAGCTTACTCCCACATGGCACACCATCTGTCTGAACCACGAAGGCGCGATCCAGCGGCAGATCGACATCGCGAAGGAAGTTTGCGCGCGTTATAATCCACCAGCGCTGTTCATGGACATTCTCGCCTCGTGGGAATGCACCTGTAACGCCTGCCTTTCCTCAATGAAATCAGAGGGTTTGGACCCGCTGAGCGCGGATGATCGCAAGAGTCACGATAAACGCGTTCTTTTGCGTTTTTTTGAAAGGTTTTCGCAAGCGGTCAACGGAGAGTTCCCTGATACACGAATTTTCTTCAACTCTGGCCACATCTACAAAGGCCAGGATGAGCGCTACCAATATTACGGTCATCTGGAGCTGGAGAGCCTGCCGACCGGTGGCTGGGGCTATGACCATTTTCCCGTCTCAGCACGGTACGCGGATACATTGAACCTGCCGTACCTGGGTATGACGGGACGCTTCCATACGCATTGGGGTGAGTTCGGCGGCTTCAAGCGGGCTGACGCGCTGACCTATGAATGCTGCCTGATGGTATCTCTGGGCGCACGCTGTTCTATCGGCGATCAGCTGCACCCGAACGGGCATATGGACTTTGCGACCTATGACCTGATCCGCCCGGCTTATTCCCGCGTCAAAGCGCTGGAGCCATATGCGAGCAACGCGACCTATCAGCGGGAAGTGGCGATCCTTTCTGTTGAGGCGCAGGTCTCCCAGCTTGGTAGCCATTTGGGCCACCGCAGCGAGCCGAGCGACTCTGCTTCTGCCCGCATGCTTCTGGAAATGCAGATCCCGTTTGACCTCATCTCCTCTTCCAGCAGCTTTGATGACTACAAGCTGATTATTTTGCCGGACAGCATTCGCCTGAATGACGACCTTGCGGTTCGCCTGAAAGCGTTTACGGACGCGGGCGGCGCCATTCTGGCCACTGGCGAGTCCGGCCTTGATGTTGAGGGCAAGCGATACCTCCTCGACATCGGAGCAGAACTGTCCGATACACCAATGGAGTACGACCCGAGCTATCTGTCCTGTCGGGGAAAGCTGGACGATGATCTGGTCGATGCTTCTGTTGTTATGTACGAGAAGGGGGCATCTCTGCGCGCAACAGATGGTGATGTGCTGGCTGACGTCCGTCCATCCTATTTCAACCGCACATGGGACAAGTTCTGCTCGCATCTTCACACGCCGGAAGACCCGGATGCAGCGCCGCTTGGTCCGGCAATCCTGCAGAAGGGCAATGTGGCGTATGTGGCTTATCCGTTGTTCCGCCTTTACGGCACAACGGGTCAGACGCTTTACAAGTATCTGGTGCGCGGTCTCATCAACCGCCTGATGCCAAACCAGCTGATCGGCACCGAGCTTCCATCGGCAACGCGTATGTCCTTGATGAAGCAGGCTGATGAGCAACGTCAGGTGCTGCACGTGCTTTACGCACCAACCCAGTTGCGTGGCAGTGGTGTGCCGTACAATGATGGTCAGACCCGCGCGGTTGAGATCATCGAGGATGCACCGGAGCTTAGAGAAGCCAAAGCCTGGGTGCGGATGGACGAAGAGCCAACGGACGTGACCTGCGCTTATTCGGGTAAAACACTGCCATGGCAGTATGACAGTCTCGACAAAAAGCTGCACATCGTCTTTCCTAGCCTCCATATCCATGGGGCCGCCGTTATCTCACAGGCAGATAACGCTGTGGCTGCGGAATAAAGGGCAGTGCAGTGAAAAAACCAACCATCCTCGATGTAGCAGATACCGCAGGCGTCGCCGTTGGCACCGTTTCACGCTATCTGAACGATCAACGCATCAGGAAGGACAACCGGACCCGGATCGAACAAGCGATTGCCGATCTGGGATACCGGGCCAATACGCTTGCCCGCGCCATGAAAACAGAGCGCACGAACACAGTCGGGTATCTGGTTCCCAAGTTTGACGAGTTCAACTCGGGGATTTTGACCCAACTGGTGCGGTCTCTGCGTGCCCGTGGGTATTCCATTGTAACCTTTCACCATTCCGATGAAGCGGATGCCATCAACGAGGCGCTGGAATCAGCGTCTTCACGGCGCATCGATGCCATCATCTTATCCGGCACGCATGAAGTGACGGAGAAGGTGCAGGAGCTGCTGACCGGGGAGCAACCGGTCATCATCTTCAACAATGATGTACCGGGCGTGGAAACGGATAAGGTGCTGGTCAACGATGAGGCTGCTGCGCAAGATGCAGTGAGCCGCATGATCGACTTTGGCCACACCCGCATTGGCGTGGTGACGGGGGACCTGAATGGAAGCACAGGGCAAAACCGGTTGCAGGGCTACAAAAAAGCCTATGAGCAAGCAGGCCTGAGTGTTGATGAGGAGTTGGTTTACGTTGGCAATTGGGGCCAGCTGGATGGATACACCGCCATGGACAGGTTCCTTGGCATGGAAAATCCGCCAAGTGCTGTGTTCTTCTCCAATTACCTGATGACCATTGGTGGTCTGGACTGTTTGTCCAGCAACGGCAAACAGGTGGGCAAAGACATTGACCTTGTCACCTTTGATGATCCGGACATGTTCCGGCTGATCCCACCGGGCATCACCGCCATTGAACAGCCCATTGAGCAGATTGCCCGTCATCTGACGGAGATCGTGCTGAGCCGGCTGGATGGAACGGCGCCTGACCACCCTCGCAATATTCGCGTCAATTGCGCGCTCAAGCTGCGCGGCTCCTTAGGAGTTGCTCGGAAAGCCTCCGGAAAAACCCATGAAGATAGTTAGCTACAACATTCAATACGGAACCGGCATCGACGGTAAAGTCGATCTGGAGAGAATTGCAGGAGAACTTGAAGGGGCCGACATCATCGGCCTGCAGGAAGTTGACCGCTTCTGGAAACGAAATGGCAATGTGGATCAGGCTGCGGAACTGGCCGATCTGCTGGGTGGATATCGCTGGGTCTATGGCCCGGGTCTTGATATGGACGCCTCGTTTCACGATGAAAACGGCAAGCTGGTCAACCGCCGCCGTCAGCATGGGGAAATGATCCTTTCCAAATACCCGATCATTTCCACCCGCACTTATCCTTTGCCCAAGATGGGCTCCATCACCCGTCATGCCATTCAGGCCGCTTTGTTGGAAGCTGTCATCGATGCGCCGGGAGGCCCGCTGCGGGTCTACAACACCCACCTGTTTTACTGGTCACCAGACTTTGCGCTGGTACAAGCACAGTTTGTGAAGGACCGCATCAAGACCGCTCCATCTGAGGGTGGCGCATGGTGTGGTGGTCCGGGCATCGATGCCCACTGGCTCAACGACGAACCGCAGCCAACCATGCCAACCGACTGCATTTTGCTGGGCGACATGAACAACGGTCCGGGCACGCCGGTCTATGAGGTGTTCACCGGCCCGCCATCAGAAGAAGGTGGCCGCGTGCAGACGCTGGATGGCTTTGTCGACCCGTGGGTGTGGCTGGGCAATGAGGAGATGAGTGGCAAGACCGCGCATTTTGACACCCGCCGCATTGACCATGTGTTTGTGGGCGCCTCTTTGCGCCACCGCATTGCAGGCATGTGGGTGGATGAAGACGCGAAAGGCTCTGACCATTTGCCGGTCTGGCTGGAACTGAAGGATGCCTGAGGGGGAAAGCATGGCACAAGTTACTTTGAAAAATCTCGAAAAGTCCTACGGTCCAACCAAGGTCATTCATGGCATTGATCTGGAGATCAAAGACAAGGAATTTGTCGTTTTTGTTGGGCCGTCCGGCTGCGGAAAATCCACCACACTGCGCATGATCGCTGGCCTTGAAACGATTTCTGGCGGGGAGTTGGTCATTGGCGATCGGGTGGTCAACGATATGCCACCACGCCAGCGCAACATCTCCATGGTGTTTCAGGACTACGCGCTCTATCCGCATATGACGGTTGCCAAAAACCTTGGTTTCTCGCTGAAGATCGCCGGGGTTTCCCAGTCCGAGATTGAAAAGCGTGTGGCGGATGCGGCAGCTATTCTGGGGTTGGAGCCTTACCTGAAACGCAAGCCGGGCCAGCTTTCCGGTGGCCAGCGCCAGCGTGTTGCCATGGGCCGTGCCATCGTGCGCCACCCGGATGTGTACCTGTTTGACGAGCCGCTCTCCAATCTGGATGCCAAGCTGCGCACCCAGATGCGTATTGAGATCAAAAAGCTACACCAGCGTGTCGGCAACACCATCATCTACGTGACCCACGATCAGGTGGAAGCCATGACACTGGCGGACCGTATCGTGATTATGCGTGATGGCATCATTGAGCAAGTGGGCAGCCCGCGTGAGGTTTTTGAAAAGCCGAACAACACGTTCGTGGCGACCTTCATCGGGTCTCCGCCCATGAACCTGATTGATGCCCATGTGGCTAGCAGCAATGGCGATCCGGTGCTGAAGCTGGGTGACGGCAGTGAGCTGAGTGCGCCTACACGGCTGCGCAGCACATTGGAAGCGGGCAAAGCGGTGAAGCTGGGCGTGCGGCCAGAAGACATTTCGCCGGAAGGCAATGCCTTGCCGACAGCCGGCGAAATCGCACAACTGCAACTGCCTGTATTGCTCTCTGAAGACCTGGGCTCAGAGGCAACTTTGTTTACGGAGCTGGCAGGCTCTCCGGTTCAGTCCATCATGTATAATCCGCGCACAGTGCATGCTGGGGAAACGCTGAGCTTCAACATGGCCCTTGATAAATGCCATGTGTTTGATGGAGAGACCCTGCGCAATCTGGCAGCTTAAGTTCTTTTGGGGCGAGCCTTGCCGAAAGCTTGTTACCACTTTTCGGCAGGGCCGCAGCTTGATCTGCCGGATTGACGTAAACAAAGAAAAGCCCTGAGCCTCAGCTCAGGGCTTTTGCCGTTGTCGCGTCCTCCCGAAAAGCGGCTCTGGTTTTCAGGTGGACGCGCTGCTTTAGCCTATAGGGAGGCCGGCCTACGCCATTTCTTCCATTTCAAAACCCGGAACCAGCTCCAGCGGCATATCCTGATAGCAAACCGGACGCAGGAAGCGGCGGATTGCCATGGTGCCGACTGAAGTTGCGCCGAAGTTGGTGGAGGCCGGGTAAGGCCCACCGTGAACCATGGCATCACACACTTCCACGCCGGTCGGGAAGCCGTTTGCCAGCACGCGGCCTGCTTTGCGCTCCAGCAATGGCATCAGCTTGCGGGCTTCTGCATGGTCTGCAGCATCAATGTGGATGGTGCAGGTCAGCTGGCCTTCAATGGTGCGCGCCACATCCTGCATCTGATCGATGCTCTTCAGCTTGACGACAATGCCGAGCGGGCCGAACACTTCTTCCTGAAGCTCTTTGTTGCCGAGCCAGTTTTCAGCATCAGTCACGAACATATATGGTTTGGCGCCACGGGTTGCGCAGGCTGTGCCCACCAGCTCCTCAACACTCGCTTCGCCAGCGATCTTTTCAGCGCCGGAGCGGTAAGCCGCTGCGATGCCATCTGTCAGCATTGGCTGCTCGCCGGTAGCGCCCAGAGCTTCCTGAGCCTTAGCGATGAAGGCATCTGCCTCAGCGCCTTCCACCAGCAGAACCACACCCGGATTGGTGCAGAACTGGCCTGCGCCCATGCACAGGGAACCAGCCCAACCGGCCGCGATGGCATCACCGCGATTGGCGAGGGCATTCGGGAAGATGAAGTTTGGATTGACCGAGCCCAGCTCGCCAAAGAACGGGATCGGCTCAGGGCGGGAGGCGCACAGATCAAACAGTGCGCGGCCACCGGCCAGAGAACCGGTAAAGCCAACGGCTTTGATCAGCGGGTGCTGCACAAGGGCGGTGCCAACCTCACGGCTACCGCCTTGCACCAGTGAGAATACACCTGGATGCATGCCACAGGATTTGATCGCTGCGTCAATGGCTTGTGCCACGATCTCAGCCGTGCCCGGATGAGCCTCATGGCCCTTCACGACCACCGGACAGCCCGCTGCCAGCGCTGAGGCCGTATCGCCGCCTGCAGTGGAGAACGCCAGCGGGAAGTTGGAGGCACCGAATACAGCCACAGGACCAACCGGACGCTGGCTGAGGCGCAGGTCAGGTCGCGGCAGAGGCGCACGATCTGGCATGGCCTCATCGTGTGTTAGGTCCAGATATTCACCTTTTTCAATATGGTCGGCGAACAGGCGCAGCTGGCCAACGGTGCGGCCACGCTCACCGTTGAGGCGCATTTCCGGCAGGCCGGTTTCAGCGCAGCCCACTTCGGTGATTTCTGCGCCGCGCGCGTCGATCTCGTCCGCCACAGCGCGCAGGAACTTGGCGCGCTCTGCGCGGGTGGTCCAGCCGAAGGTCATGAAGGCGTCTTCGGCAGCCTTTACGGCGCGGTCAACCAGCTCAGTGGTGCCGCAGGCATAGCTTTGGGCAGGACCCGAGAACGGGGATGACTCGAATTTCTGGGCGTTATCGACCCATTCTCCGGCGATGAGATGGCAACCTGTTAGCATCGTTTCCTCGGCACATGAAGTTATCTGGCAGGCGCTGCGCCGCTGATGTGCAGCCCACAGCTGAATTTTGACAGTGATATATCACTATCTTCTATCAGGTTCAAGCCGATAACTTCATATTGTGCAAAGGTCTTTTCTACCGCAGATCTGTAAGGGCCTCATCTTCCACGCGAATTCGCAGGGCAAGGATGGCACCATTAAAGCCGGAGAACAGGAAGGCGATCGGGAACAGGCCGAGCACCATGGGGGCGGTGAAGATCTCCAGTGCCACCAGCAAGTAATTGGGATGACGCACAAACGCAAACGGTCCCTTGGTCACCAGCGGCGTTTTCGCCACAATAATGCGCGTGGTCCAGCGACGACCCATGCTGAGCAGAATCCAGAGGCGGAACACCTGCAAGACGGCGAACACCATCAGCCACGGAAGGGAGACCGGTTTGTCGTAGCCCAGCACAACAAGCGCGATGATCCACGCCACATGCACGCTGACAATCAGCGGGTAATGGGAGGCGCCGACTTCATAGGCCCCTTCTTCCAGCAAGCGTTTGGTGTTGCTGCGGGCGATGACCAGCTCGGAGAGGCGCTGGAGGATGATGAAACCCAGAAACAGCAGGGCAGCTAAGGAAGCATCAGGCATTGATCACCCCCTCTGGTTTTGAAAAATCAGTTGCGTCCCGGTGCCCGCCAGCTTCTGACGGAACAATGGTGACCGGTTGGAATGAGGCTGTGAAACCGGGGCCAAGGGCGCACATGACCATGTTGCCCTGCGCGGCACGCTCCAGAACCCGCTCCAGCACAAACAGCACAGTTGGGGCGGACATGTTGCCGAACTCCTGCAGGATCTCGCGCTCCACATCCAGAATGCCGGTGGGCAGATCCAACGCGCCTTCCAGCGCCTGCACCACCTTCGCGCCGCCTGGATGGCAGACAAAGCGGTCGACGCCAGTCCTTTCCATGGAAAGGGCAGTGAGACTGCGCTCTGTTACATCGCGGAAGTGCTCTGTGGCAAAGTCGGGAATGGAGCGGTCGAACACAACGCCGAGGCCGTGTTCTTCCACGTTCCAGCCCATGATGTTGAGCGTATCCGGCCACATCTCCTGATGGCCTGCCCCCAGCTGAAACACTGGTTTAGCCCCTTCTGGCTTGCTGGTGGAAAGGCAGGCGGCGGCTGCGCCATCACCAAACAGTACGGTGGCGATAATATCGGCCTTGGTGAGCCGGTCACTGCGGAAGGAGAGCGTACAGCCTTCCAGAGCGACCATGAGCACGTTGCTGCCTGGTTTCGCCTGCGCCAGCTGCTGTGCGATGGAGAGGCCGGAAACGCCTCCGGCACACCCCAGCCCGAACACTGGCACGCGCATGATGTCCTGCCGGAAGCCCATCTGCTTCCAGGCCTGCGCTTCCAGCGTTGGCGTTGCGATCCCGGTGGAAGAGACGGTCACGACTGTATCGATCTCATCCGCACGCAACCCCGCTTTAAGCAGCGCTTTGCGGGCGGCGGTGATGAACAGCTCCGTTGCGCCGCGCACATAGGTTTCGTTTCTGGTCTTCCAGTCCTGAGGTTCCAGAAACCATTCCAGTGGCGCAAAGGAGTATCGGGTTTTGACACCGGCGGTCAGAAACGTGCCAGCCATGCGCTCGAACTGCGCAAACTTTGGCCCAAGAATCCGGCGTGCGTAGTCCAGCACCAGAGTCTGGGGTAATTCATAGGGCGGCACCGCTGTCGCAAGGCCGGTCAGGTAAACGGGCATCGGCTCTCCAACCCTGCTTTCTTTCTTGCCAGAACATGCATCATCAACTTTATAGGCCTTGACCAAACTGCTGAAAATCCGGCGTTTTTTGGGGTTGTTTTGGTGGGGTGAGATTGAGTGCTACGGATTGTCAGAGTGCGGCTTGCCCGGCCTCCCGTTCAGTTGCGGATTTCATACGGTAGATGGTGATTGCCAGCAGTGTGGCATTGGTGATGTCGTTGAGTGACCCACCCCAGGATCCCACGATCAGGGCGTTGACCATCCATGTGAGCGCACAGGAGAACATGGCGACGCGCATCTGGATTCCGCTGAGGCAGAAGAGCGCGAAGCCACTCATGAGAGAGGCAGTCCATGGCAGCAGGTCAATGAGGCCTTCATACACCATCACACTCATGACGGTTTGGATGACAGCAAAGATGCCAAACCATGTGTAGCCTTTGAAGCGCAGGGAAACGAAGGACCGCACACCATTGATGCCAAGGTTTGCGCCTGCCACATACGCGCCCATGAGCACATAGTGGATGCAGAACAGGGAGCAGCTGACAAAAAGCAGGCCGCGAAACAGCTGATCGCGCTTGGTGGAAAAACCAACCATGTTGACGGCATAGGCCGCCAGCCCAAAGCCCTGTATGACGAGTGGATCCATCTTCCATTTTCTTTCTTATTGGAAGAGGAGTGTAGGCGTGAAAGACCGGCAGATCGTCTGTAATAGCGCGGGTCAGAGATACTACGCGCTGGATAAGTTGTGGCTCAAAGTGTCAGAGTAAAGCGGTGCAATGTCAACGGGTTGCCATTCAGGTGGACGGTCTTGGTTCCGTCTTTATCCCAACGGAAACCACAGACCCGCAGTACGTTGGAAGAGGCCGGATTGTTGTCCGCCGCAAAGGCTTCCAACTCCGTCAGATCCCCTTGCGCCCGCACCAGATCCGCAACGGCAACAACCGCGGCTTTGGCGTAGCCTTTGCCGAGGTATTTTTCGCCCACGCGGTAGCCCAATTCTGCCGTGTCCAAAGGCTCGGAACCCAGTTTGCGCAGGTTGATGCGGCCCACCAGTTCACCCGCCTCAGAACGCATCAGATAAAACCGGTCCGGATCCGCCATCAGATCACGAATGACCTGCTTCAGAGACTCTTCCTCAAAATGCTCTGGCCCGCGCGCTGGTACCCATTTTTCAAAGAAAGTGCTGTTGCTGCTCTCAAACTCCAGAACATCAAGAGCATCCTCCTCGCAGATTTCGTGAAGGGTGAGGGGCGGCAGGGCAAGGTCGCTGGGTGTATTCATAAAACAGGCACTGTTAAAAAAGGACAGGTGCAGCCTACAGCATATACGTGCAAAGAGAAAACCCCTCACGCTGGCAGGCGCAAGGGGCTTTCGGTTTCCACTTTTCAGCGATACGCTTTAGAGGTCTTCGCGGGAAAGAGCGTGGGCCGGAATGCTGGAGCAATCCATTTTCACCATGCCCTGACCGTCCAAGTATACCCAGTTGCGGTTGATGCTGGTTGCCAGATATTTCTCATCATCTGTGTGCACCAGTTCATCCTGTTTGAACTTCGGCAGGATCCAGGCCTTCATCAGCACCCAGTAGAGCGCAAAGGCGGTGAAGAAGCCAACGAAGTAGGAAAGGTCGATGGCGTAGATCGCCAGTGCACCACCCACGGCCCAGGCAATCAGGCCAGCCGGATTGCAGCCTGCAATGTATTTGAACTGGCCTTCTTCCTCATAAAGCTCTGGCACATTCAGGCGGCGTTTGCGGATTACAAAGTAATCGCAGATCATGATGCCACCCAGAGAGGCGAGCATGGCGCCGTAAAGGCCGAGATATGTGAAGAGGTGATCAAGGATTAGCCATGGCATTGCCAGCGTACCGACGATTGCTGCCAGAACCAGACCCATGGCGTAGGTGATCCATGGAGCGCCTGCGTTCACGAAGGTCAGCGCTGCTGGGATCAGGTTTGCACTGGTGTTGGTAGACCACTGTGCCAGCACGACCATGACCAGCAGAACCACCAGAGTGATGCCGGTGCCCTGACCCTGAATAACTGTGATCGGGTTCCAGTCACCTGCTGCGATGAAGGAGACAGCACCGATCAGCGCGATCCAGCTCTGCACCACTGGCAGGGCGATGAACTGAGCGAGGAATACGTTCTTATTGCGCTTAAAGAAGCTCTTGGTGCCAGCTTCAACTTTCAGGAAGCGGGTGATATTTGGAATGTCGACTGCCAGAGAAGACCAGAAGGCCATGTTGGCAACAAACAAAGCCACGATGGAGATTTCTGCGTCGCCTGCAAAGGACCAGATGTCTTTTCCGCTTGCTGTGGCCAGACCATCAAGGG
This sequence comes from Microbulbifer sp. MKSA007, assembly GCA_032615215.1. Taxonomy (NCBI): domain Bacteria; kingdom Pseudomonadati; phylum Pseudomonadota; class Gammaproteobacteria; order Cellvibrionales; family Microbulbiferaceae; genus Microbulbifer; species Microbulbifer sp. MKSA007. Next base: position 181,124 of record CP128431.1, on the reverse strand, counting down.
TGAAGTACATCCAGACGGAGATCGCCATGATTGCCGGAGCTGCGATTTTCGCAAGACGCTCAACAGCGCGGATGCCCATGGCGGTGTTGATCACCTGCAGCACAGCAAAGCCGATGTACCAGACCACCCAGTTATCAAAACCGGTGAGGTAGGAGAAGATGCCGTTCAGCGCCAGCGCGCCAAGGTAGGTTTGAATGCCGAACCAGATGGCTGCCACGATGCCGCGGGTGATGGATGGAATGTGTGTGCCCACGGTGCCAAACGGCGCGCGCAGGTAAACAGCGAAGGAAATGCCGTGCTCGGTGCCGATGTCTGCTGTCATCGCCATGACGATGCCAAGCAGCAGGTTGGCGAAAAAGATTGTTGCAATAACGATTGGAAGAGGGAGACCCGCCACACCGCCAGCACCCAGCTGGAAGGTTGCGATGATCACCGCCATCGAGATCCAAAGTCCAATGTAACCGCGATTGGAGATGGCACGTTGATTAAGCCAGACGGGAAGGATGGCTGGCTCCATGAGGCGGGATTGGCCGCGCGAAGTCTCATCCATAACTTGGGTTTGCGCCATGTTCTAGATCCTGATGTATATCTAATTTTCTGAGACAGTAAATCTTAGCAGGGCGCAAGTATGCGCGTGCAAAAACAGCGCCCACAGCAAGAAGTAGTGATGACATTACCGTTTGCCGGTAGTTGCACTACATGCACTGTGAGGCTGAATACAGCCTGATGAGATTGTTCTGCTAAAGTCGGCTAACTAACCTGAAAATATGTATTGCGCAAGTAGGTCAGAGCAAATTTTACTAGATTTTCGCAAAAGTATTAGAGTGAAAATATTTATCAAGCGCGAAGAAAACTTCAAAACTAAGTTTTTTGATCAGTTGGTAAAAGTATTTTCTGGGGTAATTCTTGAAGGCAGCTGAAGGAGTTCTGCTCACGTTAACTCCCTCAACCCTTTAGGTGTGCGGATCTTGGCTGTGTATTTGATTTTGGGGCCATAAATAACTTCGATTGGAAAGTTAATCGCGAGGTCGCCATAGAGCGCCTTTATGGTTTCAGGTTCAGGATGCTCCAGAGTAAACGTCTCAAGCCGCGCGCCCAGATCCGGAATGTCTGAGGGGTTTTCAGGCACGCCATAGCGGTCAATCAAAGAAGGCGCAGCGCCCTCCAGCGGCAGGCTTCCATCCTTGGCAATGGAAAAGGCAAACTCAGGATCGCCCTGAGGCAGAGGAACATGCTCTCCAAAAATGTTAGGGTGTTTGGTGAGGACTGGATCGATGGATTCCACGCCAGCAACCCAGCCTCTTAAACGCCGGCCAGCGTTCCACTCGGCTTTGACGGTCTTCTGATCATCCAGACCAAACCATCGTGCACGATTGGGAGCAGTGCAGTTTGGATCAAGTGCAACAACTTCAAGATAAAGCGTTCCACCGAGCTGGAGGCGATGATTATGTGTTCCCATGTAATCATGACAAACACCAAAAGGAACCTGAAGACCTAGGCAGTCTTCAACGTGCTTGACGCCATCCCTTAAGGTCGGCGCAATCACCGTGATATGGTCAAATTTTAACATGCTGCAAGGCTCTGAAAAGTTACGGCAGGACTGAGGATTATCGGTGCACTCCACGAACAGGGTGCAATTGCCACGGGGGAATGTGTGGCTTAGGAATGTGTAACAGTTTGGAACACATTGACGGAGGTGTCCAGTGCTAGCGGTAGATGCATATGTTTTGAGGCTGTGTCGCTGAGGGACTTTAAAAGCCTAAGCTGGAAAAGAGACAAACTGACAGATGCTCTACAACGCCGAAAGGATAAGCGCTGCACTACCAAAATTCAGGATGAATACCAGTGCCATTTGCTTCCAGCCAGGAGCAACCAGGTAAGCCTTATGCGGCTTACGGGGATGGTAGAATACTGTTACCCCTAAGTTGTCGTGGTGATCTATGTAGCGGAGTTGCCATTTCAACAGTGCGCGCAGATTATAGGATACTTGGACGTGCCATACGTTAATCCTATCGCTTTCATAGGGCACACCATCAACAGAGTAGCTGTAAAGCACCTTCGCTCTGTAGTTGGTTCCATCATCTGAACCACCACCCCAGCCATGGACCGATTCTTCATGCAGTTTACCGATGACACTTGGCCATTTGCTTATTCGGTACATGTAAATCAACGAGTACACGCCCATCAGTGCGAAGTATCCGGCGGCTGTCAGTAAAATCGCATCACGGTCGCCTACAGCAAGAAGTTCAAAATACTCAGTCATATGCATAGGTTAAGTTGAAAAGTGTTTGTTGCCAAGACGGCAGAGTAACTCCTAACCGTCAGCGGATGGGCAAGCCCCGCAGGAACCGGCAATAATCGACTTTTGCTTTAGCACCTCCAGAATTTTCTCGAAGTCTCCCTGATCAAGGCCGGATTGCTCTTCGATCACCTGTGAGATGTGCGCGATTGTTTGGGTGCGCAGCTCCTGACCTTTGTCCGTCAGCGCGACCTCAATGGCGCGGCGGTCTTCTTCCGAGCGTTGGCGCTGCAAAAGCCCGAGTTTCTCGAACTTATCGACCAAGACAGTCACGTTGGAGGGCAGGCAGAACAGTAGGTCTGCCAGCTTTCCCATGCGCACGGGCGTGCCCAAGTGCAGTAGCATATTGGTTTCTGTGGGGGTGAGCTTATCAGCATACTCAGAGTAGGATTTGTGAATGCGGCCCAGAATTTCCTGAAACTGGAAAAGCACAAGCATGCTGGCTGGTAAGTCGTTCATTTTGCTCGCTTCCTCACGTCTGCACGTGGCGTTTTAGCAGGTTTGCTTTAAAAAAGTAATATTTATAATATTGAACTATTAAATGATTGCAGTATATAAGGCGCAACAGAACGGAGTGAAGATATGTCCAAGTCAGTTGTGATTTATGGTGGTGGTGTTGCCGGTGCGGTCCTTGCCACGCAGCTTGCAAAACACGCGAACGTGCAGCTTGTGAGCCCGCTTGATTATTTTGAGGTGCCCATGGCGATGCCACGGGTGGCCGTGCAGTCAGACTATGCCCATCAGGCCGTCATCCCGTTTCACTCCTTTCTAACGGGCGTGGATTTCATTCACGGCAAACTGGAGCGCTTCACAGGAGAGACCGGACATGTGGTGGCAGCTGATGGGTCTGAACGCGCCATTAAGGCAGATATCTCCATTCTTGCCACTGGCAGTCGTTATCCCTCTGACCTGATCCGTCCGATCGAAGGCTCCACGAAAGAGCGGCATGCGGCGTTCAAATCAACCCACGGCGCAATTGAGGCTGCTCAGAAGATCCTGCTGGTTGGCGGTGGCCCGGTCGGGATTGAACTGGCCGGTGAAATCAGCGAGAGCTTTCCGGGCAAATCCATCACTCTGGTGGAATGCAGTAGTGAGGTGTTGAAGGGAACCTCCCGCAAAACGGCCAATCATGCGGTGAAGGTGCTGCAACAGCGCGGTGTCAAGTTCATGCTCGGCGAGCGGGTGCTTTCACCGGAGCCATCTTCCTCCCAAAAAGCAGAGGCCGGGCAGGCCAAGCTCTCCAGCGGGGCTGTGGTGGAGTATGACCTGATCATCTGGTGCATCGGTGGCAAACCCAACACGGACTACATGCAGCAGGATCTGGCTCATCTGTTGGACGCTCGTGGTTACATCGCCGTTGAAGAGACGTTCCAGATGAAGGGCAAGAACAACGTGTTCGCTCTTGGTGATATCGCCGGGATCGATGAGGTGAAGAAGGCGCTTTATGTGCGCGGACATGTGAAGACTGTGGCTCACAACGTGCAGCAATTGCTCAAGAACCCACAGGCGAGGCTGAAGAGCTACAAGCCGAAAACCAACGACACCATGATGCTGGTCACCCTTGGCAGCGAGGGCGGTGTTGCGGATATTCCGCCGGTTGGCACTGTAAAGGCAAACTGGTTTGCCCGCATGGCTAAGGCGAAGACCATGCTGGTCCCTATGTACCGCAAAGCGCTTGGCGCCTCCGCTAAGGCTTAGGGGTGGCTTCATGAAACTGGGAATACTGGGTGCTTCCGGCTTTGTGGGCCGGGAGCTGTGCAAAGCCGCGCTGGCACAGGGCCATGACGTGCGAGTCCTCGCCCGCAGCGCTCGCTCTGCTGAGCAGGTGCCGGAGGGTGTTGAGGTGATCTTTGGTGATTATTTCAATGCTGCAAGTGTGCGTGAGTTAGTTGACGGCGTCGATGCCGTGCTCACCACCATTGGCCCACCGGAAACACGGCGTTCACCGCTGAAACCTGCGGACTTTGAAAAAGCCATGCAGCAGCTTGTGGCAGCGATGCAAGAGGCTGGCATAACCCGTGTGATCCATCTGGCAAGCGCGGGCACGCGATACAGAGAAGAGCCGCTCACTCTCAGCCGTAAACTGATGCGGTCCATTCTCAGCGTGATCGTGCCAGTAGTGATCCCGTCCAAAGAAGCGGAGCTGCGCGTGCTGTCAGAGTCCGACCTCAACTGGACCTCCATCCGCCCGCCGTTGATCGCCACCAATGTGAAAGGCCAGCTGCAAACCAGTGAGACGGAGACGCAAGGTTTCCGTGTGGATGTCAGTCAGCTGAGTGCATTCATGCTGCGGGTGGTTCTGGATGAGCGCTGGTTCAAAACTGCGCCGTTTGTGGGGACGCGGTAGTCGACCCGTCCATCAAACTTCTGCCTGAAAGCGCTCTTCTAACAGAGCTGCTTCCTGCTCAGCTGACAGGCCACATTTTAACGGAACATCCCGCCGTGTCCGATCCCACTCAAGCAGCGGCTCAAGCGTTTCGGAAAGTGGCCGACAGGTTAAGCCTGCGGCCTCTGCGCGGGCGGTGTCCACGTTCATGAAGTGTGTGTAGTCGGAGGCGGAGGGGATCATGACGGGAAGATCCGTCCAAGGCTGAATGCCAGCTTCCAGAATGTATTCCTCGTCCACCCACTTCAGGCGAGCAGGGGAGCCGGAGACTGAAATGATCTGCTGAAGCATATCGCCCAGTCGCATGGGCGCGCTGGTTACATTCCAGACGCCGCCGCGTTGTTCCTCTGCGCAGGCCAGAGCAAACTCCGCCACATCCTGTACATCAATCATCTGCACATCTCGGGAAGTCGGAGCAGGGGCTGGCACCTCTGGCGTGTCAGCTGTGGCCTGGTCAATCCGCCTAACCCACCAGGTCAACCGATCCGAATAATCTCCTGCACCGACCAGCAGGCCTACACGCAGAGACGTCACTCGATCTCCAAGCATGTCCTCTGCCTCAAGCTCACAGGCGTGCTTGAGGCGGCCATAGGAGGCGCCGTAGGAATGTGCCGAGCTGCGCTCCTTCGGTTCCAGATTGCGGGCGAGCGCAAGATCTTCTTCGGTTGGAAGCGGCACCGCATCCTGTTCATTCAGCAAAGGCTTGGTGAAGGTTCCATAGGCGGAGATGGAGGAGATAAACACATAGCGCTGCAGGGTATCTCCGAGTGCTTCAAGCAGATGGCGTACCGCATCCGGTTCAAAGGCGCAGGTATCAAAAGCCCAGTCGAACTGTTGCTCCTGCAAGGTGCTCAGATCACCATGCCGGTCCGCTGTGATAGCCTTCACGGCATTTGGCAGCGAGCGGTTGGTGTTGCCGCGCACCAGAACGGACACTTCATGTCCTGCGCTGGTAAGTGTCTCTGTTAGTGCACCGCCCAAAAACCCAGTTCCACCGACAACCAAAACCCGCATGATGTTCTCCCCATTCGCGCACCCAACCTAGCGGGCTGTATGTGTTTGTCCAGCCACACCTTCAGGTTTCACAACCAGAGCGATGTTGACCGACCGAGGAGGCTCTGATATTTCCCCAGCCCTCAGCTGCAGCAATAGGTGCGCAGCACAGTATGGAGCGAACCATGTCTTTCCGTGTTTCGCCCTTCAAAGGGCACTGATCCTTCTCAGAGCCAGCGCTAGCGGCCTGTAGGATCTTCTTTCGAGCCAACGCTCGGAAACACTCTCAAGAACTATAGGCCATTTTCATGGGCAATTTACGCTTGGATTGTGCGGGCAGCGCTACAGTTGCGCCTGCGCCAATCCATCGATTTTACGGGACTTCTGCCTGGATCCTTGGGGATGCAGAAGTCCAACTCAACAAACTTGCGCAGCTTGAGGCGGTTCGCCAGATTGCAGCGTTTCCTGATCTTCATCCCGGTCCTGTGGGTGTTGCCATCCTGTCTGACAGGGTGCACCCGCATATGATCGGCAATGACATCGGCTGCGGGATGACCGTATTCCGCACCTCTCTAAGCGCTCACAAGCTGAAGCCGCAAAAGCTGGCAGACCGCTTGCGTGCGTTGCAGGACTACACCGATCCGGCTGAGGGGCAGGCGCGTCTGCGCAGTGCTGACTTGCCGGATGATCTTGCAGTCACAGCCATCGGCACCATAGGTAGCGGCAACCACTTCTGCGAAGTGCAGGTTCTGGCGGAAACGCCGGATGTAGAGCTTGCTGCCAAGGCTGGTTTTGCCAAAGGTGATGTGCTGCTTTTCGTCCATTCCGGCTCCCGCTCCTTCGGAGCCAGCATCTTTGCGGACTATGCAGAGGTTGGATCGGATGGGCTAGCAGAAGAGGATGAGCGCACTGCGGCTTACCTCAAACTGCATGATCTGGCTGTGCGATGGGCAAGCCTGAACCGGCAGATCATTGCACAACGGGCAGCCGCTGCTCTGCGCTGTGATGTGGAGCTGGTGGTCGACAGCAGTCATAACCTCATTGAGCGGTATGGCGATGGCTTCCTGCACCGCAAAGGGGCTGCGAAAGCGGACGTGGACTTTGTTCCGCTGGCAGGCTCTCGCGATGCAAAGAGCTTTCTGTTGAAGCCAACCGGCACCAAACCGGAGGCATTGGCATCTCTGGCACATGGAGCGGGCCGCAAATACGACCGTGCCTCCATGCATGGCCGGATTGCCAAGCAGAAATCCGTTCGCAATGCTTTGTCACGTACCTCTTACGGAGGCCGCGTGGTCTGTGAGGACAAACAGCTCCTCGTGGAAGAAGCACCACAAGCCTACAAGAACTCCGAGGATGTTCTTGCGCAGCTGGCTGAGGCAGAGCTGGCCACGTGTGTTGGGGTGATGACACCGGTCGTCACGTTCAAAACCGCTCGTGGGGCAGAAGAGCGGAGGAGCAAGCGATGACGGAGAAGACGTCCGTTCGTCTGCTGTTGTCATCCGGAGACGGGCCTGCGGAATGCAGGCTCGCCCTTTGCCACAGCGTTGCAACTATGGAGAAAACAGCAAAAAAGCTTGGGCTCTCCTTTGCCAGTGATCCGGAACGTGCTGACCTTTCCGCAAATGTTGCGTCTGCTGAAGTGACACTTGCAGGTGAGGGGGCCAAGGCTTTTGCCAGGGCATGGTGCGGCACGATCAAGTGGACTTGCCAGAGCCCCTTCCGCCCCAACCATAAACGGCAGAACTGGTTCATCGGCGTCTATGAGCTGCCAGTATCTGCAACAGAAGCCGGAGAGTTCAACGCAGAAGATCTGCGCTTTGAAACTCTGCGGGCTGGTGGTCCGGGCGGACAACACCAGAACAAGACCGAAAGTGCGGTACGGGTTACTCATGTGCCCACAGGCCTTTCTGTTGTGGCGCGCGACGAACGCTCCCAACACCGCAACAAGCAGATCGCCGTGCAGCGTTTGCAGGAAAAGCTCGCAGGTCTTTCTGCGGAAGAAGGTGCGCGCCTGCGAAAATCTGAACGCTTGCTCCACCACCAACTGGAACGAGGCAATCCGGTGCGGTGCTTCAAAGGGGAGCGGTTTAAGGAAGTCTGATCTCAACAATCCGAAAGCGCCTCTTTATGATGGCGCTTTCGGGCTTAGATTCGATGTGGGGGGAAGAACCAAGATGACTGATATTGTGAATGGCCTGCTGGTGCAAAACGGGCGTGTTCTCATGGGCCTGCGCTCTGCATCGCGAAAAAACTATCCCGGCCTCTGGAGCTTTGTGGGTGGGCACGTTGAAGATGGAGAAACGCTGGAGCAGGCTCTTATCAGAGAGCTTGGCGAGGAAATTGGCGTTAAGGCGCAGCGGTTTGCGAAGATCTTTGAGTTTACAGCTCCGGCCCCAAGCGGTGAGGGCTCAATCACGTTTCATATGTTCACGGTCGACCAGTGGCAGGGCACGCCTGAGAATCTGGGCGATGAGCACTCTGAGGTGCGATGGGTGGCGTTTGAAGAAGCGATCAGACTGCCCGGTCTTGCCTTTGCTGAATACCAAAATGTCTTTGAGAAACTGAAAGAAGAAGGAGCGGTTCAATAGCACTCCTGAAGGTTAGCTCTGGCTCTCCTGCTGAGCTTCCGGGACAGCGATTTTGCGACCCCATTTGATGTTAGACCAGACCAGCTCATGCAGGAAATAGAAGATAAAGCCGAGGATGGAGCTGACAATTGCAATGCCTCCGCCCACGGTGACAGAGCCGGTAAACACAAAGCCGATCAACGTCATAGAGACGAGGCCCATGACCTGCCAGGTAACTGATTTTGTAAAAATGCGTGAGGCTGAATCCATCTGCGAAATCCGGGTAAGAATGTAAGTCTTGTCTTCGTTGCTACCGGAAAAAATGCGGATTGGACATTTGGTATTTGAGCTGCAATAAATTCATTTTGGTGATTATATTCTGCAATGGTGACTTTGATGGACAAGCGTGACAGGGCTGTTTTGTTTAAAAACCGTCTGACTGAAGCCATGGCACAGGCAGATGTGACACGCAGCCAGCTGGCCCGAAATGCCGGTGTGGATCGCTCCACCATCGGCCAGTTGCTGAACAACGAAATCCCACGCCTGCCGAACAGCCAGTTGCTGGCAGACCTTGCAGCGTCCCTCGGCGTGAGTGCCGACTGGTTGCTAGGGTTGACCAACAGACCGGAGCGTCCCGGTGATATCATCGCGGCAGCCATGGCCATGAGCCCGGCAGAACGCTCTTCGGTCGACGAGCAGATCCTCAACTGGCATAAGGAAGCAACCGGTCTGAAGGTGCGCCACGTGCCCGCCACCCTGCCGGACATCTTAAAAACAGACAGAATGCTGGCCTGGGAGTACGCCTCGTTTCGCGGGTTGGATGCGGAAGAAGTGGTGGGCTCCATCCGCGGCCAGCTGGACTGGCTGCGCTCGCGCCAGTCAGACTACGAAATCTCCATACCGCTGCATGAGATACAGGCCTGCGCTCAAGGCATTGGCTACTATGCGCATCTGGATGAAGACACCCGCCGAGAGCAACTACAGTTTGTTGCGGACACCTGCCGCCAGATGTTCCCGCGGCTCCGCTTGTTCTTGTTTGATGCGCACAAGGTGTTCAGCGCCCCCATCACCATCTTCGGCCCCAATCTGGCGGTGATCTATGTAGGCCAGTATTACCTAGCTTTTCGCGAAGCGGAGCGTGTCAGCTCCCTGACCGACCACTTCGACTGGCTTGTACGCGAAGCCACCGTAGACGCCAGAGATGTGGCGGATTACGTTGAGACGCTCATCCAGTAGCTTGACTGTTAGGCTGCTCGTTGACTGATCTGCTGCCTTTGCGGTGAGGCCAGATGCAGAACTCCTCCGACAATATCAATCACGGCAAACACCAGCAGGAGTGGGTGAGGGGAGAGGGCATAGGCCCAAAGCATGGAGGCGGCGAAGAAGAGCCGCAATATGCCTTCATATCTGCCGATGGAGACTGAAAAGTTGCGCCAACGCCAGATCGCCCATCCCGTTCCCAATACACCGAGCATCTGCCCGAACAACAGTTGAACTGGTGGGAAAACAGGCCATGCCTGACCTCCCAGCGCTATGTTGAGGCTGCTCAACGTTTCTATGTGGGCGCTATTGAGGAAGGGGATGGCAAAAGGTGCCAATGCCAGAACATCATAGATGCAAAAGAACCTGAATATTCGGTGGTAACTGCTTTGAGAAAACATGATGCACTCTTTGGAAATTGGGAGGTTGAGCTGAGGAGGCACAGGCGCAATTGCTCATGCTCCGGTTAGCGTAGAACCGGTTGATCCAGAATTTCCAGAGGGACAGCTCGATAAATTAGATAAAGCTAATATTAAGCTGTGGATTAAGTGACTTCTGTTCTCTTAATTGGTGTTTCCCATAGTTCTCCGGGGACATTGCGGTCTCTTAGGCACGAGAAGATCTTGGCGGTGAACAGCAGGCCGAGGGCGAGCTCAAAGGTGCTCAGAGAGATCCAGATGAGCTGAAGCGCGCCTTCCTCGATGCCCCAGTTGTAGGCGATCAGGTAGGAGGCAGGAACGCTGCCGAACCACATGGTGAGGATGCGGGTTTTGAAGACAAACGTGTTCTGGTGAAAGCTCTGCAACATGCCACTGGCGATGAAAGACACAGCAAACGCAACCGCGTAGTACCAGATGTGCGAAGTGACGGAGACGGAGAGCTCGAAGATATCCTGCCCGTAAATGCCAAGAGAGAACAGCGAGGTGATCTCCCGGTCAAAGCTTTGCAAAATCACCGTGACAATCGCCACATACGAGAATGCGACAAACAATGATGCGCTGATGATCTTGGGAATGCGATCATACTGATTGCGGCCAATAGCCTGAGAGGACAGGATCGTCGCCCCATTGGCAATACCAACCACAGGCACGATGCCGATGTAATTGAGGATGACGTTGAAGTTGTTGGCAGCCAGCGCTGTTGTGCCCACAATGGCGACGGCCCAGATGATCGCCGTATTGCCGATCTCGTCTGTGCTGTCATGGGCGCCAAGGGGCATGCCACGCTTGAACAAGGCGAGGACATCAAGCGCTCGCCGAGATTTGCTGAGCAAGGCCCGGGCTTCTTTCCAGGCCGCAACCCGCAAGGCGCGGGGTGTTTTGCGGAGATAGACAATTAGCACCGCCAGAGAGCCGAGGACTGTGCCAATGGCAGAGCCGGCCATCCCCAACTCAGGGAAGCCGTAGGCACCAAACACCAGCAGATAGGTCATGGGCATGGCGACCAACTGCCCGGCAAGGCTGGCCTTGAAGATGAGGCGGGTGTTGCCGATGGCGCCGAAGTAACAGCTGGCAGCGCTATCCAAAATCATGATGGAGCCAAACAGCATGGCCCAGCTGAGGTAGACATTTTCCAGCGCAACCACTTCTTCTGGCCTGCCGCTAAGCTGGGAGATGTTCATCAGCAGCGGCAATGTGAGAATGAGGCCCAACACGCACAGGATGGCGACAGCAAACAGTCTGCCTCCCATTTTGTGGGCCGCTTCAATCCCGCTACGTGCATAAGCTTCAGCAATAACCGAGCGGCCAATCTGCGTGACACCAGAGAAGAAAGAGATTGCGGACATGCCCATGAAGACAGCGGGGCCGGAAGCCGTGAGCGTCTGTTCTGAATAGGCGGCGAGACACAGTCGATCTACAATCATCATCAGAGTCCGGCCAGACATAGCCAGCATCAATGGACCTGAAATGCGCAGAACCCGCGTCAGTTCATGATGAAACAGCGGAAATCTAAGCAATTAGAAAATGTACCTTACGGAAATAAAACTAAAAATCGAAATCAGTATATATAGCTATCAAAGGTTGTAGAGACACTTTTATGCTATGCACATGGCTATACACAGAATGAATGCATGTGTTGCCGGGGTGCCACAAATGGCTTGTGCCGCTACGTTTTTGAGCCTCGCCGGCTAAGCGGGCGAGGCTCAAGAGTTGCTTGTCTGCAGGCTACAAGAGCCCACAATCAGGCCTTCGCCGCCTGTTCTTTCTCGTTTATTGGTTCCCCAAAGTAAGCACGATACATGAACATGACGATGGCGAAGATGCCCCAGCCAAAGACCAGATCTCCTGGCACGCGGGCCCAGACCAAAGCGGTCATTACCGGGCCGTGGATTGTCTCCGGTGCACGGGCAAGCCAGTAGCTCTCAGTAAAGCTGATGTAAGCCTGATAGATGCCCTGCGGGATCAGAGAGAGCGCCAGCATCATGGCCAGACCGATGTTGAGACCCCAGAATGCCTGCTGCAGCCACTTGTCACTCCAGCGATTGTCCGGAATGAGCGAGCGCAGGCAGAACAGCATCAAGCCGATGCCCAGTAAGCCATAAACCCCGAACATGGCCGCGTGACCGTGCGCCGGTGTGGAGTTGAGGCCCTGCATGTAATAGAGTGCCAGTGGCGGGTTGATGAAGAAACCGAGCAAACCGGCACCAACGAGGTTCCAGAACAGAACAGAAGCGAAGAAGTTGAGCGGCCATTTGTAGTGCTCGATCCACTTGGTGTTCTGCTCCAGTTTGTGGGTCTGATAAGCCTCAAAGCCAATCACCAGCAATGGCACAACTTCCAGCGCTGAGAACACAGCCCCCAGTGCCAGCACGCCAATCGGTGTGCCGCTCCAGTAAAGGTGGTGGAACGTGCCCAGCACGCCGCCGGACATGAAGATGATGGTGGCGAAGATCACCGCAACCGCTGCGGTGGATGCCCGGAGCAGTTTGAGGTTGACGAAGATGAGCGCGATAATGGCTGTCGCGAACACCTCAAAGACGCCCTCAACCCACAAATGCACCACCCACCAGCGCCAGTATTCCATAACGCTGATATGCGTGTTCTGCCCCCAGAACAGACCGGCACCGTAGAGCAGGCCGATTGCGGTGGCAGAGAGCAATGTCAAGGCAATGAGACTGCGGTTGTGGCCGCCTTTGAGGGCCGGATAAAGCGCACGCAGCACCAGCACCAGCCAAAGCAGTAGACCGATGAAGAGGAAGATCTGCCAGAAACGGCCCAGATCAACATACTCATAGCCCTGATGACCGAACCAGAAGTTCATGGTGCGGGAGAAGAACTGGTTCACCCCAAGCCACTCCCCCGCAAACGAGCCCACCACGATGATGATCAGACAGATCCAGAGGAAGTTGACGCCGAGTGTCTGATAGGCGGGATCCTTGCCGGAAAGCAATGGGGCCATGAACAGACCAGTTCCCAGCCATGCTGTCGCGATCCAGAACACAGCGAGCTGCGTGTGCCAGGTGCGGGAGATGGAGTAAGGAATGATTTCGGCCAGCGGAATGCCATAAAGATCCTGACCTTCAACAGCATAGTGCGCCGTGAGGATGCCAAGCGCGACCTGCGCAATCATGAGGCCCACAACCACCCAGAAGTATTTGGCTGTTGCCCGCATGGAAGGGGTTATCTTCACATTCGCTAGAGGGTTTTTCGCCGCGGCGCCGCCTTCCGGAATGATCCGCTCACGCCACAGATCGTATTGGCGGACGTAGTAGAAGCACAGCGCACCAGCACAGCCGAGCAGCAGGAGAATACTAATGATGGTCCAAATGAACGCAGCACCGCTTGGCTGATTGCCAACCAGTGGTTCATGGGGCCAGTTGCTGGTGTAGGTGATGGTGTCATCTGGACGGTTGGTCACTGAACTCCAGGAGGTCCAGAAGAAGAATGCGGAGAGTTTTTGAGCTTGTTCGGGAGTGATCAGAATGTTGGGAGGAAAGGCATAATCATCGCGAAGGTTTTGCCCGTCGATGTTGTCGTAGGAAGCAAACAGTCGTGTGAAATGATCTTCCACCTGTTTGACGGCCGTGGCCCGATCATCTGAAATGGTGATGGTCTCATTGGCCGGATTGTAGCGGTTGCGCCGCATCTCCTCTTCAATGAGAACCTGAAGGAAAGCTTTTTGCTCATCACTTGGAGGGGTGTAGCCTGTACCGACCCGTGCCCGGTGAAATACATCCCGCAGTGCCAGCGCTTCTCTGTGCAGCCAGTCCGTGGACCAGTCTGGCGCCACGTAGCTGCCATGCCCCCAGATGCTGCCTTGCTGCATACCGCCAAGAGATTGCCAGACGTTCTGGCCTTCTTCGATGTCATCTTTCGTGTAGATCACATCGCCGCTGTCTGAGACCACCATATTGGGAATAGGTGGTTTCATGCGATAGATTTCAGCGCCAAAAAAGAGAAGGACACCAAAGGCGAGGACCATACCTACGCCGAGAAGTATCCAAAGCCGTTTGAGTGAAAAGGTTACATCATAGTCCTTGTCAAACATGGCTTGCTGCTCCTGACCTTCGGGGGAAACACTGGCTTGCGTTTCAAATCAGATTATCAATCTGATTCAGGCCGTGCCTCCCTCAAAGTTAGGAGAGGCGTTCAGGTGGCAGCGGGTAGCATGTCACTTTGACTTTTTTGCGGTTCGTTGGCCAACCGGCTGCGCAGCAGCTCACCTTCGCCCTCAACAATCGGGTAGGCCACGGTGGTCAACAGCGCGTTCAGGTACTTCAGATCGCTGATGGTTTCCAGATGGATGGAACTGGTGGTCCGGCTGGATTTGCGGTTCTGGCTCAGACGGCGCAGGTGTGCTTCGCGGCTCTTGTACTCCAGCTCACGCACCAGCACTTTGCGGGAAACAAGATCCCGTGCCAGATCCGGATCGCGGGTGATGAGCACGCGCAGGGAGATCTGCAGGTTCTGCAACACGGCTGCGTGCAGGTCCTTAATTTCCTTCCAGCCCTCCTGAGAGAACTCCTTGTTCAGGCCAGAAATCTTCTCAGCCAGCACCAGCAGGTTACGCTGAATGACATCGCCCATCTGTTCCAGACAGACGCAGTAGTTCATGAGCTCAGTGTACTTTTGATAATCTTCATCGCTCATGGACTGGGTGGTCACATCCGTCAGGTATTCTTTGATGGAACGGTGCAGATCATCGATCTCATCATCCATCTTCATCAGCCGCTTGGCTGTTTGCGCATCATCCCCTCGGAATACCACCATCACGCCGCGTAGCATGGCTTCCACCTTCTCACTCATATGCAGCATTTCGCGGGTGGCTGCATTGAAGGCAAGGTCAGGGGTTTCCAGCAGTTTACGGTCCAGCAGGCTGAGCCGTTCCATGACGGCATCTTCCTCTGATTGGCCAGCACTGTCGGAAATGATGAGCTTGGTCAGGCCGGCCACAAGACCGATTGTTGGAATACCGAGCAGGACAACACCTAGGTTGAAACCACTGTGGAAGTTGGCGATGGCGCGGGCAGGGTCATCACCCAGCATATCGAGAGTGAGCACATCAAAGCGCATAAGAAGCAGGGTGATCAGAACACCAGCCACACGGAAGATCATGTTGCCAAGCGGGACACGGCGCACTTCAGCACTATCGCTCATGGTCAACACCAGTGGAATAATGCTGGAGCCGATGTTTGCGCCCAGAATGAAGAGCAGCGCGCCCTCCATTGGCAGAACGCCGGTGCTTGCCAGTGTCATGATCATCAGCACAACAGCAACAGAAGAGTGCAGCAGCCAGGTGAGGGCAGCGGCGGTGATGATCGCCACAAACGGATCACCAATCAGCAGGTTCAGGATGACTGGCAAAGAGCCGCTTTCGCGCAAAGGCTCAGAAGCCATGCTGATGAAGGACAGTGCGATCAACATCTGGCCCACACCGATGATGATACGGCCCGTTTGGCGCATGGTGCGCGTACTGCCGCGGGAGAACAGAGCGCCACCCACAACGAGACAGACCGGCAGCAGCCAGCTCAGGTCAAGGGAAAGCACCTGCACGACCATCGTGGAGCCCAA
Organism: Microbulbifer sp. MKSA007; assembly: GCA_032615215.1. Classification (NCBI taxonomy): domain Bacteria; kingdom Pseudomonadati; phylum Pseudomonadota; class Gammaproteobacteria; order Cellvibrionales; family Microbulbiferaceae; genus Microbulbifer; species Microbulbifer sp. MKSA007. The sequence continues at coordinate 165,608 of CP128431.1, read as the reverse complement.
ATCCGCCCCCAGCATGATGGCGAGGCCTGCGGCCAGTGTGATGGAGCCTTTGCTGATGAACCCGCGGGCAAGAATGGCCGTTGCCGTCGCACTTTGCAAAATGATGGAAACCAGAAAGCCGGTGGTGAAGCTGGTGTAACGGTTCTTGGAGGCCTGTTGCATCCAGCCCTGAAACTTCTGGCCTACCGCGCGCTCAACGCCAGTCCGGATCATTCTGGTTGCCCAAAACAATAGGGAAATACCTGCAGCAAGGTGTAGAAGTATTTCAAAACTGCTCATCACAGCCTCCGGATTCAGCTCTCGCGGTTATTAATAGGAGGCTCACTTAAACGCAGTTGTCGTGGTGTGCGGCAAAGGTCTTTAAGCAGATGTTGTCGGACTATCAGAATATGCGAGATCCCTCGCTTCCCCCGAAATGACGAGAGGGAAAGCAAGTGATCGCATCGCGCGCCTTGGGAGCTCTTGCGGATTCTTGAAATCGATCCGGCAACTAAAATTAGCCACCTCAATGATTTGATAAATAACTTAAGACAGTTATGTCGATAACTCAATATGTTAAGCTCAATTATGGCGAGAAATTTACGCAATAAGTGCGTTTTTTGAAGTCTTTCGTGATCACTTTGCTATTGGGCAACCAATTCCTTCAAATAAGTCCAACCTATTGAATTTTCTGAATTAATGTTAGTTGGCAAAGTAATCACGAGGCGGGGCTATAAAATGCGCACGAGGTGCGTTTTCCCCAGCCTCTCACAAAAGCGTAATGTGGCGACGATTTTGCTGAATTTCCGTTATCTGACGCGCTTTTGCCTGAGTTTGGGGAAGATTGCTGCATGTAAGGGGTTGGTTGATCAGGTCCCCTTAAGAGCAATGTTTCAAACTCAAGAGGTGATCAGTGAGGTTGAAAGGATATCTCCAAGCTTGTGCGGAGATTACCTAGGCGTTTTCTACTGAATCAGGTTAGTAGTTTCTCATAGCAGATCACCTATCAAGTTTTACGGTAACAATTACTTTGAGGCTTCTATGAGTTTTACACGCACCATCATGTTGGCTTTGCCTGTGGCTCTGTTGCTTGGCACTTCTGTGCAGGCAGCGGATGAGCCGACAGAAGAGCAAGTCACGACAATTGCCAAATGCGTTGCAGAAAAGGGCGGCGGTTATCCGGCGATGGCCTGTTTTGGTGAGGTGATGGAACAGTGCATTGGCACCAAGTATCAGAACAGCCATATGATCTACTGCGCCGTGCAGGAGTATGCGGTGTGGGATCAACGCCTCAACGCGGCTTACTCTGAGATTATGGATATTGCGAGTACCAATGTGAAAGCAAGCCTGAAGAGTGCGCAGCGCAACTGGATTAAGTTCCGCGATGATACCTGCTCGGCCAATGCGCTGATCTATGAAGGTGGCACCCACGCCCCGCTGACCATGTCGGTTTGCATGGGGGATCAAACAGCGGTGCGCAGCTTGCAGCTTGAGCAGTTTCTTGCAGAAGTTGGTCCTCACTGACGAACATGGCCTCTCTCTTTAAAGGGGCCAATATTTAGGAATAGCAGTACAGGCCAATGTATCTAGGCTGAGCGGATGCTGAAAACATTGTCTGTGACATCAATATATTGAAATCTAGTAACAGTATTTACGAGATATGATCTAAGGTCAGAGCTTATGAAAAAGGTTATGATTCATATCGGTGCGCATAAAACTGGCACCACAGCATTGCAAAAGCAACTTTATGCGAAACATCCTGATTTATTTGATGATCGTACAAGTTTCAAAACAAGTGCATTCTTGCAGATGTTTGAAAATCGCATGATCAAGCCGAAAGCGGATGAGTTAGCGGATCTCTTTCAAGAGGCGCTTTTTAAACCAGACACGGATGTTTATAGGATCTCTCACGAAAGACTTATGGGAAAGGCTTTCGTTCATAAGCAATTTTATCCCAATGTGAAACGGTACTCGCAACTTGTCAAAGAACTAGAGGTCCGAGGTGTAGAGGTGAAAACCTTGGTCACAGTTCGAAATCGCACAGACTTTTTGGTCTCATTTTTTCTTCACTGTTTATCATGGCATGGAACACCAAAGACTTTTCATGAGTTTGCAAACAAAGTAGTGACGCCTTCATTTGCTTGGCAAAGTGTTGCGCAGCAACTAGAGAGACTTTCAGTAACATATTTGCCGCATGAAGCTATGGAGAACCAGCCGAATGAGTATGTGGCGTGCATTAATCAGTTTTATGAAAGTGAACTTTTGCAGCCTAACGATCTTAGTAGCAGAGCGAACTCAGGGTTGAATGAACTAGGTTTATCCATAATACCACAGCTTTCTAAGATTGAGGATCAAGGGCTTAGAAGTGTGCTTTTAAAGAGTGCTCTGGACTATTGTAAACAAGGGGAGAGAGCGAAGGTCCTATCCAAAGATATTGATGCCATTTATAGAAAGCACTTTGTCGAAGGGGATATTGCATTTGCGAAAATCAATTTTCCTGCACCTTTTAGAAAAATCTATTCACAGACAAAGCATGCTGCGGAGCAATTTTGGTTTAATTTTGCAAAGGCTGATGCCTAACCCACTTTCAGTGGGCTCTTTGGTGCCGTCTGCAGCAATTTCCATTGTAACCAGAAAGGCTTGAATAAGCGGGCAAAGCAGGATGCGTGAGCTTGCTTGCGGTGGGTGTGCGTGAAATGAACAGCCTTGGGTGTGGGCGAGCCACTGATTATCTGTAAGCCAGCCATCATAACGCCAAACTCACGCCGGTTTTACTGTACCGTCAGCAATGCGCTGGCATAGTGTGCAAATCACTCAACTGACAGGAGAATCCTGACACCCTCCGGAATATTGGAGAGGTTAGCGCTATTGCGCAGGTTTCACTGCCGCTTGAAAACAACAATAATAACAGCAGATGGACGCAAACGTCCCGATCAAGATGAGTGAAGAGGCGCCGTGTGACGCAGGTTCAGCTTAAAAACCTCTCAAAAGTGTTCTCCGGAACACCTGCGGTTGATGCCATCAATCTTGATGTGGCTTGCGGCGAGTTTCTGGTGCTGTTGGGGCCTTCAGGCTGCGGCAAAACCACGAGCCTGCGCATGGTCTGCGGGCTGGAGCAACCGACCTCCGGTTCCATCTGGTTTAATGGTCAGGATGTGACTAATCTGCCTGTCCAGAAACGAAAAGTCGGCCTTGTTTCCCAGCGCTTCGGCCTGTTCCCGCATATGACGGTGGAGCAGAACGTGGCGTTTGGGCTGTCCGTGCGCGGTATGCCTGCTGAGGAGCAGATGCGGCAGGTGGGAGAGATGCTGGAGATTGTGCGTCTCTCAGCCTTTGCCAAGCGGTTTCCTTCTCAGCTGTCTGGTGGGCAGATGCAGCGCGTTGCGATTGCCAGAACGCTGGTGACCAAACCAGATGTGCTGTTGCTGGATGAGCCGATGGCGAGCCTTGATACGCTTTTGCGCAGTGAAATGCGCCAGTTCATCCGTGATCTGCATGATGAGTACGGCATGACAACGTTGCTCGTTACTCACGACCAGATCGAAGCCATGGATCTGGCGGACCGGATTGCGGTGATGTTTGATGGCAAGGTTGCGCAGCTCGCCGCGCCCGATGAGATTTACCAGCGCCCTGCAAACGAGCAGACTGCCCGTTTTATGGGGCACTCCAATATCTTTGAGTGCGCACGTACCTCCGAACAGCACATCGATAGCCCGTATGGTCAGCTCAATCTGGGTGAAGCATCAGCCCACGGTGCAATGAAGCCCTCCAAGGCTATGTTGCGGTTTGAGAGTATTCAGATTGGAGAGTGCCGCGAAGCACCGCAAAACAATGCGTTTTCCGGCACAATCACACGAGCAGAATTTCTTGGTGCGATGATGCGCTACACGCTTCAGGTGGGAGAGGGATCTCTGACTGTTGAAGAAGCATCTACAATCAAAAGAAAAACAGGCGATGCGGTCACTGTGACACTACCGCCAGAACAAATTTGGCTGCTGCAATAAGCGGCTGAAGAACCGGTTGGGGGCAATTTATGCAAAGAACAAAATCACTCACCAGACAGATGCTTCTTGCAAGCACGCTCGCTGTTGTCAGCTGGAGCGGCGTTGCACAGGCAGAGAACGCGCCGGGCATGTTCCGCAGTGAGTTCCTGAAAGGTAATCTGGGCTGGGAAGATGTGACCGCCAAAGCCCGTGAGGAAGGCACCGTCAACTTCTATTACTGGGGTGGCTCTGACATCATCAACCTGTGGGTGGATCAGGTGGCAACACCTGCACTGGCCGCAGAAGGTGTGCGCCTCAACCCGGTTCGCATCACAGCCACCAAAGACACCGTGGACGTGGTGATCGCTGAACTGGCCGCTGGTCGCGGTGAGGAGCAGGGCAGCGTGGATTTGGTCTGGGTCAACGGCGAGAACTTTTACTCTCTGAAGCAACAAAACGCACTTTGGGGGGCTTTCGCCAACCGCCTGCCAAACTCCGTAAACTTTGAGTGGGATGAGAACGATCCGCGTTCCCTCCTCAACCTGCGTGACTTTGGCGTAGAGACTGGTTTTCAGGAAATGCCATGGTCTGGTGAGCAGTATGTGTGCTCGGTCAACCGCGCCCATGTTTCGGCAGAAAATACGCCAGCGACCTTTGCGCAGCTAAAGACCTATCTGGAAGCCAACCCGGGCAAGTTCACCTATGTGAAGCCACCGCATTACCTCGGTAACACCTTTGTGCAGTCCGTTCTTTATGCGCATAACCCAGATGGTACTGGCGCTGAGCCGTACCAGAAAAGCTTCGAAGAGCTGGGCGGCGCAGAACTGGCACGCCTGATGGAACCGGGCATTGAGTATCTGAAGAGCATCGAACCGCTGTTGCTTGGTGGTGCCTCTGGCAAGCCACGCTACCCGGAAAACTCTGGTGAACTGGACAATCTGTTCCTCAATTCTGAGGTTCACTTCAATTGTAAGTTCGGTGTGTTCGGCAACCATAACGGCCTGATCACCGGTGCCTATCCAGAGCAGGCGGAAGAGATGATCTTCCCGGCTGGCAACATGATCAAGAACAAGAACTATCTTGCCGTACCGCTCAACAGCCCGCATCCGGCAGCTGCGCTGGTCGCGATCAACTACTTCTCTTCAGCGGAAGCTCAGGCTTCCAAACTGAAGACAGCAGGTATGCCGGTTGGTCTGGATCTGTGGCGTTTGAGCGAGGAAGAGTCTGCGGAAATCGCTGCTTCCGCACCGCCTCACTACGGCGTCACTCAGCAGCAGCTGGATGACAACATCGCACCAGACACCAATGCAAGCCTTGTTGATGTGATCGAAGCCACCTGGCTGGCGGTGATTGAGCGCAAGGAAGATAAGCCACTGGCTGACATCGTGGCGCAGGTTTCTGGCGAACTGAACAACTGATAGTCTTGCGGATGGCGGGCTGCTGCCATCCGCTCCTTTACGAAACGATTGATGATGCCCAAGGCGCTTTCAGCTCACTCCAACACCTCTGCCTCTCCTGCATTCATGCAGAACCTGCGGGACATTGCAGAAATCACGCCACTGCTTATGGTTTTGCTGGGGCTGTTTGGAGGCGCCGTTGTTCTGGGAGTTCTGCAAAGCTTTGGCTATGCGCCGTGGTTTGGCATCAACGAGTTTCCAACCACTGAGTATTATGAACGCCTCTGGCTTTCCTCCGATTTCTGGGTGTCTCTGGGACTGACGCTGTACTACGGTTTCGCGGCAACGCTGATTGGCCTCGTTCTCTCCGTTCCGTTGAGCATTGCGCTTTCCAAAAAGTTCAAAGCGTCCCGCCTGTTTGGAGCTCTCATTCGCCTGCCATTGATGGTGCCTTATACGGTTGGCATCGCACTGGCATTGGTGATGTTGGGCAATGGCGGGTTGCTCTCGCGCATCTCCGCCGGGCTTGGCTTGATTGACGATCCCTCACAGTTTGTACAGATACTCAAAACCCATTGGGGCTGCGGGATTATTGCCGTTTATGTCTGGAAGCAGGTGCCATTCATGACGCTGACCCTCTCTGCTGTTCTGGCACGAAAAGGGGAGGATACGATAGAGGCCGCCATGGTGCTGGGAGCGAGTTCCAGACAGATCTTCTGGCGCGTCACGCTTCCGCAGATCATGCCGGGCATTGTCTCCGCCTCTCTCATCTGCTTCGCCTTCAACATCGGCGCTTTTGAAGCTCCGTTTATTCTGGGCGGTGGCTATCCGGATACGCTGCCGGTTCTGGCATGGCGATACTTTCAGGATGCAAACTACGCCTTCCAGCTGCAAGGCATGGCTGTGGTTGTGTCTCTGGCCTTGGCTTCCGGTGTCTTCCTCGGTGCTTACTTACTGGGCTACCGCAGATGGGAACGTGCACGGGGGCGTGTGTGATGATTGGTCAGACCTCCAAACTCCGCGATCTTAAGGCGATCAGCCCTTGGCAGCGCCTTCTCGTGCTAACCATGGCGACTTTTACCATTGCGCCATTTGCACCACTGATCATCCAGTCACTGGCTTTCCGTTGGGCGTGGCCGAATATTCTGCCAACGGTGTGGTGGCATGAGCAGCGTGAACGCTCGCCGTTTCCATTAGCATGGGATTATGTGTTTTCGCCAAGCTCCCGCGTTGGGGAGGCAACCCTCAATACACTCGGCATCGGCATTGCAGTGACCCTGCTGTGCCTGCTGATCTGTCTGCCCGCTGCACGCGTGCTGGCACAGCGCAACTTCCGCGGCAAAAACCAACTGGAGTTTTTGATCGCTCTGCCGCTTCTTCTGCCAGAAGCAGCCATTGGCATTGCTTTGTTGATGATCTTCATTGCGCTGGGTCTTGCAGGTACGTATGCGGGTGTGATTGTGGTCCATCTGATCCCAACCATTCCCTACATGGTGCGCATGCTCACTGCTGTCTATCAGGGCCATGGAACGGACGCGGAAGACCATGCCCGTGTTCTTGGCGCCAATCGCAGGCAGATCTTCTTCCGTGTCACCCTGCCCATGATCCTACCGGGTGTCATCGCAGGTTGCCTGTTTACCTTCCTGGTCTCTACCAACCTGTTTTTGCTGACGTTCTTCATCGGTCAAGGCCAGATCATCACCCTGCCAACACTGCTCTTCGCTAAAATTTCCGGTGGAGCACTGGATGCAACTGGCGCAGGTATCGCCCTGATCGCCTCCATCCCTGGCATCATCCTGCTGATCTTCACAGACCGCTTTATCCGCAACTATCCGCTCGCGGAGTAATACCCTGAAAAATTAGGGACTTTAAAAACAGAGGTCTGTCTTGTTCAACACACCTAAAGGGAGCGCCGTTGGTTAGAGTCCGGCCATCGGAAGAACTTTAGGCATTAGATATGACAGACATTTCAGTTGGCGGTGTTTCTACGCACCATGCCTCACTTGAAGTGAATGCACCGGCAGCTCATCAGGCGGCAGAGCTGGATGGTCATACAGTTTCAAAATCACTTGGAACGCGGATTAGTGAGGGCTGGAATAATTTCACCAGCAAAATATCCGGATTTTTTGATAGTGTTTCCAGCAAGTACAACGATTGGAAACAAGCTCGGGCCGATGCGGTCATTGAGCGTCAGCAGGAAACAGCAAAGGGCACTGCTTCTGAAATTATAGGCAGCTTGAAAGACGGTAGGTTGGTGGAGGCCTATCAGAGCTTTACGCAGCTGCACAGCGTGGCTGAAAATCTGCAGCCAGAAAACCCACGTGCGTTCGTTTCTGAAAAACTGCAGGAAGCCGCCTCTCAGCTTTCAACGCAAGACCGTGAAGCAATCCGCCTTCACGACTTCAAAGAGGATGGCGAACGTCTTGTTCGTGATCATTCTGCGCATGCAGTGCGTTCGCTGCATATTTCAGAAGGACTGGTGAAATCCGGCCTGATGTCCGTCAGTGACCTTAGTGCGGAAATCAACTTTATCGAAGACGTCAAAAGCGAAATTCCCACTGCCTTGAAGCTGGTCAAGAACGAGCTGAAAGGTCAGGCGCTTGCAGATGTTCGAAGCGTATCCCAAGGGCTTTTCCCGGTTGCTGATGATGGCACGGTGAACACAACGCGCAACGACGTCCAGATTTTCCGGGGTGATCACAATGAGACACCCGGAGAAGTACTCAAGCATACTGGCGAGAACTATCTGACAAAAGGTAGTTTTGAGAATGTTGGTGGTGTGGATGTCTCCACCAAAGCGGTGGCTGATTGGCCGCGTTCAAACATCAACTTTGTAGATGGTGACCGCACGCACAATACAACCAATACCGGAGGGCCGGATGAGGCACCTGCAAAGGTCGCTGAATCTGTTGCGTTTGCCCGGGAGTTTACTGGTTCTGATGAGGCCACAAAGGTTCTTTCCAGTGTCGTGCACCAGTATGGTTGGCGAGACCTGTCCTCCAAGATGGTGAATGATGATGGTCAGGTTGTTCGCCTTACATTAGCACCTAAAGAGTATGCCTTTGCGAATGTGCACGGCTCTGACGGTGTGAGGCAGGTTGAAAATCCTGGTAAACAGGTTGGTGGCGCGGAGTATACGGTCACCAAGACGGAAAGTGGTGACTTCAAAGTTGCGATTGATTGGGAGCTGCTGGCCGTTGGGATCAAGGATGAAAACGGGAGCACCGTTTTGTTTGACCCGCGCAATCCAATCCATGCTGCGAACACTGATGAAGAGAAAGCAAGCGGCATTTCGAGCGCGCTCTCCATTCAGTTAGATGGTGAGATTCTCATCTCTGGTGAAGCAGCCGCGCGCGGTGAACTCGAGCTGTTGGACAGCTCGTTTGAGCATACCTTCACCGGGAAGTTAACTCTTTAAACTCACGATAACACGAGAGGAAAAGCAGTGCAGACTGCTTGGGCACCCTCTCGTGTATTTCAACACCCAGCGTCTTTTGTAACCTTGCATGAGGCTCAAAAGCGCTGGGTTTTGCGCCATTTGCGAGCAGGAGACGCAAATGGCCTTTCAAAACAAAAGGGGCATCATATGGAACTGGTTGAAACCGTAATCCGGCAGTTTGGCGAGACAATCGGATTGTCTGACCTGAAACTGGACAGCGAAAACATCTGCTCATTAACCGTCGATGGCGAGATCGAGGTGTTTTTTCAGGTTCTGGATTTTAAAACAAACGTCATTCGGTTGAACAGCAAACTAGCCAATCTGAACAGCGTGCCAAAGTCGCTCTACCAGCACTTGCTGGAGGCAAACTACAACGGCATTGGAACAGGCGCAGCAGCGCTTTCCATCAACCTGCGCAGCTCCGAAGTGCTGCTGACACAGGCTATTCAGGCAGACAAGCTTTCAGCTGAAGAGTTTGCTGACACAGTGAAGCTGTTTGTGAAGTACACCGGCTTCTGGGTGCAGGAACTGGTGGAGTTGGCCAAGTTTCCGTCAGATGATCCGGTCTCTATGCCGGAGATGCCGGTCGATAACCTAAGTTCCCAGATGCAATATCTGATGCCTTAAACAGCCGGTGCGAGACTTCGGATTTGCTTAAGATCTGAGGTCTCGCAAATCGGGTGGGTTTTGACTGCGTGTCGCTCAATAGTTCTCCCAGTGAACCACTGGAGGGAACGATGGAACTACATGGACAGACGATTATCGTAACAGGCGCAAGCAGCGGCATCGGTGCTGCTGCTGCCGAACTCTTCGCCTCAGAAGGTGCCAATGTTGTACTGGGTGCCAGACGCGAAGCTGAGCTTGCCAAACTGGCGGGCGGTATTACTGAGCAGAGCGGCTCAGCCACGTACCTTGCCGGAGATGTCACGGATGAGGCGTATGCTGCCGCTCTGGTTGAACATGCCCTCAACACCTACGGCAGGCTACACGGCGCTTTCAACAATGCGGGCATCATGGGAGACATGGAGCCTGTGCCGGAGATGGATACGGACAATTGGAACGGCGTGCTGTGCACCAACCTGACAAGTGCCTTCTATGCAGCCAAGGCGCAGATTCCGGTGCTCAAAAACGCCAGTCAAAGCGCCATTGTTTTCACCTCATCCTTCGTTGGCCACACAAACAGCGGCATGCCCGGAATGGGAGCCTATGCGGCGAGCAAGGCAGGATTAGTTGGGCTGGTGAAGTCACTCGCGGCTGATCATGGACCTGATGGTATTCGCGTGAATGCGCTGCTGCCGGGGGGTACGAAAACAGCTATGGCAGGCGATGACCCGGAAGGCCATGCCTTTATCTCCAACCTTCATCCCCTCAAACGCATGGCAAACCCAAAAGAGATTGCGCAGGCCGCTCTGTTCTTGCTGTCAGATCGTGCAAGTTTTGTAACGGGCAGCGCAATGACTGCAGATGGCGGGGTGTCTATCCGGCTGGTTTAAATCTTGAGACCACTAATAGGGGAGGCATTGCCTCCCTTTACTTCTTCAGGAGCTTGTGTCCCTGAAGCTGAAGCCCTGCATCTGCGATCCGCTTCTCCCATGCTTTGCGCGTGCCAATGCCAGCAGGCTTTTCAAAAAGGCCAGCCTCTTCAGCAGCCTTAGTTAAAGCAGCATACATCGGGATGTTGGGATCGCCATCCGGCAGCAGCAGTTCCTTGCGATGCAGGATGGGTGGGTTATCGCGCTTGGAATAGTCGATGGCCTTGCTGGTTTGGGTGGCAAGATCGAAGGTTATTGAATGCAGCAGGGCCGGGAAGCCGGAGCGCTCAAAATCTTCGTAGTGCAGCAAGGAGACCTTGTCCTTCGCGATTTTGCAAAGGTTCCACGGTGTATCTGGATGTTTTGCAGTAACCTGAGCCAGTCGGTCAGCGTCTTCTGGTGCGAGCAGATCGACGCCGGAGCGATGCAGGTAGAGCCAGCCACCAACTCGGCGGCCAATTTTTGTCTTTTGAGCCATGGCTCTTATCTACCTGAAACCATCTGGAAGTGCAGTTCAAATCCGGGTGTTCGTATCTTGAGAAGCAAAAACGCACCGCCCTGAGGAGGTAGGCGGTGCGCTTGGTGGTTAAGCCTGAAGCAGCTTAACAGCTTCGTCCGTGGTCCAGACGGCGTTTGCGATGAAGCGGAAGTTGGTCAGAGCGGCCAGATAGCCATCACCATCCGGAATAACTGCCGCTGCTGTGCCATCACTCACAACTGCAACCTCAAAGCCCTGCTCGATCAGCTCACGCATGTGGCTCTCGGTGCAAAGGTTTGCAGACATGCCAGCCAAGATCACCTGATCCACGCCCTGCTTGCGCAGCTGAAGGGAAAGATCGTTGGTGTCGTTGCCGTAAACCTTGTGCGGGGAAGTGACAATAGTTTTGCCGTCGTTGATGTAAGGCTTGTACACGTCCAGCCAATCTGCACCGGAACCTTCAAAACCATCCACGTTGAGAGCGCCTTTGCGATCGAACATGCCGATGTTGTGCATCAGCTTTTCCAGCGCGCCTTCAAACTTCCAACCGTGATCAGTTGGATAGTAGTAGTGAGGAGAAACAGCCACGGTGATGTCCGCTGCCTTTGCAGCTTTGAACAGACGCTCGATGTTGTTGACGGTGTTGTTGCGGGTCACGCTCTCGCCAACAACGCCCCAGGTCACACCATCAGGGGACAGGAAATCGTTCTGCGGATCAGTCACCACAAGTGCAGCGCGGCTCAGGTCCAGCTTCATGTCGCTTGGCGGCAGAACAGACTTTGCTGGTGGTGCGTATGGGTCTTTCACTTTGTCCTGTGCTTTGGCGTGCGCGACACCTGCAACTGCTGCACCACCAACAGCTGCAGCGGCGGTCAGACCACCGCGCAGAGCATCACGGCGGCTGAGTGTTTTCTTGTGATCATGGTCATTACACATCGTCTGTTCCTTCTCATGTTTGATGATGAGAAGATGGGAGATACCATGTGCCTTATGGTCCAAAATTGGTACCTTTTCGTCCTGATATGTATCATTCCATCGCACAGGTCGTTATAGAAGACTGCATGGATATGCATTTTATTCTTGACGAAATGGAGATACAGGCCCACCCGTTTGCCTTGTGTGAGCTGAACGGTGCCTGTGACCTTGATCTGGATAAAGATCCTTTGGCGACCCTGCATTATGTGCTGGCCGGGGAAGGGGAGTTGGTACTCCCGGGACGCCCTGTGATCCCCGTGCGCAAAGGCTCTTTGATCCTTGTGCCCGCTCTCAAAAAGCATGTGCTGCGCAGTTTTGGACAGGTTCAGGATCCAATCCCCAGCTGCAATCCGGACAAGCTGAAAATGGCGCACCTGATCCATAACAGTGAGAGCCAGGACAAAGGCCAGCTCATCGCCATCTGCTCCCGCATTTCGCTCAGTCTGCGGCAAATGGAAAATCTGATTGATCTGGTGCAGGAACCGATTGTTGAGTATCAGGCCGGTGAAGATGCCTGCGAAGCGCCGATCCGCCGATTGCTTCTGGAACTCGCCAACCCGGCGCCGGGCAGCCTCGCCATGGTACGCGCACTCCTGATGCAATGCATGATCGAGTTGATGCGTCGCCGCTTTAATGATCAACACGGTGGGCTGGAATGGATGGCTGCGCTCCGCGACCCACGTATGTGGCCGGTGCTTCGGCATATCCTTGATACACCGGGCGAACCACACTCTGTTGAAAGCCTTGCGTCATTGGCAGGCATGAGCCGCAGCGGCTTTGCCAAACGTTTTCAGGAAGCTTATGGCAGTGGCCCCATGGAGCTGCTGCGAGATGTCCGCATGCGCCGCGCCGCCACCATGCTGCTGGAGACAGACCACCCCATCGAGCGCGTCTCCCACCTTATCGGCTTCCGCAGCCGCAGCGCCTTCTCCCGCGCCTTCGAAGCCGCCATCGGCATCTCACCACAGAAGTTCCGGATGCAACGGAAAAATTAGATATAAATCGCTGGCGTCACCACGTTCGTCAGGCCAGTTGACCGCAACTCCGCGGCGATGCGTTCTACATCTGGTTCCTTCATCGTGGGCCAGGTGAGGGCTTCGCCTTTGACGCCGTGGTGTTGGTAGGCGTTGAGCCGTAAAGGCAGTTCGGCGCTCAGGGTTTTGACGAAACTGCTGAGTTCTCTGATCTCTTCAGGGCTATCCGTACGATCTGGAATGAGTAGATAGCGCAGTTCGTGCAGCTTGCCTTCTGCAAAGAGCAGCTTGGCTGAGGCCAGGACGCGCTCGTTTTGGCGAGTGGTGAGCAAACTGTGCAGGGTGTTATCGAAGGCTTTGATGTCCAGCATCACGCCATCGGTAACGGGCAGAACTGTCTTCCATGCTGCTTCTGGCAGATAGCCGTTGCTGTCGATGAAGCAAGTCAGATCCTTCAGCTTCTCATCGGACTTGATAGCCGTAAACAGGGCGATGATGAACTTCAGCTGGGTGGTTGCCTCACCGCCGGAAATGGTGATGCCATTCAGGAATGGTTTGTTCTGGTAAAGAAGCGCCAGAACATCATCAACGCTGTACTGGGTCACCTTAGGGTTGGCATTGATGGGGCAGACGTCCAAGCACTTATCGCACTGGTCGCAGATGCTTGGATCGTGCACCACCTTGCCTTGCATGATGGTCAGAGCGCCGGTCGGGCACTCTGGCACGCAGTCACCGCAGTCGTTGCACAGCTTCATGGTGTGCGGGTTGTGGCAGGTCGGGCAGGCGAAGTTGCAGCCTTGCAGAAATAGGACAAGCCGGTTGCCCGGCCCATCCACGCAAGAGAACTTTAGTACCTTACTGACTGTAGCGAGGGGCAAGTTCATGGCTCATCACCCGCGGTGCACGCTCCAGTATTTTACCTTTATCAGCGGCTTCAGCGCCCAGCACCGTTGTGTTGATGCGAGACCCGCCACATTCTTTGAACTTCGCGATGTCTGACAAGCGCACCATGTAACCGGTGATACGCACCAGATCATTGTTGGAGACGTTGGCAGAAAACTCGCGGAACCCCAGCTGGAATGCACCTTTGACCAGCTGCTCCAACGCTGCTGGATTGTTCTCGATGGTCTCGTCCAGTGTCAGGATCTCTGAAACACCGGATGAATAGAACGCGTGGTGTTCTGCCAGTGCCTGCACGTGCGTGACTGGATCTGGCTCGCTGCCATAAGGGATGCGAACACCCGGTGTGCAGCCATCATCATCGCTGAGGCCCGCTTGCGAATGCAGCATAGCCTTGCCTTGCCAACAATTTTCCATTGGGCGTGCTTCAACAGCTTCGAAGAGCACTTTGGAGATGCGATGCCCAAGCTGGTTGGCTGTCTCATCGTGACCGTATTTGCCGGAACGGCCTTCCTTGGCCTGCAGCTCGTCCACACACTGGGCCATGGCAAAGATGCCGTACATGGCGGTGAAGCGGTCTTTACGGATCCAGCCCTCCTTCACGAGGAAGCTTTCAAAGAAACCGGATTTGTTGAAGAGGTGATCAATCCGCGCTTCTGTCAGGCGGAAGTTGAGATCTATGTACTTCGGCAGAACATTTTCGAAGAAGTCCGCCGTGTCTTTGGAGCGACGCGCCACTTCTCGAAGATTGATACGGGTGAGCGTGGATGCACCACCGCACAGTGGCAACACGTTGTAGCAGCTGGCGACGCCGTAACCGTATTCATCAAACAGAGGTTGATGCAGTGGGCTATTGGCGATGTGCGGTTTGGAGCATTCAATAATGCTTTTGCAAGCCTGAGAGAAGATTTCGTCAGAGCTGACGTCCGGATCCCAGATGAAGGTCAGGTTCGGAGCGATCTGCTTCAGCTCGGCATCAATACGCATGATGGTGCGGGCAACACGGTTGTCGGTTGGCCCCACATTGGCATGCATGAATGCGTCCGGCAGGACACGGTCCAGATAGCGCCAGAACAGCTTCAGTTTTTTGTAAAGGTCTTCATCACTGACATCATCACAATACGGCAGCAGCAGATTGTCGAGGCGGCCAATAAACACCGGCATGTTGGTGACGGATGGCACGTGGTGATAGGCAATCATGAGGGAGTTGATGGCCTCATCCAGCGTGGTGGCTGGGTCCAGCTCCAGGAAGGTGCTGCCTTTTTCAAGAACAACGGAATAGTCGGGCATCACATAGCGTGGTTTGAAAGGCGCATGTCCCTCGTACATGTCGCAGATAACGCGCTCTTCCAATGCCTTTGCGGTTTCCTCATCAAGCTCAGGATAAGGCAGAGAGTTTTCTGCCTCCAGCGAGAGATAACGCGCCTTTTGCGTAAAGGAGAGGCCTGGGTCTTCTGTAATGCCCTTAAACCGTTTGAGAAGCTCCGACATGGGTTCGTTCCTTTTTGCTCTTTGGAACAAATCTTAAACCCGTGCGACAGGCGAGGAATTGAACTACCGCAATTTCCGATTGGAAAAGAATGATGGTGCACAGGGTGGGTTAGTAGGCATCAGAGAGTGGACCTGCAATTGCTCGAAATTAAACGCTGTTTAACTTTCACAACTGTAAATTGCATAGAAGTAATTGTAGGTATTTTTGGTATGGCTCGGTTTCTGATTATTTTAGCTTCATTTCTACTGCTTGCTGGCTGTGTAACAACCAAAACACCAGAAGAACGCGGAGCTTATCGTATCAATAAAGTCAAAGTTATTGTTCCCAATGGAGAACATAGCGCTTTGGTGGCAAAGCAGTTAAAGCGGAAATTTACTCAGGTTGCTCGTGAGAGTGCAAAATGGGTGCCTGCCGGAACCCCAGCGCAAAACATGACCATAGTTCTAACGAAGGTAAGATACTCAACAGTATTGGGCTTTAAAGGGTCTGCAACGGGTCGAATAAAGGGCTATGTTTTCCTTGGCCAGAAGGCTCAGGGTATTGTTTACCGGTTTGAGATTTCAGGAGACCCCGGCAAAGGTACGGTGGAGTCACTATCAGTTGGTTTCAACAAGTACTATTCGCCTGAATGGGTCTTTAACCGACTGATCGAGCGATTGGCTTACACCTATAAAAAGAACGTTTATCTGGTCAATGACAGTTCATACTTTGACAAGATCGCAGATGCGCCCACTCCTGTGAGGCGAAGCCCATCTACGGGAGTTCCTTCTAGAACGAAGTCTCACAAGCAGGGCATAACTCCACCGCCTCTTGTGCTGATTGGTGGGTGATGCCTTAGATATGAGAAAACCCGGCCTCATCAAAGCCGGGTTTTGCGTTTTCAGTTCTGACTACGTGCTTTACGCTTTTTCAGAGGCTGGTTTTAGGTCCAGGTCGCTGGCGTCGTGACGTTCTGGGACTTGTTGATCCTCATCACCCCAGGTGCGGTTCACGCGTTTGCCGCGTTTGACGGCAGGGCGCTCAGCGATTTCTTCTGCCCAACGTTTCACGTTCTTGTACTCGTCAACGGAGAGGAACTCAGCAGCGCTGTAAAGTGAGCCGAGCACCAATGCGCCGTACCACGGGAAGATCGCCATATCTGCGATGGAGTACTCGTCGCCAGCCATGAAGCGGCGTTCCGCCAGATTGCGGTCCAGCACGTCCAGCTGACGCTTGGCTTCCATAGCAAAGCGGTTGATTGGGTACTCGAACTTTTCTGGCGCATAAGCGTAGAAGTGGCCGAAACCGCCGCCCAGATATGGAGCGGAACCCATCTGCCAGAACAGCCAGTTCATGGCTTCTGTGCGGGCTGCCGGATCTTTCGGCAAGAAGGCGCCGAACTTTTCTGCCAGGTACAGCAGGATGGAACCGGACTCGAACACGCGGGTTGGTGTTTCGGTGCTGTGGTCCACCAGTGCAGGGATTTTGGAGTTCGGGTTTGCGCCAACAAAGCCGCTGGAGAACTGGTCGCCTTCGCCGATGTTGATCAGCCAGGCATCGTATTCTGCTTCGCTAAAGCCAGCTGCCAGAAGCTCTTCCAGCATGATGGTGACTTTCACACCGTTTGGCGTTGCCAGCGAGTAAAGCTGTAGCGGATGCTTGCCAACCTGCAGATCTTTGTCATGGGTTGGACCAGCGATAGGGCGGTTGATGTTTGCGAACTGGCCGCCGTTTTTCTGTTCCCACTTCCAAACCTTTGGTGGGGTATACTCTTGCTTATCACTCATGAAATTGTGGCTCCGTATTGATTATTAGCAAATGGGAACGGACAGCTTTACGGCTGCCTTTTTCATCTCAACAGATGGGTGAGTCCTTAACAAAATCAAGTGTGCCATCAAAAACAAGGTCTTGGCTGACACGCCTTGCAGCATAGTCCATCTTGAAAGTTCCCAACACGCCAGATTAAAAATTGCTTTTTTCAAAGCAGCTGCCGGAATATTGTTCGCCGCTGACAATATGCTCAGAGATTCCTTTTTTCATTGCTGGATTGATCAAATGACTGTGATACCGACTCTCGAAACCGAAAGATTGCGCCTTCGTCCGATGACGATCGAAGATTGGCCGCAGTATGAGCAGCTGATGCAGTCGGACCGTTCGCAGTTTATGGGCGGTCCAACGCCGAGGCATGTGACCTGGGGCATCTTCAGCCATGACATCGCGCATTGGGTCTTGTTTGGCCACGGCGCTTTGATGGTGGATGACAAAACAACGGGCAAAACCGTTGGTCAGGTCGGGCTCAATCACGGACCATTGTTTCCCGAGCATGAGCTGGGCTGGTTCCTTTATGATGGCTTTGAAGGGCACGGTTATGCCTTGGAAGCAGCTCAGCGGATGCGCAAATGGGCCTTTGAGGAGCTGGGCCTGAAAACGCTGGTCAGCTACATCGACCCAAAAAACGAGCGTTCGCGCAAGCTAGCAGAACGTATGGGTGCCGTCATTGACCCGGATGCGGAACGCCATGATCCTGTCGATCTGGTCTATCGTCATCCTGCTTTGTAGGGCTTTGCGATAATAGATTTCGTTTTTTCTTTAGCACCACGTCACATCTGAAGGCGCTGTCTCGTCGAACCAGTGAACGCAACAAAACAATCACTGGAGATGAGGATGAACGTTCACACCACCATCAATCACTATGAGAGCGGTGCGCAGATTATGGCAGCCCTTCAGGGCGTGGAAGAGGTTATTGCTGCAACAGGATTTGATGAAAAGCTGCATCACCTCATCCTGCTGCGCGCCTCTCAGATCAACGGCTGTGGGTTCTGTGTGAAGATGCACACCCGCGATGCACGCAAGGCGGGGGAAACCAATCACCGTCTGGACCATCTCATCATCTGGCGTCATAGCGATGACTTTTCTGAAAAAGAGAAGCTGGCGTTTGAATGGACCGAAGCTCTGACAGAACTAAACAAGGAAGATCAGCTTCCACGTCTTCGCCAGGAGCTGAAAAAGCATTACAGTGATCAGGAAATTTCCACGATGACGGCCATGGTTGGCATGATCAACCTTTGGAACCGGATTGCAATATCGAACCATTGATCATGACATCAGATAAATCACTTTGTGCATTTGAAAAGGCCAGACCCATGCTGATGGGGCTGGCTTACCGCTTGTTGGGCTCCACGGCAGAAGCCGAGGACGTGGTGCAGGAAACTTATCTCAGCTGGTCAGCGGCCAATCATGATGACATCTCCAATGCGGAGGCATGGCTTACCACCGTTTGCACGCGCAAAGCGCTTGATCATCTCAAATCAGCGCGTAAAAAACGTGAAAATTACGTTGGTATGTGGCTGCCGGAGCCTTTGCACACCACAACACAGGACACACCCGAGGATCGGGTAGAACTCTCCGAGAGTCTCACCATGGCGTTCCTGCTGGTGATGGAACGGCTCGCCCCAAAAGAGCGCGCTGCCTTTTTACTGCGTGAGGTGTTCTCCTCCAGTTATGAGGAAGTCGCAGATATTCTGGAGGTCACTCCGGCCAGTTGCCGCAAGCTGGTTTCACGGGCCAAAGCCAACATCCAGCAAAAATCTCAGCGGTTTGTTGCACCTGCCGAAAAACAGCGCGAAATGGTTCATGCATTCCAATCTGCGCTGGAAACAGGTGAGACCTCTCAGCTGTCTCAATTGCTGGCTGCCGATGTGGCGCTCCTTTCTGATGGTGGCGGTAAGGTCAATGCTATTCCAAAACCACTTGTGGGGCTGGAGCAGGTGCTTGGCTTTATCGACAAGGCCATCTCGCCAGCTGCAAGCAGTGGCAGAGCCTGGGTGGAAGAACTCAATGCCTGTCTGTCTCTGGTGACAGTCGATGGCGGCGGCATCGTCACAACCTTCACCTTTGGCTATGATGAGGAGATGAAGGTCAACGCCATCTACGCGCAGCGCAATCCGGATAAGCTGTCTGCAGTCAATTGAAGTGAAGGCAGGTCACCTAAAGCCTGCCTTGCATTCAGTGCGAGAACCTTCCAAACTGCCCGCTGATGTTTTGGAGGGGAACTCATGTCAGTCGAGATGATATTTGCGCTTGTGATTGCAACAGCTGCTCTGGTGGCCATTCCGGGCCCTAATGTTGCGCTCATTGCTGCCAATACCATCAGCCATGGGTTCCGCTTTGGCGCTGTGACTGTTCTTGGAACGACCCTCGGTGTTGCCATCCAGCTCAGCATCGTCGTGCTTGGGTTTACAGCTCTTTTGACGTTTGTGGCAGATGCCTTCTTGTGGGTGAAGTGGGCTGGTGCTGCTTACCTGATCTATCTTGGCATCAAATCATGGTGTGAACGGGCGGATATGCTGGAGAATGCCGAAGCCAGCGCAACGCCTTTGCGCTGTCTCTTCTGGCAGGGCATGCTGCTTGCCATGATCAACCCGAAGACACTCGTCTTCAGCGCAGCCTTTCTGCCTCAGTTCGTCAGCGACCAGAGCGCAACCTACGCATTGGCTCAGCCTGCACTGATCTATCTGCTTGTTATCCTTGGCGGAGACCTGTGTTGGGCTGCGCTTGCCCGCTCAGCAACACCGCTCTTCAAAAGCATTGGCCACCTGCGCCACAAACTTACGGGCACGCTCTTTATCGGTTCTGGCATCGGCCTCGCGTTGGCACGGATTGAGCGGTGAGGCTCCACTTCCGCTTATTGCAGAAGTAGAGCTAGCTTGCGTACGATTTACTGGTTAAGCCATTTTGGTTTATCGCGACATTCATCATCTGTAAGATGGACACCTACGATGTGGTCATCATTGAAAGTAGCGGGATTGTTACGTGCAATATCGGCAATTTGGTTTGCGAATGCCCGTGCTGGATTTGCAACTGCTGGATTATCATTTACGCTGACATGACCCTGAGGGATTGCCGGTGGGTTTTGATCAAAAGTCGCGTCAAATCCTGGGAATTGATTAATCGCGGATTGATTGCCAACAACTGGGATTGGATTGGTAGTATCCAACATCAGTGCACAGTTGAAATTCTGTGGTGCTGCCATGATCTGTGCCATGTCTTTGTTGAAAGAGAGGCCTCCTCCTCCGAAATTAAAGCGATTTTCTCTGAGGTCCAAGACACCGTGTCCACCCTCTAGTAATCCACGATAGATTGCTTCACTCGTAGCGGGCTGTGTGAAGAATGCACTAGCTGCTATAAAAGCGCATAGACTAAATGTGAGATGTTTTTTGCTTTTCATTATGTCCTCATTTTTGGTTGTTTGCAGAAAGGAGGACGATTTACGAACCAGAGTGTGAGTTTTTTAGAACCTAGGCCTCCCGCCAACGGGGATAATCTCACGCGATAACGGGTGATAGGGCTCTCCAGTCCATTCTCCCAGCCAGTCTGTGACATGCAATCTCGCATCTGTCATCAACTGCGCCAGTTTCTTCTGTGAGGTGTATTTGAGCTGGGAAGGTGCGCTGAAAATCTCTCCTGTCTCTAGTGACTTGTAAGCATTGATAAAGCTGAGGATCTGTTCTGCCTCATCATACTCCGAGATGTTCCAGCTCTCGATAGGCCCTAGTTTCGAATGCATGGACTGAGATAGCGTTTCTTGTTTGCTGCGGGTCTTCCTGCCCGGAAAGTCCGGATTGCGGGTATCGAAGACAAACTGACCTGTTGGGCTCAGGTGCTTTGCAATGCAGGATAGTGCTGCGCGCTGGTCTTCTTCTGTCAGGAAAAACTGGAAGGAATGCCCCGTCAGGCAAATGAGATCAAAGGTCTCGCTCAGATCAAATGAGCGGGCATCACCTTCTACCCATGTCACCTGCTCTCCACCGGGACGAGTGCGAGCGATATCCAGCATTGCTCCGGCTGGATCGAGCCCAACAACGCGGCGCCCCTTCACCAGCTGTACTGTGAGCTCTCCAGTGCCACAGCCCAGATCAAGGACTGACTGGGCGTTGCGAGCAAGTGATTTACAAAACATATGGTCCTGCCGATCGCGTGGTGTCAGTTCATAAAACTGTGCGACAGCAGGGTCCGTGAAGATATTGCGCGTATTCATTTTTAAAACAGCTTTCTCAGAGAATGCCAGCAGCATAGGCGCAGATCCGCACCAAGACAAATGGGGGTAGAGCAGACCCCATCTCGACGGAGTGCCAACTGTTCAGGGCTGTAGGATCGCATTACTCTTATCTGGATGAATCAGTTTCGGCGCGCGACCTTGGCCCGCCGCTTGGCTTGCAATAGCAGAGAAAGGCACTTACATGGCGAACCCGCTTTATGATCGTTTGTTCGGCATCCATGCATCCAAAAACAAGCCTTTTCTGTATTTGCCCGATGGAACAACCATCTCATACGCGCAGTTTCTTGAGATGACAGCACAGCTTGCCCATGCGCTCGTCAAGCATGGGTTGCAGCCGGGCGATCGCGTAGCCATGCAAACAGAAAAAACACCACAAGCGCTGGCGCTTTATGCCGCTTGCGTTCAGGCTGGCCTGATCTTTCTGCCGTTGAATATCGCCTACACCGTCGAGGAGCTTTCCTACTTCCTCGATAACAGCGGTGCATCGGTGGTTGTCTGTGATGGTGCTAAAGCGGAGAAACTACAGATACTTGCTGATGAGCTCGGTGTGGTCTTGCGCACGCTCAATGCAGATGGCACCGGCATGCTGATGGATGAAGCCAATAACCAGCCGACAACATTTCAAACAGTAGACCGAGACCTACAGGATCTGGCCGCCTTCCTATACACCTCAGGCACCACGGGTCGTTCCAAAGGGGCCATGCTGACGCAAGATAACTTGCTTTCCAACGCAGATACTCTTGTTGAGTACTGGCGCTTTTCTGAGAAAGATGTGTTGCTGCATGCACTGCCGATTTTCCATACACACGGCCTGTTTGTCGCGACCAATGTGATTTTGGCCGTTGGTGGCTCTATGATCTTCCTGCCTAAGTTCAATCTGGATAAGATCATCGAAAAGCTGCCGGATGCGACCTCCATGATGGGTGTGCCAACGTTCTACACCCGATTGCTCGCAGATGAACGCTTCACCAAAGACCTGACAAGCCACATACGGCTTTTCACCTCCGGCAGTGCGCCTTTGTTGGCGGAAACCCATCGCCAGTTTGAAGACCGCACAAATCACCGCATTCTTGAACGCTATGGCATGACAGAAACCAACATGAGCACCTCCAATCCCTATGATGGGGAACGGCGGGCAGGCACTGTCGGCTTCCCTCTGCCGGGTGTGGAGTTGAAGATCACGGATCCCGAAAGCGGTACTGAGCTAGAGCAAGGTGCCATTGGGGTTATCGAAGTGCGCGGAAGAAACGTCTTCAAAGGCTACTGGCAGATGACGGAGAAAACTGCCGCAGAACTGCGGGAGGATGGCTTTTTCATCACGGGCGATATGGGCAAGGTGGATGAGGATGGTTACGTCCACATTGTTGGCCGCAACAAAGACCTCATCATCTCAGGCGGTTACAACATCTACCCGAAAGAAATCGAACTCCTGCTGGATGAGCAACCCGGTGTTTTGGAAAGCGCCGTGATCGGCGTACCCCACGCAGACTTCGGCGAAGCCCCATTGGGCATTCTCGTCGCCGAAAAAGGCCAGACACCAGATTTAGACGCGATCATGACAATCGTCAAAGACCACCTCGCCCGCTTCAAACACCCCCAAAAGCTGCTAGTGGTAAACGAACTCCCCCGCAACACCATGGGCAAAGTCCAGAAGAATGTTCTGAGGGAGCGATTTAGCGAGCCTGTTTAGGTGGATTGAGCGGCGTACTTTATCGCCGCTCAACACTGTTCAACTGCGGTTCAAAGAGCCTCCAGAAAATTCACCAGATCCTCAATCTCGGTCCTGTTCAGCCTCAATGGCTGCAATAGGTTGGAGTGCTTGGGGAACAGCGGATCAGATGCTTCTTTCTTGGTGCGTGGCCGCTCGCGACCGCCGCCGAAGTTGTAAAGCAACACCACTTTCCGTAGTGAGGAGATGACTCCGTTGTGCATGTAAGGTGCGCTGTTACGGATATGGCGCAGACTAGGTGTTGCAAAGGCTCCAACGTCTTTCGGGTCATTGGTGACCTGATAGCGCCCTAAATCCTCCAGTGGCTTACCGAAGTAAGTCAGGCCAAGGTTGTGGAACTTGCCGTCTGTCAGGGCTGGTCCGTTGTGGCAGTTCATACAGCGGGCTTTAGTGCGAAACAGATGCAGGCCGCGGATCTGGCTGTCGCTCAACACGCTGTGGCGACCTTCCATAAACAGATCCAGCCGTGTTTTCCGCTCCAGCCCGCGTTCAAAAGAGGCTAGCGCGATTGCCAGAAGATCCGCTGAGATTTGGTTAGCTGCAAAAGCATCAAAGAACATCTCGGGATAGACGTCATGGGTGTTCAACTGTTTAAGAACTTTATCAAGTTCAGCTGCCATCTCAATCGGATTTTCAATTGGCCCGAGTGCCTGTTCCTCCAGCGTTGCAGCGCGGCCATCCCAAAAGAGGGAAGGGCGATGCACCGCAGTAATCACCGCCGGTGCATTTCGGTTGCCCCTTTGGCGATCATGTCCAAACGAAGTTTTGACGCCATCTGCCCACCCAAGTTCCCTGTTGTGGCAACTCTGACAAGAAATCTGTCCGCTCTTGGAAAGGATTGGATCATCAAACAGCTTTGCGCCAAGCGCATTAATCAGATGCTCTTTCGAACCTTTGTCAGGCCTCTTGGGCAGCTGAAGCGGAGCCATCTCGCGCCACTCAACACCTTCATCGATGGTTGGTGCAGGCCATTCTGATACCGGCTTTTGATAGATGGTCCGAAGCGGCTCCTCAGAAGGAGTTTGCGCGAAAACAGTACCCGCAGCAGGCAACAGGAGCATCGCTGCACAAACCGCAGCAGCCACTCTGGAAACAGTGATCTTCTTAAGCATGTTACTTTGCTTTTATTGTCATGAAAAAGAAAAGGGCCAGCTCCCCGGCCCAAACTTTAGAAGCTCGTCTTCAACCCCAACCAGAACTGACGACCTTTTTTGAAGGGATTTGTGTCTGACGCAGTCGCATTCCCGGTCTCGTTGAAGACGTTATTTACCTTCGCGGTAACAATCGTTTCTCCAAATTCGGTCTTGGCAAGTTGGTAGGATGCACCAGCGTTTACATAGGTTGTGAAGTCATAACGGTGGTCAACGTAGACATCATGCTTCTGCTCTGTGCCATCGACTTCAATATCGATATTTTCCTTGCTGTCGATGACACCGTCATAGGGGAGAGTAAATGAAGCGCTGCTCCAGAGTTTCAGGCGATTATCGAGCAATCCAGCCTGTAAACGAAGGCCCCCCGTATTGGGATGTCCAAATTGCCTTTTACCCCATCAAATCCAGATTCTGTGTAAGACTTACCCTTGTAGTAAATGTAGTCTTCTAACTCGACTTCTTCGAAGTAGCTATTATTCGTGACATGACGTTTCGCCCATGAAGCGCTGACACTGAAACCAAGCGTGTTGAGCGGTCCGAATGAAAGATCGCTCCAGGTCTTAGCGTACTCAACTGAAACACTGTCGTACTTACTTGAACCATCATTAGTCAAAGCATCACCAGCTTCATTTTTTGCGAAGCGATCTTCACCCTTTCGATGTAAGTACTTGATGCGAAACACACCATCAATAAGTGGATCTGTTACACTTGCACCAATCGTGTACTCATCGTTGTAGGGTGTCCTCAGGCCGAAACTTGCGTAGTCAATAGCCGTTTTGCTACTTCTGTAATACCAACCGCCTTCAGCGTCTAACTCGTTGCTAATATTGCCATTTTCAATATTTCGCCAATGGGTTATACTTTTGCTGTCGCCAGACTTTAGAGCATATCCAAGCATGCTGTCGTCATAGTAACGATTAAAGCCACCTGAGATAACGACACGATCAGTTGCTTCCCATGACGCCTTTAAACGTGGAGCAACATTCACATTATTTAAAAAGTTTTCGTAATCCAACCGCACCCCAGGCCGGAACTGGAAGTTGCCATAGTTGAGTTCAGTTTCAGCCCACAGATTCACTTCAGTTAATGCAACGTTGGTTTCGTACGTGGAGTAAGTAACACGAGAACGAGCATACATTTCATCATTCCAGCAAGCTGGGTCATCTGATGAAACACAGTCAAACGTGCCTGTTTGGGATGACGAGTAGAACGTCAACTCTGTTGGCCGCTCGCGACGAGCGAAGATACGATTGACGCCAGCACCTGCCGAGAACTTATGCTCAAGCCAATCCCCATCAACACTGAAACTTGAACCCAAGCTTGTTTCTGATTGAGTTTTTTCACCCAGTCCTCCGTAGTAGCAGCCGATGTAACTTTCACCAGGGAGTTCACGACAAACATCACTCAACCCATCGACGAAATCACCATTTCTAGGCTTTGCTGTCAGCGCATAAAACTCATTGTTTTTGTCAATGCTTCCCTTCTTGGAGGTGTTGATGAAGAACTTTGAGTCAAAGTTCAGGTTGCTAATTGCGCCCAGATCACCGAAGTCTTTTTGGAAGCTAAGTTGAGTAGAAGACCCGTCGCCGGTAATCTCAGCCGGCTCGTCCATTAAATAGCGATGAGATTCAAACTCTTGATCGTAAAGCGTTGTAGTGTTCGTAACGGATAACTCTCCCCAGTCCCGATCTAGCTTCAGCTTGTTTAGGAAAGTCATAGAATGCGTGTTTGTTGAAACGTCTTTTTGTTCAACAAATTGAGGCTCTCGTTCGCGTGTTGTGTTGGCGTATCGGTTAGAGAAGCTAGAAAGAATTGATAACCCATCTGCAATTGGTCCGCTTACTCCGATTGATCCGTTAAGTTTAAGGAACTCGTAGGGCTTAACATCATAAGGGTTTTCGCCATCATCAGTCGCAATTTTAAACTTAGCTAATGTGTCTGCTGTGCCCTCAATAGATGCAAAGCCTGACCAACGATCTGTAGTAGGATTGATTGTTTCTGCTTCAATGACGCCTCCTTGAAAACCGCCATAACGTGCAGAAATATCGCTATCTTGGACGGTGAGGGTCTGTACGACTGCATCTGGGATATAGACTGTTTGAGAGTGCAACCCATAGGTTGCTTTTAAGTCGATAATCTTTTCGTCAAGGGGAAGGTCTGCTTTATCGTCATATCCTGCTCCACGAGAGTTAATGCCAATTCCATCAAGCATAAAAAGATTTGCGTCTACATCTGCACCCGAAATGGAATACTGACCCGGACGCAAATCTTGCTCACTGGTTGAGCTATCTCCAGCATCTGTTGTCGTGTCATTTTGCCACTGAACATTCGGAAGTGTCTTGAGCTGGGAGTTGATATCGCCGCCTGCATCTCCTCCGGTTTCAATAAGGCTGCGGCTGATCGTTGTTTTGCCGATAGCACTGGGGTCTCCGTCCCCGAATAGGCTCTCTGTATTGGAAGGATTGGTGTTGGCATAAACGACAACCTCATCCAGCAACTCGCTGTCAGGAGAGGCATCTGCATTGCTTCCGAAAGGGAGCAATGCGACAGAGGTGGATGAGCGTTTGCGAAGCTGCAAGCCGGTGCCGCTGATTAGCTTTCTCAATGCAGCTTCTGGCGACATGTTACCAGAGACGCCAGAAGAACGTTTGCCAGCAACCGCATCACTGGAGTAACTGATCTGCCAGCCGGTCGTTGCGATGAACTCTCTGATCGCTGAGGAAAGCGGCTGTGCGCTGATCGAAAATGAAACAGACTGTTCTTGAGCGATTGCTGCAACATGTTGGTTGAAAACGACTGAACTAGTCGTAAGCGCAGAGCAACCCAAAAGAGCAGTAACCAGAAGATGTGAAACAGATTTTCCGTTTAATCGCTGGGTATTTTTCTTTCCCAGAATATCAGCGAGCAAGTGCATATTGTCCCAACTTTTTGCCGTGCAGTTCACTCAGCGATGCGTCAAATATCGCCATCTAAAAAGAACGACGTTTGAAACATTCCAATCCGGCAAAAAAAAGTTGAGTATTTAGTTCATGAAATAAATTCCAGTTGGCAATTGATAAAGTTTCGCACCTGCTGCGAGGGCGAGTGTCTCAATAGCTTCAACTAGATTGTCTGTTTTAAAATAACCACTTACCCGTATGTCACGAAGAGCAGACGAGGTAATGAAAATGGAGCTGTTGTAGTATCGTTCAATTTCTTCAACTGCCTTTGAAAGGGGGACATCCTCAAGCACCAGCCGGCCCTCTCGCCAAGCCAGAACTTCAGCTGGATTAATCTCTGTGCTCTCTCCAATTCCTTTTGAGGAGATGCGGCTCAACTCCCCCGGCTTCAGCTCTCTGGCTGTATCTGCATCATTTGCCCGTGTGAGTTCCACACGACCTCTCTCCAACACCACTCGGTCTTCAGTCTTGCTTGTCAGCACCGAAAAGGCGGTGCCGAGAACTGTCACTTCTCCATAACCACCGGTGACCTGAAACGGTCTTTGAGCATCATACAAGACATCAAAATAGGCTTCTCCGCGAAGAACGTGAACGCGGCGTTGTGTACCTTCAAAATCCAGCGCAACAGCTGTTTCGCTGTTCATGAGCATAGAAGAGCCATCCGGCAGAGAAATCTGTCGCATTTGTGCAGATTGAGTCGTGTAATCAGCCTGCAAATAGATCCACCAATCAGAAAATTGTGTCGCTCCGACCATCAAAGTGAAAGCAGCTGCTATTCCAACCAGCCTTCGGAAAGCCTTCCGCGGATGAGTTTCCGTCGCGGGTCGACGAGCTGAAACTGTCTTCAACTCCTGCACCGCCTTCTTAAAGGCTGATGCTCCCCAAATCTCTTCCAGTCTGGTGAACTCCTGGCGATGTCGCTCACTGGTGTTGAACCAGGCTGAGAACTGTTTCCTTTGATTTTCGGAGGCATCTTCTTGCAGCTTTAGAAACCAGTTCAGTGCTTCATCAGCAACGGGATCAGGGTGCCTGAAAACTCTGGCTTCTTGGTCGTCTTTGGTGTTGTTATCTTGGAACGTGTTCATAAGAAACTGCTTGAAATAATTATTGTTTTAGGTTCGGAAAAATTTTATTTTCGCTCAAGCCGATGGAGTGCATCCCGGCAATGAGCCATGGCCAACTTTAGATCGTTGAACACGGTTCGTTCAGAAACATCCAGATGCTTGGCAATTCTGTGATTTGGCCATTCTTCTATACGGCTTAAAACGATGACCGTTTGCGCCCGTGACGGAAGACAGGAAAGCGCGCTATGAAACTCCCTAAAACGCTCACGTTCTATCAAAGCATTTTCCAGGGAGTAGACATCTGCAGGAATGCTATCCAAAGCGTCCGGCGCACCGTTATCCATCTCGTAGGTTTGGCGTGTTTTGCTTCGGCGCAGATGGTCTAATGCAAGATTTCGGGCAGTCTGATGCAAAAAGCCTTCAACATGACTGATCTGCTGTGATTCTGAAGTTCTTTGTGCTCGGAGATAGGCTTCCTGAGAAAGGTCCTCAGCAATGCCGGGATCCTTCACAATACGCAAAATACTGCCAATCAACGAGCGACGCTCGTTCATAAAGATCGAAGCTAAGGTCGGCGACATCTTTAACTACCCGAAGAAGATTAAGTTTACTCCTCGGGCGTCGGCTAAAGGATTGAGCGCTGTATAACACAACACCACCCTCAGGGAAGTCCCTTACAGCACACCAACTACGGAAACTCCCTCAATATTTGGCGAGTGAAATGCCGCCACGCCTCAACACCTTCCGCATATCAACCTTCTCGAAGCTTGTCTTGAGAGTTGCGTCATAGCGGGCTTCGCGGTGGTACTCGTGGTAGCCGAGGTGTTGGTAGAGGGTGAGGGCTCTTGTGTTTTGGGCGGTGACGGTGATGAGTGCGTGGGAGTTGGTGATTTGGGCTTCTAGTGAACGCAGGAGGACGGTGCCGAGGCCCTGGCCTTCGAAGGTGGGAGCGATCCAGAGGTCGGTGATGCGGTTGTCGGCGTGTTCTCTGGCGCCGAAGCCTGCGAGTTGGTTGCCGATCTGCGCGACCAGCACGTTCGCATGGCATGCCTTCAGGAAAGGCAGGAAGGGATTGCTGACCTCAAACTCCTTCGCGATGTGAGCGGGCACGAGCGGTTTGATGCCTTTGCGCCAGGCTGTCAGCCCGATTGCAGAAAGGGGCTCTGCGTCTTCAGCAGTTGCTGGCCTGATGGTCAGAGTGGATGAAGAGGCGTAAGAGACAACCATGGTAATCGGGAAAGGTCTATTGGCGCTCGCTTAGTTGGCGCGGTTGAAGCTCTGGAAGCCTTTGCAGGCTTTGGGGCTTTGGGCATTGGGTTGGCTGAGTTCGCCGCAGGTCTTCCTCGTCACCGATGAAACGCAGGCAATCGCTTGTCTTTTTTGAGCGTTGGAGGTGGCCTCACTGGCGAAGTCGGCTTTGATCACGGCGCACGCCTGATTGACGCTGTTGTTAATGGCCGTTGCCGTGGGGTGCTGCTTTGAGGATGCATCAATACCCATCTGCTCAAAAGCGCAAGCCTTCAGCTTCTCGCACATGTTGGCGATTGCTGCGTTGAGGTCAGAGGTCATTCCCGCAGTTGCAACGCTGGATGAGGCAAGCAGAAGAGAAGCAGCAAGGCATAGATTTTTCATCGCAGACTCAAGTTTGCATTGGTCACCTAAGCATTTTGAGTTGCTGACATGACCAACACAATCACCAAGATCTGCTGGCTTTACCCTCAGGGTTTTGCCATGTTCCGCGTAATTCCGCCGTCATCTTTACGCACCTTCCCTCCGTCCCAAAGAAGGCACTGCGACCTCACCGGAGGATGGAAACCTTGCCGCGCAGGATGTCGAAGAACATCACGAAATCACCGAGAAGGCTGTAGAACGGGAACTTGAATGTGGCTGGCTTGTTCTTTTCAAAAAAGAAATGCCCAATCCATGCAAAGCCGTAGCCAACCACGGGTACGGCGAGCAGCCACGTCCAGAGGCCGAATGTAAGGATGTAGGCGACCAGCCCAAGCACAAGGGCCGTTCCGGTGAAGTGCAGGCGGCGGCTGACCACGTTCTGGTGCTCCGCCAAATAAAACGGATAGAACTCTTTGAAACTGCCAAACTGCTGGTTATGGCTGTTGTTGGCTTCACTCATTGCATTATCCCCCTTAATCTGCCGATAGTACGTTAACAGCACTGCGGCCTGACGCGTGATGAACAATCGCGCGCGTTCTCCCAATCCTGCCTCTTTTTCCGGAAGAAGCATAGACCTGACCAATCTACGCATGGCGCGGGCGTGTTCGCGATAGCGCTGTGTCGGGTTCTGGCCCTTGCCGCGCTGTTCCATGGTGATGTTGGTGTGGTTTTGGCCGCGCACCAGCAAAGCGGATTGGTTGTCCGCCCGCACATTGCTTTTGGCCGCCACATAGCGAATGGCAAAGCCGATACGCCGGTCATCCGTGGTGTTGGCGTCCGAGCCATGCACAAGCTGGAAATGATGCAAAGACATCTCTCCGGGCTTCAGCTCCATGTAGATCTGACGTTCCGGTTCCAGCTCCTCAACCGGAATTTCCTGTCCGCGGGTGAGCAGGTTGTCTTTGGCGTAGGTGTTGATTTGCGTGCGGATGGATTTGTGGCTGCCCGGTTCCACCTTCATCACGCCAGACTGAGCCGTCGCAGGGCTGAGCGCAACCCAGGCGGTGACCACATCATCCGCGTCCACACCCCAATACGCTGCATCCTGATGCATGGAGACGTAGGATTTGCTGCCCGCTTCCTTGGTGAACAGGTTGGTCATCAGGCACAGGATGTCCGGGCCGATCAGCTGTTCAACCGCATCCAGAATAACTGGATGGTGCACCAACTCGTCCGCCCAGTCATACAGCAGATAGGATTTGTTGCACTGGGCCTTGTCGAGCGGATGGCCTTGTAGCTTTTCAACGGCCTCCAGTTCTGCACGCATGCGGATGGCGTCGTCTGATCCCAACACCTTGATTGGGAATAAAAATCCCTCGCTTTGGTATTGGCCTGTGTCGATTGTGTTGGCGGTGTCTGTCAATGTCATGCTGGAACCATCCTTGAAATAAGCGTTGCGAAGGTTGCAACAAGACCGAGTGAAGCTGCGCCAAGAAGAACTGAAAGTGCCGGTATGCGTTCGCGTGTGCCGGTGTGCGGGTCCAATCGCGTAAACAGCATGGCGTAAAGATTGCCGGTCATGAACGCCCATGCGCAAAGCATAAGAACAACGCCGACTGCACTTTCAAAAATCAAAGCAGAAATGATGAGCGCGCCGCAAGCCAGATAGTCATCAATGGATAGCGGCCAATATTTGTTGGTTCTGACCAAAATGAGTGTTTCGCCCACGCAGAGTATTGCTGCGAGAACAATTGCGTAAATTGGCAGATAAGTTTGAAACTCCCCCAAAGTTCTCCCTCCCAAATTATGGAAACAGCGTTACCGAGTCTTGTTGATGTGTCAAGTTAATTGATCTCGATCAATTCCGGAGTGTTTTTCGGTACATCTTCGGACAAGGCGGCTAGGAGACAAATGAAAACCGGATACAATGCGAGAAGTTGGGGGGAGCCAATAAGAATGACCGTGGAAGTAGACCGTAGAACAATAAAGCCGGAAGCGCTTGAAACACTTCGCAAAACCATTCTGGAGATCTTCTCCTCCGGTATGTATCAGGATGTGGGAATCCGGCAGATCTGCCAGCAGGCGCGTGTGAGCCCACAAACGGTTTACAAGTACTTTGGCAACAAGGAAGAGATGCTCTACGCCTGCATCAAAGGGGATCTTGAAAACCTCTATGCTGAAGCGATGCAAGCGGCCCGAGAGGCTGAGAGCACGGTCGACAAATGCCTTGCCTTTCTGGATATCTGGTGTGAGTTCTATTTCGCCAATCCAAGCATCGCCCGCATTGTGTTCCTGAATATTCCGCAGGCCTATTGGATGGGGCAAACCCAGTTCACGCACGTTGCTTTGCATGATGAAACCACCCGCATCATCGCAGATGGCCAGAGTGAGGGAACCGTCTGGGATGAAACGTCCGCTGAGCTGCTGGGACAGGCCATCATGGGCATGGCCCACCGCCTGCTCACCCGCTGGCTGATGACCGATAAAGTCAGCGGCGAGGAAACCAAGCAGGCCCTTGCAAAAAGCATCAAAAAACTTCTGCAGCCTTAGGTTTTAGAGTTTCGGTTTGCTTAGTTTGCTTCGATAGAAGGGAAGGATAATGGCATATTCGATAGGGTTAGATTTTAGTTATGGACCTCGGTTTGATTTTGATGACGAACCAGATCAGTTTCCATTTGCCTCTTTAGGGGGCGGGGAACGTATCCAGGAGGAGGCTTTTAGTCGGGTGCCCACATCTGCGACGCAGAGAGATAAAAAAAGCTCTGCGATATGTTTGTGATGCCTGCCACATGTGCAGTAAGCGAAAAGTTTAAGTGCATCGTTGAAGAGCTTGAACCCGATGTACATCAGTTCTTTCCTATTCAATTAAAGAACAAAGATGGTATCCCGTATGATGAGCGGTATTACTTGATTAATGTAGGTCAAAAGTTTGCCGCCATATTAGTTGGAAAATCTGCAGGCTGTACGCAAAGCTGGAGGGTCGAAGCTATCGAGAGAAAGATGCCGTTTCTCTTGACGCACGACGATGGGCTGGTCTTGAGTAAACCAAAAATTGCAGGTCGTCATTTATGGCTAAGCCAAGTGATAGCCCCAAATACATACTTCTGCTCAGATGAGTTGATGGCGCGTTTTAAGAAAGAAAAAATAAAGTATTTCGATTCGGCTCGTAACGATGAAGCTGATGAAGACTGGATTGCAGAAGAAAATATCGCGCCTTTTTTGAGGTGGCGTGAAAAACATCCTGAGATTGATATGGAAGTACTATAACAGCTTCGCATCGGCCTTAGCGTGTTAGGTCAGATCCTGAAAAGGTGTGTCTGTTCCAGCTTTCGGTAATCATGCTCGATTAAGCCCAATAAATAGGCCTAATCCAGTTCAATGTCGGTGGCGTGTGAGATGAGGCGTTTCAGGCTGTTGGTGCCTTCATCGACGGATTTTTGCGCCTGAATGGCCTTGCCGTTCTCAAGGTGGCCTTGCGCATTATCGAAGTGGCTTTTCACCACATCCGCCTCTTTCACATAGGCATCAAAGCTTTGCTTGGCGTTCTCGTCTGACTGGCTGATGAGTTTGAGGTCTTTGTGCTGATCCAGCCAGGACTTTGCTTCGTCTTTCAGCTGAATGAGCTGTTTTTCAACCCACTCCAGCTGCCCCTTGGCCTTGTGGGTCATGCTGTAGAGCTGGAAGCGGATTTTCCTAAGTGGGAGTACCTTTTCTTCCGCTTCTTCCACTCTGCCGGAAATCAGATCAGACTGAGCTGAAGTGAGCAATGTCTTCAAAGACTTGCACTCTGCCTCATACTGATGCGCATTGGGCAGACAGTCTTTGATGAAAGGCAGCCGCTCATACGCCTGATCCAAAGCATTGCGCAGGTTCTCAAGCTTCTTGCGTGTGGGGATGGGCTTGCCCTTCTCAACTGGCCCATCTGCTTCGTCTTCTGATGTTGAGGCACTGGCAAACCAGATCTGCTGCATATCGAACAGCGCACTTTCATTCTCATGCACCACTGCGATGGCGCCTTGATAATCTCCGCCGGAAAGCGCTTGCAGGCCCTTTGGCGTGGCAGCGGCCACCTTGTCAAAAGCAGAGGTAAACTGGGCGAGTGCCTCTGGAGCATGCTCCAGTTCTGAGGACCGCTTGTTTAACGCGGTGGCATCGGCAAGGGTTTTATCCAGCCGCTGCTGCGCATCCTCACGGTTCTTCTCAATCTGCTCCTTGGCATCCTCATAGGCTTTGACGAAGCCTTCCTTCTTGCCTTTGATCTTACCAAGCATGAACTTCAGGCCCGGATAGCTGTGATCCGCAATTGCCTTTTGCATGCGAAGAAGGGGAAGGTTGGCGATGCGGTGCGCTTTGTCGAAGGCGGCAGTCTCAACACCCCACTGCACCAGTTCATCGCGGTGTTTGTAGGTGTCTTCAACGGTGTTCTTGTAGGCCTCAACCGCAGGCATTTCCTTGGCGATCATCTCGTCCGCATGCTTGCAGCCCTGCTGCAGAACCTTTTTACCTTCGCTGATATGGTATTGCACCTTGTCCAGCAAAGTTTTCAGCAGGCTGATGGTTCCCGCATCCGGGCGCTGCTGACCAGAGAAATTTTTATTGAACTGCTTGAAGGTGTTGCTGATCTTCTCAACCTGCACCTTAAACGCCTCGATATGCTCCTTGGTGACCAGCTGCTTTCGGGCCTGCGCGTCCAGTTTCTGGGCGTTGTTGGCCAGTGTCTGATACCGGTTGGAGAGTTGCGTGATTTCAGCCTTGAACTGCTCTGCCGCCTGCTCAGCCTGCTGCTGATAGGCTGCGGGACTGTCTTTGGAAACCAGCACGCGCGCGCGGCGGGCGGCTCGTTTGCCCGGATTGACCTCGTTGGGCTGCGTGTGGCCCGCATTACTCTCGTCCAGTTGTACCTCATCCACGTTCTTCAAGTTCAAGTGTTTGAGGACCAGTTCGGTCCACTGTTCCTGCTCGGGGGTGAGGTTAGACTTCGGCATCGAGATGCTCCAAACAACTGCGCATACTTTGGCTTTTCACCATCTATAAGGTCAAAATACTGAGCATTCTTAAGGGAGATACTGTCAAATGAGCAGTTCAGTTAACCGCGGCTTGAGCCACGCACGATGTTTTGCTGCGAATTTTCACTAAGAGTATTAGAGTGGTCAACGCATCTTGGAGCTTCCGCATTTTGTGATGAACATCACAATTTTGCAAGGCAAGGTGCAAAATTTACAAATTGCGTCTGGTATGTACACTTCGTGCTTCCTAGTTTAAGCAACAAGAGAAGGGCAACAAGAGCTGGCAAAGCGCCAAAAGCTCGGCTGTAAGAGATTGCAAAAAGAGAATGATTAAGAAAATTGCTGGTGGAGTGCTGGGCGTTGTGGTGATTGGAGTTGGTGCGATCTACGCCAGTGCCTACACCAATATGGGGCAGAAGCCAGATGAGGAACATAAGGCACAACTAGCCCAGTCTGACCAATGGGCCGATGGCAGCTTTGCAAACAAGCTTCCCATGGTCCGCGGCCCACTGAATGAGATTTTCCGTCAGTTCATTTTGGAGCCGACCGATCACAACCGTCCGCAGCAACCTGTTCCGACCGAAACCATCGGCGACCGTCTGAACACACCGCCTGAGTCCGGTGCCCGCGTGACTTGGTTCGGCCATTCCACGCTTCTGGTGGAGCTGGAAGAGACACGTATCCTGATCGACCCGGTCTGGAGCAAGCGCGCCTCTCCACTGCCATGGGCAGGGGTAGAGCGCTTCTATGATCCGCTGATTGCACTGGAAGACTTGCCTGAGATCGATGCGGTGGTGATCTCTCACGATCACTACGACCATCTGGACATGGCAACCGTCCAAAAGCTGGCGCAAAAGCGGGTGCAATGGATCGTCCCGCTTGGAGTAGGGTCTCATCTGGAATACTGGGGCGTTGCGAGCGCTGACATTACTGAGCTGGACTGGTGGCAGTCCGCAAATGTGGAAGAGACTACTGTGACCGCCACACCGTCACGCCACCGCTCTGGCCGCTCTGTCACCTTCAGCGACGTTAACGCAACGCTCTGGGCTGGCTGGGCCTTTAATGGCCCTGAGCACGCCGTGTTCTATTCCGGCGACACCGGCATGCATGATCGCTTTGAGGAGATTGGCGAACGCCTCGGCCCGTTTGATCTGACGGTGATCGAGACCGGTGCCTACAACCCGCTTTGGAAGGACACCCATCTCGGTCCGGAACAAGCCGTTCTGGCCCACAAACTGGTGAAGGGCAAAACCATGCTACCGGTTCACTGGGGCCTGTTTGATCTGTCCTCCCACAACTGGACAGAACCAGTTGAACGGGTCATGGTTGCTGCCGAAAAGTATGGTGTTGATCTGGCAGTGCCGCTGCCGGGTGGTTCTGTTGAGCCGGGGCAAGTGGTCTCCACCACCGCCTGGTGGCCTCAGGTGCCATGGAAAACCTCAGAAGAGCGCCCAATCTGGGCAACGCGTGTAGAAGAAATCGTCAAGCGTGCCAAAGAGATGAACAGCGGTGAACCCCGAGTGGCCTCCCGTCCATCAAACTGACAATTCAAAAGGAGAGCAGGCGAAGGCCGCTCTCCGTTTTTGCATCAATAAACGGCCAGAACCCGCCCCGGACCGCCGGTCCCGCCTTTAAATTTTGGCGCCCCAGCGATGATTGTTGCACCCGCCAAGGGCACCTGATCCAGATTGGTGAGGTTCTCAATGCCATACCGCCCGGACCCAAGCCATAGGTAGTGCACGGGGAAGTCCTTCGTTGGTCCATAATCTATGGAGAGGGTGTCTACCCCAAGCCCATAAACACTGCGCTCATTGATCAGAAACTTGGCTGTTTCCTCATGAAATCCGGGGAAATGCAGCACACCTTTGCTGTCTTCCCCCCGATACTTCTCCGTTCCCACATATTGAGGCCAGCCGGATAGCATCGCAACGCAGGCCCTGTCCGGTATCCGGCCATGCTGTTGCTCATAAGCCAGAATATCTTCCGGCATAACTCGGTAGTCAGGATTGTTCGCCGCCTGATCCCGCACATCAATCACCGCCAGAGGACAGACGAACTTTTCAATGGGAATCTCATCAATGGACTGCCCATCTTTGCTGAAATGGATCGGCGCATCAAAGTGCGTGCCCACATGCTCGTGATAGTGCAAGGTCTTCAGGTTCAAACCATCTTTTGCAAAAGTATACTCATAACTCTCCTCAAAAGCAGGCCCGCCTTCAAACGTGGGAAAGTCCGGCGTCAGTGTCTGTGTCAGGTCAATCACATTGGAAAACGAAACACTCTCCGGCAACACATTCGCTGTCGCAGAAAGCGCGGACGCACTCAACACCGCTCCTCCAGCCACAGATGCCACAGCCCCACTCAAAAAACCCCTCCGCGACAACCGCCCCTTCACCACCTCCATCACACACGCATCACACATTCTCTTCCCCTATGGGCTTTTGAT
Source organism: Microbulbifer sp. MKSA007 (assembly GCA_032615215.1). Classification (NCBI taxonomy): domain Bacteria; kingdom Pseudomonadati; phylum Pseudomonadota; class Gammaproteobacteria; order Cellvibrionales; family Microbulbiferaceae; genus Microbulbifer; species Microbulbifer sp. MKSA007. The sequence goes on along the minus strand of CP128431.1, from coordinate 128,476 downwards.
TTGATGCTGAAGCCTAGGGGAGAAGTGTTAAGGAGGGTTGAGGGACGCGAAGTGAGGGGTGCATACGGCGGCACAGTCCTTCTGTGCCACCGTTTCTCTTGTGTATCTTTTTACATCACAACTTTACCACCAGCCTGAATCTTCACGCGGCGGACGATTTCGGTGTCGCGGTTGGATTTGAATTGGTCGGGGTCACGGTCTTTCCAGTTGTAGAAGCCTTGACCGGAGCGCATGCCGGTGTGGCCTTCTTTCAGGAGTTTGCCGATTGAGGTCTCGTGTGGGTCGCTGACGTTGTAAAGGTCTTTCCAGACAGCTTGTGCGGCATCGCCGCTGATCAGGTCAAGACCGGCAAGATCAGCGTGTTCGAAAGCGCCCATTGCCGGAAGACGTGAGGCGTAACCTTGCTTCAGGATAGTGTCACAAGCTTCTGGAGTGACAAGGCCTTTGTCCACGAGGCAAACAAATTCACGCAGGACAGCATGCTGGATGCGTGCCCAGAGGAAGCCAGGGATATCCGGACAGAGAACTGGTGTTTTGTCAGTATCGTTTAGCAGCTGTGTAACAGCTTCAGTCACCGCTTCATCCGTCTGCTCACCTGGAACCACTTCAACAAGCTTTACTAGATACGCTGGCTGTGCGTAGTGAGCGATACAGAAGCGGCTTGGTTTGTGCAGGGCAGCCTGAATGGAGGTTGCACTCAGAGCAGATGTGGTTGAAGACAGGATTGCGTTTTCTGAACAGAACTCCTCTGCCTGTTTCAGCACAGCCTGTTTGATGCCGATGTCTTCCAGCACGGCCTCAATAATAAAGCCTGCTGGTCCAGCTGCTTCCTTCATGTCATTGGTGAAGGAAATGCGCTTGAGAACAGCTTCTTTGTCTTCTGCTTTGGCGAGGCCTTCAGAAACCACAAAGTCGAAAGCCTGTTCTGCACGTTTTGCGGAATCTGCTAGATCAGCTTCCGGGCGATCCCAAACAGCAACTTCAGCTCCACCGAGGGCCAATGAGAACGCAATGTGCGTTCCCATGGTACCGGCGCCAATCACGGCGCATTTTGGCAATTTACTCACCGCAGTATACCCATCCGTTATTTTCTTTTTTCACGACGCCCTTCATTTCGAAGGCATTCAGGCTGGCGTTGACAGAAACAAGCGCACGCCATTCGCGAACCATGCCTTGATCGTCGCAAGCACGGTCACGGATTTCCCGGAAGGAAATGCCAGGCTTTTCCTTAATTGCGTCCAGAATGGACTTTTCAACCTGATCCACTCGGCGACGGCAGTCACTGAGAAGTTCCATGGTGCCTTCAACGCCCATAGGTTCTTCGTGTGCAAAGATCACGGTTTCTACATTACGCTCCTTCAGGAAACGTTCCAGCTTATCGAAGGTTGCCCGCATGGTTTTTGGGCATTCGTAGAGGTACAGAACCGGATTGATCTTAGGAAGAAGAGGATCAGCAATAACAAGGGTCTTTGTTGATTCTTCAAAGAAGCCGATTTCCGCCATGGAGTGACCGAGGAACTCAACGGTTTCCAGAACAACACCGCCGCCAAGGTCAATCTTGTCGCCTTCAGTGATGATCATGTCCAAGCCAGCAGCTGTTGGACCCATCCAGTCCAGATACTCAGGATCCAGATCGAACTCTTCACCTTCAGCGAATGCGTGGACGATGTTTTTTGCGTTCAGCATGTTGTCGGCAATGCGGTCCATGCGGCCTGGATGAGACAGGATTTTGCAGCCTGTTTCCTCTTTCAACCAACCATTATTGCCAACATGGTCCATGTGTTCATGGGTAATCAGCAGATAATCCAGATCGGACTTTTTGTATCCCAACTCATCGAATGCCTTTTTAAGATCTGGCAATCCGCCATAAAGACCGGAATCGATGAGTGCCAGCTTGTCTTCACCTTTTACGAAGAATACGCGGGTTGCGGTCTTACCTTCGTGATCGCCCGGAAGACCCATGCTGACTGTCGCAAATGGACCTTTTCTATAACTAATGACGCTATCGGACATTTTTCTTCCCTCGCTATGAATTTTATTATTTGCCCTGAAACACAGGGGCTCGTTTCTCAATGAAGGCAGCGATGCCTTCTTTTCCGTCTTCGGTCGCATAAAGAGCGCCCAGAACACGCTGTTCAAATGTCAGGCCAGCACTTAGCGCTGTATCAAGGCCGTCATCGTTGACGCGTTTGCCTTCCCGCAGAGCGACGGGGGCTTGAGCTGCAAGAGTTTCTGCTAGTTCCATAGCGCGAGGCATCAGTTCATCAGGCGCGCAGGCTTCCAATGCGGCGCCATACTCAACAGCTTCCTTGGCAGTAATCATGCGACCTGTGAGCAGGATTTCCTTTGCACGCATCGGCCCAACAAGACGCGGCAGGCGCTGTGTACCTCCGCCACCTGGCAGCAGGCCAAGTTTGATTTCCGGTAGGCCGAGTTTGGTTTTTTCATTCACAAGAATGAAATCGCAGCACATAGCGATCTCGAAACCGCCGCCCAGAGCATATCCATTGACTGCACAAATGGTGACTTGTGGCAGGTTCGCGATGGCATCAAAGGTCTGGCGGGAACGACGCTGGAAGTCGTCGAAGACTGTTTGCCCTACATTATGGTAGCCCGTGATATCTGCGCCAGCTACAAAACCGCGGCCAGTTCCCGTGATGATCAACACGCGAACTTCGTCTTTACGTGCATAAAGCTCATTCACATAGTTGCCGATGGCTTCCTGAATTTCGAAGTTGAGAGCTCCCAGAGCTTCTTCCCGGTCAATGCGCAAGATTTCGATGGGGCCTTTGCGCTCAACTACCAGATGTTTATGGAGACGTTCTTCCATCTCAAAGTGCTCCAGCTTCGTTGAGTTTGCGATAGGTATCCTCGCCCAGCATTTCAGTGATAACTTCTTCTGTGTGCTGGCCAACGGTTGGTGCAGCGGATTTTGTCTGGACTGGAGTTCCGTATAGCGTGATTGGATTGCCCACCGCTTTGACTTCGCCCGCTACCGGGTGCTGCATAGTGACCAGTCGGCCAGAATCCAGATCAACCAGTTCCTGCATGGCTTCATGCGCGTTTCGGATTGGCGCTGCCCAAACATCCTGTTCGCGGAACTGTTTCATCCACTCTTCGGTGGTTTTGGCGACTGTCAGAGATTCAATGAGGCGTTTTGCTTCGTTGCGCTCTTCCCAGGAATCCAATTTACCGAGTTCCTCACTGCCAAGGATGTCGCCTAGTTTGTCCAGCGGGCACATCGCGATGCAGACCCAACCGTCTTTTGTTGGGTAGCTGCCGTAAGGCGCATCATTCCATGCAGATGCAATACCTGCTTCGGAGCGCTCCAGAGCGATGTCCTGATTGAGAACGGCAAAGTTCTCCTGACCCATCATCGCGAGGGTTGCTGAGTAGAGGTTTGTTTCCAGCTTCTGGCCTACACCGTGTGTGTTGCGGGCGATGATTGCGCCGAGAATGCCAATCGCCAATGCTTGTGAGGCTGCAAAGTCTGCAACTGCGGTGCCGCAAGCTGTTGGTGCATCGCTCTTTTTACCGGTGTTGAACATGATGCCAGACATGGCCTGAATCAGAAGATCCTGCCCCGGCCAATTGTCTTTAGCGAGATAGCTATAGGTGCCCCAACCGTTGCCGGAGGCATAAATGATTTTTGGATTGACCTTTTTGAAGTCCTCATACCCCAGCCCGAGACGATCCATGACGCCGGAACGGTAGTTTTCGACGACAACATCGCAGTTTTTTGCCATTTCAAGGAGCGCTGCACGGCCTTCTTCAGCCTTCAGGTTGACGGTGATGGAACGCTTGTTGCGGTTGAATGCATGAAATGCAGCACCATCACCGCCAACCAGCTCGCCGAGAATAGGCATAGAACGAATCCATTCGCCTTTTCCCGGGCGCTCAACTTTGATGACATCAGCTCCAAGGTCAGCCAGGTTTTGTGTGCACAGTGGACCAAGCATCATCTGCGTAAAGTCAAGTACCCTGATCCCTTCAAGAGCCCCAACCTGCTTAGCAGTACTCATTTTTACCTCTTTAGATTATCTCAATATTCAAAAACCCATGAGCTATCGCAGGCCGCAGGAAGCAACCCGCTCGAAATAGAATTTCGAGGCGCTAAGTGGGATAAATTGAAAGAAGCGAATGGCCCTATTTTTGTGTGAAGGGTTCATCCGTTACGCCAAACGTTTCCCGAATTTTGAATTTTGTAAAGAGCAAAAAATATCTTTTTCAGAGAATCCGTATTCATGGGTACAACGTTTTACCACTCAAAAAAAATTTGGTAAAAGTGTTGAGCAATCGTTTTACCAATGCTACCAAAATTACGAATTGATTTCGAATCGAGTTTTTTCGATGAGCCAACACAGGGGAGCCTAGGGTGGTTACAATTACAGACATTGCAAATCGTGCAGGTGTCTCTCCAAGCGTTGTGTCGAGGATCGTCAACGGAGATAAAAAACTCCGTGTTAGTGCTGCAACCAGAGCACGCGTTCAGGCGATTATTGAGGAAACCGGATATAAGCCAAACGTGGCAGCCCGGTCTCTTCGATCCTCAGAAACAGGACTTCTTGCACTCGTTGTGCATGACATTACTAATCCCGTTTACTCAGAGATCGTTGCTGGCGCGCAAGCTGGTGCCTCTGAATTCGACAAGATTATTCTGGTTGGAGAGGCAGATAGTCTTGGCGCCAACGTATCCAAGATTGAAAGCCTTATTGCCGGTGGCGGAGTAGACGGACTTATACTTCAAGGTGCAGGCACAGAGCTCGACAAAGCGATTGAGCATGCTGTCAGTCGCAAAATCCCACTCGTTTTCCTGCAATCTGGCGATATCAACATTGCTCCGGTTCTGCGTATGGATGATCTTCTCGCAGGAAAAATGGCGACGCAGTATCTGATTGATCACGGACATAAGAATATCGGCGTTATCAGCACCAAAAGAAACCTTCAGTTCAGTGAGGCTCGTTTGGATGGTTGGAAGCAGGCGCTTGTGGAGGCAAGCCTGCCAATCAGTGAAAGCGCTATAGCTGCGGCAAATCCTAATTATGAGAGCGGATATCACGCAGCAAAGAAGCTGTTTGAGCAACGCCCAGACATTACAGCGATTTTGGTATCGAACGCTATGTCAGCCGTGGGAGCGCTGGCTTATCTGAACGATGCTGGAAAACGCGTTCCAGAGGATGTCTCTGTCATCGGTATTAATGACGTCAACTTGGCTGAGTTTGTTCGGCCGGCACTGACAGTTGTGAAAATGCCTCTTCGCACTATGGGACTGGAAGCAGTGCGGATGATTTGCTCTGGCAAAACAAGTTCAAACAAGAAACTGGAAATTCTCGATCAAGCCCCATTGCTTGTAGAAAGATCGAGTGTCTCAAAAGATAATAATCAAGTTAAGTGACTTTACACAGGGAGAAAATCGTGAAAAACGACGTTAAAAGATCACGCTTAACACTGGGCACTGCCCTTGGGAGTGCTGTATTTGCAGCAGCTAGTCTTGCATTGGTATCGACATCACTTGCAGATACCTTTTCATTTCGGGTAGGTTCCGGCCACCCTGTCAAAGGCCTCTCCCATATGGAAGCCTTGGAATATCAATTCCTTCCTGAAGTGGCCAAACGCGTTGAAGAGCGGACTGACCATAAAATCAAATGGATCAAAGCTTATTCTGGTTCATTGGTTAAACTGCCAGAAACTCTGGGTGCAACCCAGAAGGGTCTGATTGATATTGGTGTTATCAATTACCCTCATATCACTGAGCTGTTTGTTCAGAATTTCCCATTCTACTTCCCTTTCCAGACTGGCGACGCTGTTATGGCGACAAAAGCTGTACGCGCAACGTTTGATGAAGTGCCTTGGCTCACAAAATCTTTCGAAGAAAAATATAACCAGAAGCTGCTCGCAATTGGTGCAAACGGCAACTACGGTATTGGCACAACCTTCCCATTTGAGAAGTTTGAAGACCTGAAAGGCAAGAAGGTTGGTGCGGGCGGACCAAACCTGCTGTGGTTTGAAGGCACTGGTGTTGCGCCTGTTACAACCAACCTGGGCGAAGCTTACAACGCTTTGAAGTCTGGCATTTATGACGGCCTGGTTATTTTCCCTGGACCTTACTATGGCTTCAAGCTGCAGGAAGTGGGCACGAACTTTACCGTGGCGAACTTCGGATCCCCATCTGCACTTTCCATCAATATGAATCTGGACCGCTGGAACAAGCTTCCAAAAGAAGTTCAGGACATCTTCCTCGAAGTTTCAGCTGAGTATGAAGTCCACTCTTCAGAGCTGGCGAACGAAGCAGATGCGAAAGGGCTAGAGCACCTGAAAGCGGCTGGCACAAACATCATCAACCTGCCAGTTGAAGAACAAGCAAAATGGGCTCGTGGTCTGGCTGAGTATCCGAACCGTCAGGCAGAAGAAGCAACCTCTCGTGGTGCTCCTGGCACCGAGATCTTCAGAACTTACATCAAGAACCTGAAAGAACTCGGCTATCAGTGGCCACACGAATACCAGATCAAATAGGACTGCGTTCGGCCGGGAGGTGATCCCTCCCGGCCAGTGGCGCCACTTGCTCTGAGTTTAAAGCGGCAAGTCATTGCAGGGCCTGATTCTGGATCCTCTGGTTATTTCCTACCTTTAGTGCGTATGTGGGGCGCAGATGACAATAAGAAGCGCAATAAGTGCCATAAACAGAGGGGTGTACATGTTGAGTGCGCTTCTAATACTGTTTGTCACTTCTTTGATTGTGTTGGATGTTCTGGGGCGTGGCTTATTCAATAAGCCTTTGACTGGCACAGTAGAAATTGTGAGCAATATTATTGTTGTTATCGCATTTCTTCAAATCTCTTACTCCATCCAGACAAATGGCATGTTCCACACGGACATGTTCGTAAATTTACTTCCCAAAGGCTTGAAGAAATTCGTTCGACTGCTCGGTGAGCTTGCAGGTGCAGCACTGCTCGGAATGATGATTTATGCCTCGTGGGAACCAATGCTGCACTCATGGAGCATTGGCGAGTACTTTGGCGGCGGCCAGTTTCGCTTTCCCGTCTATCCGGTAAGAACAATCGTGGTTTTCTGCTGCTGTCTTGCCTTCCTCAATTACTTGCTTCGCGCCTTTGATGCTGTGGCTGGCAGTAATTCCTCAGTTTCTCAAGAAGAGCTCTGATCATGTCCGAACTTACGCTTGTCTCCTGCATGTTTGGCGGTCTGCTACTTTTGATCTTTGCTGGCTTCCATATCTTTGTCGCATTGGGTCTGGTAACAATCGCAGGTGTCTGGGCTTTCTCCGGCAGTTTTGATCTGGCCATGACGCTTCTCTCCACCACGCTGATTGAAGCATTGAGAGAGTATGTTTTTGCGGTCATTCCCCTGTTCGTTCTGATGGGTGAGTTTTTAGCGCGTAGTGGCGCGGCGAAAGACTTATACCGGGTCATGAACAAGGCATTCCGTCGCCTTCCTGGCCGGCTGGCTGTGGCAACGGTTGCTGGTAACACCGTCTTTGCAGCTGCTGTTGGGGTAAGCATTGCGTCTGCAGCTACCTTCACCCGGATTGCTTATCCGGAAATGAAGCAGCAGAACTACAATGACTCCATCTCTCTTGGTTGTATTGCCGGGAGTGCGTGTCTCGGCATGCTCATTCCGCCAAGCACGCTGCTGATCATCTATGGCATGCTCACAGAGATGTCGATTGGCAAACTCTTTGCGGCTGCCCTTATTCCGGGCCTCGCTCTGGCAACCTTGTTCGCGCTGTATGTTGTCGGGCTGGCGATCTTCAGACCGGAATGGCTTGGTGAAACCAAGGGGAATGATCAGGTTCAGTACAATGAGGAACCACTGGGCCGTGTTGAATACATTGGTGGTCTGGGCACCATCTGTGTGATCTTCCTCGTACTCGGCGGTATCTGGTTTGGCTGGTTTACGCCGACTGAAGCTGCTGGTTTCGGTGCTCTGCTGGGCTTCATCCTGGCTCTGATCAAAGGTTTGAAGAAAGATCAGATCGTTGAATCGATCCTGCACACAGGTCGCGTCTCAGCACCTCTGCTTTTGCTGCTAATCTTTGGTTCTTTCTATGGTCGTCTGCTGGCATTCGGCGGGGTTATTGATCTGGTAGACGGCGTGATTGGTGGCTGGGGTCTGTCTCCGGGAATGCTGCTGGTGGTGATGGTCTTTGTCTGGTTCATCATGGGCATGTTCATCGACTCCAACTCGATCATTCTACTGTCCATTCCGATCTTTGCTCCGATTGCAATCGCGGCAGGTTACGAGCCCCTCCAGTTTGCAATTATCGCGATCCTGGCAATCGAAGCAGGTATCTTGACACCTCCACTCGGGCTCTGCGTTTACACGGTGAAAGCGGCGCTCAATGACCCCGCAATCACCTTGGGCCAGATCTTTAAGGGGGCAGCACCCTACTGGATCATGCTGCTTATCCTGATCATCCTTCTGGTGAAGGTGCCAATGGTCACCAGTTACCTGCCGAGTATCATGTAGCTTCCGACTTAGAGAAAGAGCCACCCTACGGAGGTTTCCCCTCTCTTTCTCTGCTCCTCCTAAAACGAAGGCCTTTCTCGTCCGGTTCTGCATCCGGCCTGATCCTTCCAAAAACAGAACACAGTTGCACAGAGATAAAATGATTAATTTCAAAGGTATGACGTGGGATCACCCGCGCGGTGTAGATCCTCTGATCGCAGCCTCAGAAGAATACAGCCGACGAAACCCAGGTGTTTCTTTCCAATGGGAGAAGCGCTCCTTACAGGCGTTCGGTGATCAGCCCCTCGACACACTCGCTTCCACCTATGACTTCATGGTCATTGACCATCCGCATGTTGGCGAAGCAAGTGAGCAAAATATTCTAGCCTCTCTTTCGCTGCCAGAGTACGCCGATGAACTTGCTGATCTGGCCAAGAACACAATCGGCCCATCTCACGAAAGCTATGAGTGGAATGGAACGCAATGGGCACTGGCAATTGATGCTGCTGCCCAAGTGTCTGCCCGTCGTCGCGACTTGCTAGAAGAGCCCGTGACTAAGTGGGATGAGGTGATCCGTCTCGCAGAGCAGGGCAAAGTACTCTATCCGCTGAAACCAGTAGACGCCATTGATGGATTCATGAGCCTTTGCGCTAACGTTGGCGACCCATGCGGCACGACGCAGGAGTATCTGGTTACCCGCGAAACTGGCCGGTTCGTGCTTGAGCAAATGCGAGCTGTCGCAAAGAACGTTTATACCTCTTGCTTCGACATGAACCCAATTGGTGCACTGGACATCCTGTCTTCCTGCGATGATTTTTCTTACGCGCCTGTGCTGTTTGGCTATGTCAATTACTCCCAAGCAGGCTTCCGCGAGAAGATCGTTCATCAGGAAAATCTACCTGCCTTGGGTGGTAATGGGCCTGTTGGTTCCATCATCGGCGGCACCGGCATCAGCGTTTCCGCCAAATGTGCCCATAGAGAAGAAGCAATTAAGTTTGCCTATTGGCTTGCTGGCAAAGAATGTCAAACCGGTGTTTACGTTCAGAACAATGGTCAACCCGGACATGCTGCGGCATGGAACGATGACGCGGCTAATGAGCTGTCAAATGATTGGTTCCGCAATGTCCGCGAGACGATGGACCGCAGCTGGCTACGCCCACGTTATTCAGGCTTCCTCCCGTTCATTGATGATGCAGGCGACTATGTAAACGCGTTTGCTCGCGGAGATATGGACACAGAAGAGACCCTGCATCTCATCGACACAGCCTACCGAAAATCTTTCAAGTCCTGATAATACAAGCACAAACGAGAACAAAAATGTCCGTAACCTACGATTACAAAGGCAAACTGGTTGTTGTAACCGGTGGTGCACGTGGCCTCGGCTTCGCGATGGCGCAACGGCTAATCAATTCCAATGCAAAGGTGGTGATCACTGATCTTCAGGAAGAGGGCCTCAAGTCTGCATGCGAGCAACTCGGAGAAAACGCCTCCTATCGCGTTCACAATGTGACGGCTTATGACAGCACACCTGCGCTTGTCGATGACATCGAAGCGAAGGAAGGACCTATCTTTGGTCTGGTCAACAACGCTGGCGTTCATTTGAAAAAGCCTATCTGGGATGTGACTGATGAGGAGTGGCTGAATGTAGTCAACATCAACCAGAACGGCTTGTTCGTGATGACCCGCGAAGTACTGCGCTACATGCGTCCACGCAAGGATGGTTCCATCGTGAACGTATCTTCCATGGGCGGTTTGCTAGCTCTGCCAACGGCACCAGCCTACGTCACCACAAAAACGGCAGTTATTGGTTTGACCCGTAACCTTGCTGTGGACTTGGGACCGGAAAACATCCGCGTCAATGCTATCTGTCCGGGCTTCATCGATACGGAAATGACCCGTGCAGTTCTGGATGGGGATCCAGTCCGCGGTGCAAAAATCAAAGGCCGCATCCCAATGCCGCGCCTTGCTCAGCCTGAAGAGATCGCTGCGATGGTCGCCTTCCTTTGCTCTGAAGATGCAGCTTACGTCAGCGGCCAGTCCATCGCCGTCGATGGCGGCTTTTCTGTAGGGTTCTGATTATGACTATCTCCTACACTAAATCTCTTTTGACCGCCGCAAAGACCATTGAAGTGGTTGAGGTAGAAATGCCTGAAACCATCGAGAAGGATCATGTGCGCCTGCGTTTGGCAACGGCAAGCATCTGTGGCACAGACATGCACTACTTCCGCCACTTCGCGAACTCTGGCTTCTATCTGGATTATCCTGTTACATTGGGTCACGAAGCCAGTGCTTATGTCGTCGATGCCAACGGTCACTCATTTGAAACCAATCAGCTGGTCGCAATCAATCCGGTCATCGAGTGTGGCTCCTGTCCGAAATGTCAGTCTGGCGACATCAACATGTGTGCCACAAAGCGCTTTCCGGGTTCAGCAACCACAAAACCGCATATTGATGGGTTCTTCAGAGAGTATTTCGATTTTCCAGCCCGTTGTCTGCGTGCGGTTTCTCCAGACGCCAATCCTGAGCATTTGACATTTGCCGAACCACTGGCTTGTGCAATGCATTCAGTGAACCGCGCAGAGGTGAAAGCAGGTGATAAAGTTCTCGTCACAGGTATGGGACCAATGGGTCTTCTGGCCACCATCGCGGCGCATGCATTGGGAGCGGAAGTGCACGCAACTGACCTGAATGCCGAAGCTCTTGAAGCGGCTAAAGCTGTTGGCGCGTCCAAAGGATACCTGAGCGGCCCTGATGTAGATGTGAAAGTGCCTGAAAACCATTATGACGTGGTGATTGAAGCAAGTGGTTCACCGCACGCTTACAATCAGGCGCTGGCATCAGTGCGCAAGCAGGGCACAATCTCAATCCTGTCTTTGATCCAACCAACGTCAGTTCCGATCAACTTACACCTCAACACTCTTAAAGAGGTCCGCTCCATCGGCAGCATCCTCTTCACCAACGAATATGACCAAGCTGTGAAGCTGATTGAATCCGGCTCGGTGAACTTTGATGCAATCATCGCCGGTCGCTATCCAATCTCACAGGTTCAGGAAGCTTGCGAGTTCATGAACAGCGGTAAAGCAGTCGGTAAAGTCCTCGTTCAACGAGATTAAGGACCTCCCTGCCACTGGTGAACATTGACCTCACGAGGCGAACTTGGGGTAACCAGTGGCAGAAAAAGGACTATCAGCCTGCTCCTACAGGCTGATAGTCCGCAAACCAATCAAAAAACAAAAATTACTTCAAGCTTGGTTTTTTAAAGCCAAGAACAGCCCCTTTGTGCCTTCTCACTTAACGGGAGAACACTAGGCGGCGGGAGATCTCTTATGAAAGTTGTCGCTCTTGGTGAATGCATGATTGAACTGGCAGAGGCAGGTTCAGGTCAGTACAAGCAAGGTTTTGCAGGAGATACCTTCAACACGGCGGTCTATCTCTCCAGGCAGTTTTCTCCTGAATTGGAAGTATCTTATCTCACCGGCCTTGGTTCAGATAGTTTCAGTCAGTCAATGCGTGCAGCCATGGTCAAAGAAGGCATTGATATCTCTCATATTATTGAGATCTCTGAGGGGCAGCCGGGCCTTTACATGGTGGAAACAGATGATGAAGGTGAGCGTAGCTTCCATTACTGGCGTGAAAACTCGGCAGCTCGCCAGATGTTTGCTGGCTGGTCTGCTTATCAGGTCTACGAGTACTTGTCACCCTTTGAGATGATCTACTTCTCGGGCATCTCCCTCGCAATTCTGGACACACAACAGCAAGACAATCTCATGAGTGCCTTGCAAGAGCTCTCCAGGTCCACAAAGATCGCTTTTGATCCTAACTTTCGGGCTCGTCTTTGGCCTAATCAAGATCGCTGCCGATTACTCTTCCAGACGGCAGCTTCCATAGCCGATATTGCCTTGGTCACAACCGATGATCATTCGGCACTCTGGCAAGAAGACAACCCCAAAACCATCGCCCAAAACTGGCTGGGCTGGGGCGCAAAAGAAGTTATCGTCAAAGAAGGTGCCAACACCTGCATAGTTCTAACCCAAGATGACCTGACCGAAATTCCACCTCCTCATAAAATCACCCCAACAGACACCACCGGCGCTGGCGACTCCTTCGCTGCCGGCTACTTAGGCGCCCGCATATTGGGCCAGCCCATCGGAAGCGCGGCAGTATTAGCGCATACTATAGCGGCCAAGGTGATACAGCATCCGGGGGCGATTGTTGACGAGAGGGTTTGGGAGTAAAAAGAGCAACTAGCTCAGTTCCAGATTGAGCTCACCCATTGCACCCAATGGAAAATCAAACTGTATATAAGCAGGTATGCGGATGCGGGGTATGGTTTTGGGGGTGGAGAGAATGAGCGGAGTTAAGGCATTGGGTCTTGGTTTTGCTGGAAGCTTCACTTGCTTTGGTTGGGAACCGTGGCAGGAGTGTGAAGAGAACTAGAACTAATCTAGGGCAGTGGCGACAAGTGTGCAAACCCCGCAGCGGCTTTCGTTGATGAGCCCAGTTAAGCTATGAGTAAATGCTCTGGTGCTGGATTAGTCAGTCTGCAAACCTTCGCAAATGTTTGTCTTGTTCATTCGGGAAGACCCTTTCCGGAAATGAGGTGTCGTGTCTCCCGTTCTGCGGTCTCTGACTGAAGCAACATAAAAAGCTGCTTTCAGAAAGGGAGAGGATATGATTGGGGCACTTAAGAGATTTTCACGCACAACTGCATTGGCTTTGTCACTTGGCATAGCTGGATTTGCTGGCGGACAAGCGCAGGCAGATGAAAGCCTGATCCTGGCGCATGCAATGAACACGGATCACGTGTTTCATGCGCTTTCCGAACGTTTTATGGGGGAGCTGGACGGCAAGCCCATCAACATTGATTATCATCCCGGCGGTGATCTTGGTGACTGGACCTCGCTGTTTGAACAGTCCATGCAAGGTGTTGTGCCAATGAGCCTGACATGGGGCGCATCTGAGTTTGATGGCCGATTGGACCTTGCCTACCTCGGTTATGTGGTTTCCAACTGGGAACAGGCGCAGAAGCTCTATGGCCCGGGCTCAGATATGCTGGATATCTACAACGGTATCCTTCATGAACTTGGCTTGCATGCCGTCGGGATTATTCCAACGGACTTTGGTTCTGTCGTGATCCGCAAAGGCGTTGGCAAGGTGCCGGTCAATTTTCCTAATGATGCCAATGGCTTGAAGATCCGCGTTCCGGGTCTGCCGATGGCGGTGGAACGCTTCAACAATCTGGGTTTTTCCGCTGTGCCGATCCCGCTGGCAGAGGTTTACACCGCCCTTCAGCTTGGCACAGTCGATGCGCGTTCATTCTCAACCGCAGTTGAGACGTATTCACTACGTGACGTTCTGGAAACCAACATCCTCACCAATGACTATTTTGAGCACGCCTTCTGGCTAGTGAACAAGGACTGGTGGGAAGGCCTTGAAACAGCTGATCGTGAAGCTCTGCAAACTGCGATCGACACCACACTTGAGTGGTCTTGGGGAGAAGCGCAAGCAAAGAGCGAAGAGTTCCTGCAAAAAGCCAGAGATGCCGGGATCAAGGTGGTCGAGCTGGATGATGCCCAGCTGGCGGCTGCGCGCAAGATTGCTCATGAAACAGAATGGCCAGCCATGGAGAAAATCATTGGCTCTGAGATCATGAGCCAGATCCGTCAAGCTGCTGCAAACTAATAATAATTGAAGAGAAGGCCGGAGCGTGCTCCGGTCTTCGGTTGGGAGGCATATGACCGTGAATCGCGAGTCTAAACAGCACCCGCGTGCGCCGGTGCAGGTCGCTTCATTCATCTATGATCCGGAAATTACTGAGACTGAGCCGCCGGATCATGTCACAGCAATCCCCGAAGGTCCGAAATCCAAAAGCATGACTGGGCTGCTAAAAGCGGAGCGGCTTCTGGAAAGATCTCTGTATTTTGGTCTGGTGCTGATGGGCATTGGTCTTGCTGCAATCATGTTTGTGCAGGTTCTGCTCCGCTATGTGTTTGCGCTGCCGTTTGTCGGCATTGAAGAGCTTGCTCTGCTGATGGGGGCCTGGTTTTACTTTCTGGGGCTTGCTTATGTGACCCGTAATGGAGAGCACATTCACGGTGGCATCGTGACACTGCTGATCAAAAGCCCGCGAAAGATCCAAGGCATCCGTTTGATCATGACACTGGCCAGTATCGCAGCATGTCTGGTGTTTGGATACTACGCCAGCAAGTACGCGATCTTTGAAATAGAGCGTGGGCGCGCAAGTTCTTACATGCGCTGGCCAAAGGGGCTGTGGTCTGCCTCCATGATCATCGGATTTGCAGGCACCATCATCTACCTCTCGCTGCAAGCCATCAATCAAACCATCGATCTCAAAACAAGACTGTCAGTCGTGAAGAAGGGCTAATCATGTTCATTTTTCTTGCCTCTCTTCTGCTTATCGTCGTGCTATTGCTCGCTGAAATGCCAATCGCATTTGCGTTTGGTGTTGGCGCGCTGGTGTTCGGCATTGCGTCAGACTCAAACGTCTCCTTCTTGATCCCTTACGCCTATCAGACCACACTCAGCTTTGCTCTGCTGGCGCTGCCATTGTTCGTTTTGGCTGGAACGTTGATGGCTGAAGGTGGTATCTCAGATCGTCTGCTCAGTTTCGTGAATGCGTTTGTCGGACGTATGAAAGGTGGGCTTGGTGCGGTGACCGTTATCACCTGCGCTCTATTTGGTGCGATCTCAGGTTCGTCATCTGCCGCCATTGCGGCGATTGGGCAGATCATGATCCCGCGGATGGTGAAGGAAGGCTATCCGGTTGGCCATGCAACAGCGTTGGTTGCGTGTTCTTCTGTGTTGGCGCTGATGATCCCGCCGTCTATTCCGATGATTGTGTTCGCGGTGACTGGTGGCTTGTCGGTCGGAGCAGCATTCCTGTCGACAGTTATTCCGGGCGTCTTGCTGGCTCTGGTTTACATCGGGCTTAACTTCTTCTTCCTGCGCAAGGTGGATACCATTCAGGTGGAGGAGCCATTGCCATTTAAGGAAGCGGCGCAGAATGTTGCCAGCAGCGGGCTGAAGGCATTCTGGGCGCTGATGATGCCATTGCTGGTATTGGGGGTGATTTACAGCGGTATTGCCACGCCAACAGAAGCTGCCGCAATCTCACTGGTTTATGCGATTGTTGTTGGGGTGTTTATCTATAAGGGGCTTAGCTTCAAGGATATTCCGGCGGCCTTTGTACGGGCGGCGATCACCACAAGTTCCATCATTGCAGTGCTGTTCTTCCTGTTTGTGATGAGCCGGGCAATGATCCTGCAACAGGTGCCGCGTGAGGTAGCTGAAGTCCTGATCTCACTAACGGAAAACAAGATCCTGATCTTGTTGTTGATCAACCTCATCTTGCTGCTTATTGGCATGATCGTGGATGATGTGTCTGGCAGTGTGCTGGCGGCGATTGTGTTGCTTCCTGTGGCAACGGAGATTGGCGTTCATCCAATTCACTTTGCCGCAATTGTTGGCACCAATCTGGGGCTGGGGAATGTATCTCCACCGTGTGCGCCCATGCTTTACATGGCCGCTGGGGTGAGCAAGCTCACGCTGGACAAGTACGTGGGCATCACACTTAAGTTCCTGCTGCTTGGGCATCTGCCGATGGTTCTCATCGTCACCTTCTTCCCGGAACTGTCGCTGGCTCTGCCAAGACTGATCATGGGTATCGACGTTTAATCCATCCCATCCTCTGCGGCGATCTCATCGCAGAGGATCAGTTGGCTGAGAGCTTGATGACTTTCAGCGCACTTCCAGCAAGATATTCGTGAAGCTTCAAGAGTTGCTCCTTCGCAGCAACCTCATTGCCAATAGCGACTGAGCGCATGATGTCTGCGTGAAACTGGCTGCAGACCATGGTGTCGTCACGCGTTTTATTAGCAAACCAGAACCGGCGGGATTGGCTCTGCACACGGGCAAGAGCATGGTGGAAGTATGGGTTGCCGCTGGCATTAGTAATGGCGAAGTGAATGCCTCGCAAAGCCTCCAGCAGGCTAGCATCTTCATCACCTTGCGCACTTTCCAAAATGTTCTGTGCCAGTTGCAGCATATGAACGCGGTGTTCGCTGCTACCACGCAGGATCGCATATTTGATGCAAGTCGGTTCAATCTCTTTGCGGATCTCCAAAAGCTGAAGTTGCTGCGCTGCTGAAATCTCCAGAAACTCGACACCTTTTCGTGCATGCACTTTCAGCATGTCTTCCTGCTCAAGAGCCTGAAGGGCTTCTCTGACGGGAGTGCGTCCAAGCTGTAATATGGCAGAGAGTTTGTTTTCTGAGTAAAGCTGCTCCGTATCCAGCTCTCTGAAAATGACTTTGCGCTCTATCTCAGCCTTGGCAAAAGCTGCTTGTGTTGTTGCTTGGAAATCAGACACCTGGTGCTCCGCTTGCTTAAGCTGGCATGTAAATTCTGGCGGTGAAGCTAGAGCAATGGAATCTGCGAGTGAAGCAATCTGTTTATTTCCACATTTGTACTTAGGATAAGTTTCAAACTGTATATCTGGTAATAGTGCTTAGCTGTGCGCAAGTATATGTACAGATGATTGCTGTGCATTTTCTATCTGTATATATAAGGCATAACAGCCACTCCGATAGTTACTCTCTTATCTATCTGTTTTGTAAAGATATTTTTTGTGTGAGTGAGAATTTGAAGCTACTCACCACAACACTGTCAGTGACTATTTCAGCTGACTGTATGTACGTTCTTCTACTTTTGTCAGTGCCCGCTCTTCATGATGTGTTTCACAATATGTTAGTTAGGAAGAGAGGGCTCATAAGTCAGCTCATCCTCTCATATTAGCGTTATATAACAATATGTTATCTTATATGTGAGTGGCGATATGGCTTGGAAGGAATTAGCATTAAGCGCAGTCGACAGTCCGGTGTTGGACGAGGCTGATGTTGTGGTGTGTGGAGGCGGCCCGGCAGGTGTTGCTGCGGCTGTGATGAGCGCCCGGGATGGCCTTAAAACAATCCTTGTCGAGAAGAATGGCTTTTGCGGTGGCGCTGCAACAGCAGGTCTGTCTGGAACGATCTGCGGTCTGTACCTGACGCAGGATGAAATCGCCAAGAAAACACCTAAGCAGGTCGTCTTTGGTTTTGCAGAAGAGTTTCGTCAGAGACTAGAAGGCAAGCAGGGCGTCACAGAGCCTCAGATCTACGGCAACACGCATGTGTTGACATTCGACCCACTGCGCTGGCGCGAGGTGGCCGATGATTTACTGGAAGAAGCTGGTGTAACATGTTTGTATCACTGCCTCATCACTGAGGTGATGAGAGAGGATCAGCGCATAAAGGCGATCAAGCTGGAAAGTTCAGCTGGAAGCACCTTCCTGAAAGCCAAGGCTTTCATTGATGCGACGGGTGATGCAGCTGTACTGGCGAAGGCCGGGTGTGAGCATTCTTATGGAGATAAGGGCAACATCCAGAACCCAACCATGATGTTCCGTCTTTCCAACGTGGAAGCAGAAGGTTTTTATAAGGTCTTTGGCGAGGACACCATTTCGCCGCCTGAGGTCACCGAGAAGATCCGCGAAGTCAACGCAAGTGGTGAGCGTCATCTGCCGCGGGATAAGGTCTGGGTCTTCCCAACACCGCAAGACGGTGTGTTTTTGATGAACTGTACCCGCCTTGCCGGGCAAGGTGGCCGGATGCTGAATGTCATCAATCCAGCAGATCGCACCTATGCAGAGATCTATGGTCGCCGCTCAGCCCGTGACTATCATGCCTTCTTCAAAGAGAACGTTGAGGGCTTTGAGAAAACACAGCTGATCGACATGCCGCCAGAAATCGGTGTGCGCCAGACCCGGACGATCCGTGGCACCAAAACACTAACAAACGATCAGGTCGTGAACTGCGAGAAGCCAGCGGACGGCATTGCCCGCTCATCTTGGCCAATCGAGCTGCATGCAGGCAAGCAGAGCAAGCTGCATTGGCTGATGAACGACTACTACGAGATCCCTTGGGGCACGCTTGTTCCTGAGGAGTTGGACAACACCATTGTCGCCGGCCGTTGCCTGAGCGCAGAGCATGAGGCGTTGGCATCTGCCCGCGTGACTGCACAGTGCTTTGAAATGGGCCATGCAGCGGCTGTCGCAAGCAAAATTTCACTCGAAAGTGCAGTGAAATACAAAGATCTGGATCCGGAGCAAATCCGCCAGAAAATGCGCGTGAATAACAGCGCATTGTAGCACCTAGTCACATTCAAACTAACCACAAGTAACTGTAGGAAGCTGTAGCCGTAAGGATGCTGCTTCCTGCAAAGGGCTCGTGCGGCCTGACGCCGCCGAAACCCTTGTCTGAAGGCCAAACATCGGGAGAGATATTATGGCTTTGGAGGAACCCATGACAAAACCAACCACAAATAAGGGGGAGATACTTAAGCCCAGCTTGGACAAGTCCATTTTCTTGCCAAGCCTACTCTTCAGCCTTGCGATCATCATTCCGATGATCCTGATGGGTGAGGCACTCAATCCTTACATCACAGCAATCAATAACTTCGTGTCGCACAGCTTTGGCTGGGCATACATGGCTTACGGCACCATAGGCCTGTTCTTTCTGGCATGGGTGGCCTTTGGCCCACTGGCCAACGTAAAGCTTGGCAACGCAGACGATAAACCAGCCTTCAACGATTCAAGCTGGGCCTTCATGATCCTGGCAGCCGGTTTCGGTATCGGCGTGGTCAACTGGTCCATGGTTGAGCCTATGATTACCATGGCCTCTGCTCCTGCTGGTGCAGAACCATTCTCCGCAAAAGCTGCCGAGGATGCTCTGGCTTATGGCCTGATCCACTGGGGGCCATTCCTTTGGGTTGGCTACATGGCACTGGGCCTTCCATTCGCGTACTTCTTGTTTGCTCGTAAGCCAAAGGTTCAGCGTTTTGCTCTTTGCTTTGAGCCAATCCTTGGTCAAAAGCGGGTTGAGGGACCAATCGGTACCGCAATCAATGCATTCGCTGTTTTCGGTCTTATCGGTGGTATCGGTACGACCCTTGGTCTTGCTATTCCGCTGCTGGCTGGTCTGCTTTCCGTGTTCATCGGTATCGAGCACACCATGTTCGTGGAAGTCGGCGTTCTGCTCTTCTTCGGCGCATTGACCATGTACTCCCTTTCCAAAACCATTTCGAAAGGGATGAAACTGCTCTCAGATTTCAACGGCTGGCTTGTTGTTGTTGTGCTGGGCGCGATGATCTTGTTTGGCCCAACGGCTTACATCATGAACAGCTTCACAAGCATCTTCGGTAATGCAATGGAGCTTATGCCACATGTGTTCACCTGGACGGATACTTACGGCCTGTCCAACGGATATGCGCAGGACCAGAGCGTGTTCTACATGGCTTGGTACATCGCATATGCACCTCAGATGGGCCTGTTCGTAGCATGCGTATCTCGCGGCAGAACTCTGAAGAACGTTGTGCTGGGCTGTGTTGGTTACGGCTCCCTGTCTGCCTTCGTGTTCTTCGCAATTCTGGGTGCTTTCGCTGTTCAGCTTCAGCTCTCCGGCACTGTTGACCTTGCCGCAAACTTCAATGAGCACGGTATTCCGTCTACAGTAGCGCTGGCGTTGAGCAACACCCCGCTTCCAGCACTCGCTGTGCCAATCTATCTGGTGATGGTGGCAATCTTCGTGATCACCACGATCGAAGCTTGTACCCGTAACCTGGCGTCCATGACCAACAAGAACATCAGCGGCGACATTGAGCCTTCAACCTCTTCCCGTCTGATCTGGTGTGCAATCATCATTGCAATCAGCTTCGGTGTGATCCTTGTTGGCGGTCTGGATGTGGTTGTCACGCTGGCTCTGGTGCCAACGGTGCCACTCGTTGCACTCAGCTTCCTTGCGACCTACTGCATGGTCAAGGCAGCTCGCAAAGACTTCCCGCACCTGTTC
The DNA here is from genome assembly GCA_032615215.1 of Microbulbifer sp. MKSA007. Taxonomy (NCBI): domain Bacteria; kingdom Pseudomonadati; phylum Pseudomonadota; class Gammaproteobacteria; order Cellvibrionales; family Microbulbiferaceae; genus Microbulbifer; species Microbulbifer sp. MKSA007. The sequence continues at coordinate 108,110 of CP128431.1, read as the reverse complement.
CGCTCCAAATACACCGCCATCGAGCGGCATGAAGATGGATCTTTGACGGTGAAAACCGCAGAACTCTAAGAACCCTGAGAGAGGCAGCAATCGCTGCCTCTTTTACTTTTCCCTCAAGGCGGCTTTTGCGATCAGCTCAATTCCCTCCGGAATAAGCGCGTTATCGATCACCGAATATCCTAGACGGATATGGTTCAGGTTCTCACTTGGATTGGAGAAGGTGAAGCCACCCGTTTCGAAGTAAACGCTGGACTCCATCACCTTTTGCTGCAGCTTCCCGGCATCAATGTCTTCTGGCAATTTCAACCAGATGCTTCCCCCGCCAAACTCTGGTAGTACAGAAGCACCCGGAAAATGCGCTTCAAGCGACTGATGCATCGTCTTGCATCTGGTTTTGTATTCATTCGAGATTTTTGCAAGAAACCGGTCAAAGTAGCCCCGCTGCAGGAACAGGGCGACACTACGCTGGTTATTGACCGGTGGGTGCCGCAGAATGTGGTGCCGCAACGCCTTGGCCTCGCGAATAAACTCTCTGTCTGCCACCAGATAGCCAATGCGCAGCCCCGGCATCAGGCTCTTGGACAGGCTGCCCGCATAAATCACGTTCCCACATCGATCCAAGCTCTTGAGAGCAGGCGGCGGCGTCTTGTCAAAGGCGATCTCTGCCTCGTAATCATCCTCAATAATGAACTGACGGTTTTGCGCCGTGATGCGCAGCAGTTCTTCCCGTCGTTCAACGGGCATGGTGACAGTGGTTGGAAACTGATGGCTCGGCGTAGTGTAAAGGCATTTACATTGGTTGATCTCATCACTCAGGATCATTCCGCCTTTATCGATCGGTAACCTGCGCACATTCAGGTTTTCCATCTGCGCCATATTCAGAATGTCCGGATATCCCGGATCTTCTATCCCGATCGTCTCACCTGTCCGCAGCAGCAGTTTTACAGCAAGGTATAGCGCTTGCTGCCCTCCCAGTGTGATCAGGATTTCTTCCGGGTGAGCAATGATCCCGCGCTTGGACAGAACACGCTGCATCAGCTGTTCAACAAGCAACTCATCATCAATGGAGGAGTAATCTGTCGCCCAGTTTCGCATCTCCACCACATTGACAGAGTCGCGAATACACTCGCGCCAGCTGGCAATCGGGAACAGGTTCGGATCGATCAGCCCGCAGATGAACGGGAAGCGAAACCGGACGAGACTGTCACTTGGCTTCACCACACGAGGCATGTTGAAACTCCGCCCGCGAAAATGCGAGTTGAAGTCCATCTTAATCACATCTGTATCACTACTATTGGCAGGTGATGTGTACAGATCCTGTGAGGCCTGACTGGAGAGCAATGCATCCTCGCGAATGTAGATGCCAGCCCGGTCTCGGCTCTCCACAAATCCATCCTGCTTCAGGCTCTCATAGGCCAGCGAAACTGTGGTGACACTCACCTCTAAGTCTTTGGAAAGCTTGCGAATTGAAGGTAGTGGACGATGAATGGGAAACTGCCGGTTCACAATTGCAATTGCCAGCTGACGCCGAATTTGTGTTTGCAAACTTTCGGATGAACTTCGGTCAATTCGGATCAGGTTGGCGTACATTTTCTTCTCTTTCCAAATCCAGTTAGCTCAACTGTATATATGAAAGAGAGTTACTGTATATAAAATAAAATGACAATCAAAAATAGACTGTCTCTCAATTCAGAAGGGCAAAGAGGCACCACAAACGCTCTCCAGCTCCTCTGACATTAACGGGAAGCTGAACCGCGCAAAGCGGATCAGGATTACTTGGGAGCAGACTATGTCAGTTGAGTTTTCCGTCGAAAACAAAGTGGCCTACATACAGCTGAATCGGCCTAAACAGCGCAACGCGCAAAACAAAGAAATGCTGGATCTGCTGGATGCAGCTCTGGAGCGGGTTGAAACCTGCGACACAATCAATGCAGCCATAATTTTTGGCGCAGATCCATCCTTCTGTGCAGGCAGTGATCTGACAGAACTGGGTGCGTTGGATCTGGATGGCATTTGTGACGTTGAAAAACGTAAAGCAGCTTTCCTGCGCCGCATTTCACTCTGCCCAAAACCAATCATCGCAGCCGTACAGGGCTATGCTGTGGGAGGCGGTGCCTTCCTCGCAGCAGCGTGTGATGTGGTCGTGGCCGCAGAGAACGTGAAGTTCAAAGGCATGGAAGTGCCAAATGGCTGGATCACTCCATGGGGATTTCATGCACTGAACGCCCGCATGGCTCCGCGCCACGCACAGCGCGCTGCATGGGGTTACAAGTTCATCACCGCAACAGAAGCTCTGCGCATCGGTCTGGTTGATGAAGTGGTTGCACTGGAAGACCTGTTTGAGACAGCCCGTACCATTGCTGAGGAACTCGCAGCACTTCCACCGGTTTCAGTACAAGCGACAAAGCGCTGGTATCTGAATGCTTGTCTGGCGGATGGAGAGGCCGAAGACGCCAAGCTGAATTCTCTCTTCCGCCAGCATTGCCAGATGGAAGCTGCGCAAGAAACCTTCAAAAAATTCGAAAAATAAAAGATCACTGGGAGATAGCTGTGACTAAATTTTCAACTCTGGAACAGGCTCTGTCTGTCATCAAAGACGGCGACACCGTTGCCTCCACCGGCGTGATTGGTTGGATCACACCAGACGTTCTGCTCAAAGGCATTTCTGATCGCTTTGAAGCAACCGGTCATCCAAACAATCTGGATTTCTACTTCCCGTGTGGCACTGGCGACGCCATGCACATCGGCGGCATGGACCATATCGCGAAGAAGGGCCTACTGCGTCGCATCATGGCAGGTTCCATGCTCAACCCTGTTCACCCAGAAACCGGCGAACGCCCAAAACTGATGCAGATGATCCAGAACAATGAGATCGAGTGTTTCAGCTGGGCCATGGGTACCTCCATGCATTGGTTCCGCGAAGTTGCCCGCCGCAGTCCGGGTTACCTGACCAAAACCGGCATCGGCACCTTTGTTGATCCAGACGTATGCGGTGGCAAGTTCACCGAGAGCTCTCAGGACGGTCTGGTCGAGAAGATCAAATTCAAGGGCGAAGACTACCTGTTCTACCCAACCCGTCCAATCCATGTTGGCCTGCTGCGTGCAACAAGTGCGGATGATAACGGCAACCTGTCTTTTGAGAATGAAGCGCTGCTGTCCTCCAACATCGCAATTGCAACAGCCGTTCGAGCATCTGGCGGTATCGTCATTGCTCAGGTCGAAAACAAGGTAGACCGTGGCAGCCGTCCAACCAACATCGTAAAGCTGCCGGGCGCTCTGGTCGATCACGTGGTTCTGGTGGACCATGCTCAGCAGCCTATGGTCACTGATATCGATTACGATGCCAACTACCTCGGCCTCAACCGCATCGAGATGACCGAACTGCCACGTCCTCCGGTCTGTGTCGACAAGATCATTGCCCGCCGCGCATCCTGGGAAACCAAGAAGCATGAACTCGGCATCCTCGGCTTCGGCGCATCCGGCGATATTCCGCTGGTAATGGCAGAAGATGGCAAGTTCGATGGTGATGAGATCTACGACTACCAATTCACCACCGAGCACGGCTCTTATGGTGGCGTGGTCATGATGGGCTGGCAGTTCTCAGCCAATGCAAACCCGGAAGCACTCGTGGATGGCCTGACCCAGTTTGACGTCATTGAAGGTGGCCTGTGTAAGTTCGCAGCCCTGGCTTTTGCTGAGTTCGATTCCAAAGGCACCATCAATGTCAGTAAGTTTGGCAAGGTGAATCCGGGCTCAGGTGGCTTCATCAACATCGCGCACAACGCAGAACGTCTGGTCTTCACCGGTACCTTCACAACTGCAGGCCTGAAAACCGCGGTTAAAGACGGCAAGCTTGAAATCGTCAAAGAAGGCAAGATCAAGAAGTTCGTCGAAACTGCCCAGCACATCACCTATCTGGTGAAAGAAGGCGTGGTGAAGCGCAACCAGCAAGCCAAGATTGTCACTGAACGCGCAGTGTTTGAAGTGCATGAAGACGGCCTGCATCTGGTTGAAATCGCACCAGGTATCGACCTGCAGACCCAGATTCTGGATCAGATGGACTACGCACCTGCAAGAGTTGCAGAGCCACTCCCGCTCATGGATGCAGAACTCTTTGCTGAAGACTACGTCGAGTAGTCAAAAGCATCGTGGAGTGGGAAAGCTTGTTGCCCACTCCACCGACCTTCCAAAAGGAACTCCCAGAGAGTTTGTAAAACCCTGCTGACTGCCCCTGTGTGCCACAAACTCTCTCCCCGCTTCAGCCAGCCAAGCCATCACAAACCCCGCTGACCTGGCTGAAGCGTTGGACTCTCTGCTTCACACAAAGACCATTCCAATGAAACTCAGCTACCGTATCGTTCTGGCATCTGTCGTCGTGCTTCTTTTGTCATAACGCTTAGGTGTAATGGGCAACCTCATCAATAGAAATATCTCGACCTCATAATAAAACCACGCAATACTCAATGCATTGAGTTTGACTAGATTGATGGTTTTAAATGAGTTTTTTGATGCCTTCTCCTTGGTTTGATGCAGAGACCCATCCGAACAAGCTGAACTTGGTTTGCCTGCCTCAAGCGGGGGGCGATACAAGTTTGTACAACCGATGGAAGGTGCTGCTTGGTGATCAGGTGAACGTGATGCCTGCGAAGTTTCCTGGCCGTGGAGTTCGGCTGGGAGAACCATCAATCAATTGTATGGAAGAAGTTGTCGATCAATTAGTGCAAGAGGTTGGGCAGTTCGGAGAAGCCCCATTTGCACTGCTTGGGTCCAGTATGGGGGGATGGATTGCTTATGAGTTGGCTCTCTGCCTTGCCAAGCAACATCATCTTAAACCAACAGCGCTGTTTGTGCTGGCTTCAGCCTCTCCGTTTGCCCCAAGAAACCTTCCGTTCCTTGAAGGATGTACGCGAGAGGAAATGATTGAAGAGCTCATCTCGTTTAATCCTGACTTTAAGCAGATCGCTGAGCATGATGAGCTGGTGAGCTTACTGCTACCTGCGATTACCAGTGATTTTAAGCTCTGCGAGACTTATCGGCCACGTGCCCCTTGGAAGGTTAAGTCCCCCATTTTTGCGTTCGCAGGACGTGAAGACCAAATTGTCGAGCGGAGCAAAGTGGAAGAATGGAAGACTTTGAGCTCTGAAACCGTAGTTATTGACGACGTGGAAGGTGGACATTTCTTCATTGAAGAACGACCAGTCAAGGTACTTGATCAGATAAGAGAGCACGCTGCAAACGTAGTTCATCAGATGTCTCAATCCGCAACCTTGCAGCTAGCGTAAGATACTGTGCCCATTTCAATTTCCGCAAGAGATGCTCAAGAATGGTTTCAAACTCTGAGAGGGAAGTGGCAACATTGCTACGAGACCAATAGGGTGTTGCTGGTTTTCGTACCGATAGAGTTTCCGGTTCCGGGAGACTGCATGTTGACCGGGGAAGAAAATGAAAGAAGTGCACGCTATCGGTTTATTCGAGACAGGCGAGCATATGAGTTGGGCCGCTTTATTGTTCGAACTACGCTCAAGACTACGACTCCTCTTGAGCCTTTTGCAATTAGAGATCGGGGCAAGCCCTACATAAATGGCTATCCAGCGTTCAACATAAGCCACTCTGGTGGATTGGTTGCTGTTGCATTAGCTCGCAAGGAGCCTTTGGGTGTTGATATCGAGTTGATCCGCTCAGACAATCAACCAACTGATCTGGTAGCTGCTGTTTGTCATCCGGCTGAGTGTCGAGAGCTTGCAAGATACTCCGAACAGGAGCGAGACGAGATGTTTTACCGTTGCTGGACCCGCAAAGAAGCCGTGCTGAAGGCGTCCGGTGAGGGTCTTCGAGATGATCTTCGTTCGCTTGATGTGAAGTTATCTCAGCATCAACCGACCATTACTTCTGAAGCTCTATCCATGGCGCTGTTTGATGTTCCTCTTCGCTGGAAAGGTTACAGCTGTACTCTTGCTGTTGACCCAGGTGTTACAGCTATAGATGTTCTCTCACCCTTCCATTCTTATCAACTCGCGTGTCTCGAGCAAGTCCATAACACTGAGCACGTCATCTAACGCCTTACCCCTCATTATGGAGTAGTGATCGGCCTCAATGACCTTCCAGTTCTGTAGATTTGGAAGAACTTCAAGCCAACTTATTCGGTTGTTTGCACTGGTGTTTTGGTTTTCATTCAACCCTTCGGCTGTTTCAGATGCCAAAATTACATTCGCCTTCCAAGAAGGAACCGGACGCATTTGGTGATTGACCATCGCCTTGATGTTGGAGGATGTACAGCGGATAAGAGCTTCCCGATACTCGTGTTGTTCTCCGCGCATGCCCTCTTCGCTAGATTGGACGTTATCGGCTCCCCATTTTTCGCTCAGCTCCTTTAAGAATATCTGCTCAATTTCATGTTTGCTTAGCTGCTGCAAATCTGCGCGTGAGTTTGGGGCTGGCGGGTCGATCAACGTCAACTGGCCAGAGATGCCTGACTTGTCATGGAAATAGAGCGCTACTTCGTGTGCGACCCACGCCCCAAATGACCAGCCGACCAACTGAACTTTTCGTGTTGCGAGCTTTTTGATCAATGTGTCCGCGTAAACCCTCGCTCTTTCTTTTAGACTGATCTCCAGGAGGTCGGGGTTACTGTGGCGAGGGTCAGCTATGACAAGGATCTGGGCGGTATCAGGAAGTTTTGCTGCCAGTTCACGATAGGCTTCCACATCACCACCAACCGGATGTATGAGAACAACGGTTCCGTCATCATATCCAGCCTGCCATTCATGCACAGCTATGGCATCAGACCATGTAGTCTTGTTGGAGTTAGGCTTGACCTCAAGCTGCTGTTCAGCCAACTCCATGATCTGTCTTAGAGAGGAGTTTCTAGGAACTTGGGAAAGCAATAAACGGACCCCGTGTTTCTCTAGTAAACCCACAAGATCGAGAAGAGTAAGGGAGTCCATACCCAGATCATGGAGGCACTCGTCAGGATCGATCTGATCAAGCCCAAGCTGCTCTAGTAATAGAGTTTCAGTTTGTTTTTGAATCGTGACGATTTTCGTCTCAGCGTTGTCAGGTGTGTTTTCAAGATTATCTCCGATCAGAGATCGATAGAAGTATTGAGAGTCTTCAATGTCGCAAGTGCTAACCAGGACTTGCGGGAGAGATGTCGTTCGTATCTGAGAGAAGATGCGCCGTCCTTCGTCATTTGATAGCCCAACCTTCAGATGTTGCTGATGTAGTTCATCGCGCAACTCAGCAGAAACGGCCATTCCGCTCTCATTCCAGATTTCCCAATTGATGGACGTTCTCACAGTATGAGGTGCTGCTGGATTCCTGAAATGCGCAAAACTGTCCATCAAAGCATTAGAGGAGGCGTAGTCGAGCTGGCCAGCGCCACCAAGAACGGCAGACACGGATGAGCAGTAAATAGCCCTTGCTGGCTGGAATCTCTCAATAAAGTGCTCGACGAAAATACTTCCCTCGTACTTTGAACGCATCTTCTTGTGAGCGTTGGCAGGATCTCGAAACGAGATCAGGTTTCCTTCACCGACACCTGATGCATGGACGATCCCAGTAATGGGCAAGTTTATCTCTGCGATGCTATCTAAAGTAGTTGCCCAAGTATCAGGGTTTCCTATGTCTGCTTTGATCAGATGTATTCTGGAGATCTCTTGCAATAAGTCTGCTGGGACACTCGGATTGCGTGAAACGATTGCGACTTGAGACTGAGGGTCAGACAGTAAACTCTTGCAAACCTGAGTTCCGATAGCTCCGCTACCGCCGGTCACCACAAATAGACCTTCTTTCTCCGCTTCAGCGATGGCTGTAGTTTGGTTGTTCGTAGACAAAGTAGAGACTTTGGGCTGCCAAACGAACCCATTTCTTAATGCGAGACGCTGCGCGTCCTGTTTCTCAATTGAGAGTGCAAAGACAATTTCTGACCATCCAGTGCTAGATGGAATGTCTTCAACGTCCAACCAGAGTGTTTGAATACCAAACTCTTGAGGAATAACTGACAGTGGGCCTGCAAGCATGCCATGTTGTGGCTGGTTGACCGTACCGAATACGGGTAGAGCTCCGCTGGAGAGCAAGCATATTCTGGAGATTTTTAGATCGCATTCTTGCTGAGCTTGCAGAAAATAAGTTAGGCTATCTAAACAGGCGCTTTGAGCTTGCTGGAGATCTGCCAGTTTATCTCCAGTCCCCCTGTAAAAGAGCGGAAGGGAATGTATCCAGTCTACTTCTTCAAGATCCATGTTTGCGAGCCGCTGAGTAAGCTGCTCAACGGAACTCTTGCAGAATGGATTTACTGAGATATTGTCTGAGACGGTAGCTAAAGCTTGGCCCTCAATGAAGACAGGAACAACCAGATTATAGACTTCATTGAGTGGCAACAGATCATCAAGAGTGCTATTTGCGTCCAGCAATACAACTGCCGTTCTTGGAACTCTGCCAGCTTTGTTGCTTTCGATCCGGCACACAGGCTGCCAGACCATTTGACTGAGCCATTCGCTTTCTGGAAGCTGCTTAGGGGGGATGATGTTCTTCTGAGTTTGGGAGAATTCCTGTTCGAAAACAGTATATTGTCGAAGGTTGAAGCTATATCCCGGGTGATCCCACGGTGGCGGCGTGCTTTGCCGGTTAGCGGTGTTGGAGGGAGACGAGCTGTTGTTATGTTGCGGAGTAACTGCTTCAAAGGCTGGTTGTTGCAAGGCTTGGCCCAAGACAACGTGTGTGTTAGTGCCGCCAATCCCAAAGCTGCTTACGCCTGCATAACGGGGTTCAGGGCTTTCCCAGGGCTTGCCAACAGGTGGAACATAAAAGCCTTTTTCATCCAAGCCTAGTTCTGGGTTGGAGCGCTCAAAACCAAGATTTGGTGGCAAATATCCATGATAAACTGAGAGCGCTGCTCTAATGAGGCCAAGAACGCCGGCACCGGCTCCTAGATGTCCAATCTGGCTTTTAACGGATGAGAGTGCACAGGAATCTTCCGTGAGTTTGCCATAGGCATTGGAAAGTGCTTGTACTTCAATGGGATCGCCCAGCTGTGTTCCTGTTCCATGAGCTTCGACGTAACCGATTTGGTCACCACGTAAATCAGCATTCGCAAGAGCTTGTCGAATGACCTTCTCCTGGCCGGAAACAGAAGGAGAAGTATAGCTCATTTTGGACCGTCCATCGTTGTTGATAGCCGATCCTTCAAGAACTGCGTAAATGCGATCTCCGTCGGAAAGAGCACGATCCAGGCACTTCAAAACCACTACACCTACGCCGCTTGCACCAATGGTTCCGCTGGCTTTATCGCTGAAGGGTGCGCAGTTGCCGTCCTTGGAAAAGATGTGTTGTGACTGATACTTATAGCCTTCACTCATGTCGGGATCGACAAGGACACCACCTGCAAGCATGACATCGCATTCGCCATTTTTGAGCATGCCTGCTGCACTGTGAATACCAACCAGTGAGCTACCGCAAGCAGCTTGTAGTGTTATGGCTGGGCCTTTGAGATCAAGTTGAAAGGCAACCTTGGTGGCGAGGAAGTCTTTCTCGTGGTGCAGGGCCATTTGGAACTTGTCGGGAAGGGTAGTTGAGGAGGCTGAACGGAGGGCGGCGTGGTAGTAGGTTGTTTCACCGCAGCTTGCAATAACGCCGATGTTCTGGTCGTTGTGGTGAGGAGAAATACCAGCATTTTCAAGAGCATGTACGCAGCTCATCATGAAATGGCGTTGCTGCGGATCCATGAGCGCGGCTTCGCGGGGGCTGATGCCGAAGTACTCGGGATCAAACGACAGCATTTCGCTCATCTGACTTCGGGCACCAACGAAGTCAGGATTGTTAGGCGTGAAATGTTCGATACCACTTCGGTTTTCGAGCACCATGGACCAGAACTCTGCAAGATTATCTGCGCCTGGAACTCTGAGTGCCATGCCGATGATGGCAACTTTATCCGCGCTCTGAGGTGATTGCTCTTTGCTGTCCAGTTGCTCTGTTTCACCATCCTTTTCAATATGTTCTGCCAGTTTAGCGGGTGTTACATAGCGGAATAAATCAGCAATACTCACCTTCACACCCAATTCTTTGCTCAGGTGCATTTGGTAACGCATCAGTTGCAGAGAGGAGCAACCAGCCTCGAAGAACGTTTGATCTGCAGAGAGTGAAGAGCCGACAACATCTTCAAATGCCGCGATGAGTTGGTTTGTGCGTTGGTTTGCGTTTTTTGCGTGTTTTTTGCGTTTCTTCGTTTCAAGAAGAAGCCAATCACACAGCTTCAACGCTCTCTGGTCGATCTTGCCACTTGGTGTGCGCGGCCAGTTTTCGATCTGCCTGAATTCGTCGATACGGATATAATCTGGAAGCCGAGTTGAAAGGTGGCGGTCAAGATCATCTGCACTGATGGAACTGTCCCGAAGGCTGACATAAGCATAAAGTTTGTTGTGCTCTCCATCGAACACAACGGAAGCCTGCTCGATGGCATCGTGATCGATGAGTGACATTTCCAGCTGGCCAAGTTCGACCCGGTGACCGGAAATTTTCACCTGATGATCCTGACGGCCCTGATAGTTCAGGTGGCCAGTCTCATCCAGAACGCCAATATCGCCTGTTTTGTAGTAAAGCTGTGATGGGCCAGAACTGCCATTTGGGTGGAGTTCAACGAACTGGTCTTCGTTTAGGTCTGCGTTGTTCAAATAGCAGTGACGGACCCATTGGCCACCAATGAGGAGATGGCCTGCTTCGTCAGGAACAACGGGTTGGTAGCTGTCGTCGACAAGCAAAATTTCCGTATTGGCTATAGGGTTACCAATAGGAGGACGGGTTGGCCAGTTTGCGGGAGAATCATGGAGGCTATGAACGCAAACCACATGGGTTTCTGTTGGGCCGTAGTGATTGTGCAGGGAAGCCTGAGGCAGTTTGTCGAAGAAACTGCGCAGGGCTCTGGTGCAATAAAGTTGTTCGCCCGCTGTTACAACATTCTTCAGATCAGCCGGAAAAATATCGAACGCCAAAGCGGCTTCACAGAACAACTCCAGAGCTACAAAAGGCATATAGATGCGCTCAATATTGTTGTCGCGCATGTATGTCAGCAGGCATCGCATGTCCTGCCGCCAGGTGGGGTCAATGACATGGAAACAGCCACCGGAGCAGAGTGTCGAAAATATCTCCTGAAACGAAACATCAAAGGCCAGCTTAGAGAATTGCATGGTGCTTTCAGCAGCAGGTAACTCTCCTTGTTCTTGCTGCCAATGCAACAAGTTGCAGAGTGTTTCGTTGTAGACGTCAACTCCTTTGGGGTGGCCTGTCGAACCTGAGGTGAACAGGGTGTACAGCGGTCTTCCGCTGTCAGTAAGTTCCAAAGCCGCTACATCTTGAGTACCTTTGAGGTCTTCCAGTTCCACCGGAATTAGGAGGAGATCACCCTGTTGAAGCTCTGGTGGGTAGGGTGCTCCAGCTTGATGGAGAACTGCCACTGGCTTGGCTTGTGAGACAACGGCTTGCAGCAGTTTTTGGGGATAGCTGAGGTCCAGCGGTACGACTGTTACGCCCAGCTTTGTCAGAGCAAGGAGCGCAATGATGTACTCTGGAGAGGCGTCCATGTAGAGCGCGATACGCAATGGCTCTGATGGATCGACAAAACCAATGGCCTTAGACTGCAGATGCGCTGCGAGTGCGTCTGATAGCTTGCCAAGCTCTTGATAGGAAAGTGTATTATCTTTCCATGCCAGAGCAGAGGCATGGGGTGTTTGCAGAACCTGATCTTGGAACCAGGCTGCCACTGTTTTATGTGTCAGGGCTAAATCACCCCCTTTGAGATGAGCTGCCTGTTGCTGCTTGTCGGTCTTGAAAATATCGCCTGCGGGTTCTTCCAGTTCTACTTGAGATAACCCAGCGAGCATGGCTTGCTCCAGCTGCGTAATGTCCTCGGTACTGAAGTAAGCGAAATCATATTCCCAATAGAACTGGTAGGTCTCAAGCTCGTCCAGAACTGAAAGGTACAACGGGCACTTAGGGGCGATGTGCTCTGGGAAAGATGGCGGCGAATATTCTCCGTTCAGGTTCAGCGTTTCATACCGCGTGTTTTCAGTCGCAAACATGAACTGGAAAGGCAGGCCTGATAAGCGGTTCGTTGTCTGCAAGTGATCTACGACATGTTCAAAAGCAACCTCCTGACAGGCAAGTGTGCGTTTTGAAACTTCGGCCAATGCGCTCGTGTTCTGTCCAATGGTTCGGGCAGGATCGATCACAACCGGCAACAGCATTGTGTTGGCAAACATTCCAACAGTCGCTTCAAACTCTGCTGTGTTGCGGTTTGCTACTGGGCTCGCGATTGTAAATCTTGATTTGCCCAAATGCGCATAAAGCGCGTGTGCGAAAAGAGAATGGAAAACCTGATGAGGTGTCAGAGAAAACTGATGTGCGGTTGAAATCAACTTTGCCCGATGAGCATCATCAAGACGCATCAAACGCGTGCGACCTGCTGGCCCTTCCTGACCAGCACGTTTTGAGTTCAACACAGGTGACCAACATGCGGAGAACTCTGCTTCCTCGTAGATTTTGAAGAGTTTTTCCCGCTGTGTTTTGTAATGCTCGCTTTCCCAGGTTTGCGCTTGCCAAACTGCAAAATCCAGCGTGGTGAGGGAGGTCTGTGCCTGCTCGGAGACCTCTTCGTCGAGTTGAGCCTGATAAGCCCGGGAAAGGTCCTCAAACAAGATATTGAGGGACCAACCATCCAAAACGATGTGATGCGCATGGAGGATGAGCACACTTGAACCATCGGATTCATGCGCAAGATGAAGCTGAAACAAGTGGGGCACTTCAAGGTCAAACGGTTGACCGAAGAGTGTGTTTTGCAGTGCTGCGATCTCGTTCTGCTCTAAGACACCGTGGTAATGAAACATCTCAGGATTATTCTGCGCAACGTGCTGTTCCACTCCATCGTCCGTCAGGTGAAAGCTGGTGCGCAGCGCTGGATGTTGTTTTGCGAGAGCTCGTGACGCTCTCTCTAGCTTTTCGGGATTGAGCTCTCCGGCGAACCGGAAAGTGAAGGGTGTGTTGTAAGAGGTGTCAGAAGGGTTCTTTTGCTGCTGCAGCCACAAACGCTTCTGCTCAGACGTCGCGTGGGCTTTCGAAATGTTTGACGGGGAGGGAACCGGCGGCAAGACGTTCAGCTGAGGGCCTTGATTTCGGATCGTATCTGCAAGCTCAGAAAAAGTTAGATTTAGGAGCTGGGATGGAACTAAGCGATAGCCAAGTGTCTTGTTCAGGTGATTTGCAAGACTAATCGCCTTCAGGGAGTCTCCGCCTGCGATGAGCATTGTATCCTCACCATTCAAGTGAGGCACACTCAGAACGAGCTCTGCAGTCTCCAGAACATCCGTGAGGATTTCATCTGGAGTTCCACTGGAAGATTGTGCGGGGCGGAGTGGAGCGCAGTCCATCTTCTGGAAGGCATCTCGATCAATTTTGCCGTTTGCATTCAGGGGCATTTCGTCAATGCAAAAGATCTGGTGAGGGCGCATGTAATCCGGCAGATGCGCTGACATGTGGGCATTAAGATCTGCATAGTTTAGACGCGTATCCGCTGTCAGATACGCGTGTAGCTCGAGCGGTTTTCCGGGTTCCTGATGTGCGAGTACAAACGCTTGCTGCACCTTAGAAAAATGCTGGAGCCCCTGTTCTATTTCCTCCAGTTCAACACGAAACCCACGGACTTTAACTTGCCTGTCAACGCGGCCAACATATTCTACGAGTCCTTTGTTGTTGAGGCGGACCAGATCACCGGTGCGATACCACCTCCGGCCATCTGAAAGCTCGACAAAGCTGTGCTGTGTTTCCTCTTCTCTGTTCAGATAGCCATGCGCTACGCCAGCTCCGCCAATGTAGAGTTCAGCAGTCTCTGTTGGGTTGGCTTCCTCGCCATTGGAAGACCGCAGCTGACAGTCTGTGCTGGCAATGGGTCTGCCGATTGGAACAGTATCACCGCTAAAGCTGCGGGGTATGGGGTAGCTCAATGCAAAAGTGGCGCACTCTGTAGGGCCATAGATGTTGTGTATTTGGCAAGTGCTTTGTGGGTTTGCCTCATACCAGCCCTGTACGGTGTGCGGGTTGATTTGCTCTCCACCGATCAACAGATGTTCGAGTGTGGTGAAACAGGTTGCCCCGTAATCAACCATGGCGTTGAACAGCGAGACTGTCATGAACATAGTTTTGATGGAGCGCTTTTCCAGCTTCCTCGCAAAACCTTCAAAGTCAGCTGTTTCCTCTGCAGAGAAAACAACGATACAGCCACCTGTTAAAAGCGGCACCCAGACATCAAAGCTGAGGGCATCAAATGCCGGGTTGGAAATGTGTGCGTAGCGATCTCCAATGGACATTGGAACGAAACGCGGCTGATGCGCGAGCCTCTCAATGGCCGTCAGAGGAACTTGCACACCCTTTGGTCTTCCCGTTGTTCCGGACGTGTAAAAAAGAAAAGCCGTGCTGGCGACTGAGGAGGCTTGGAACTGGCCTTGGTCATCGGGCAAATTTCCAGCAACCAACTCGCCTACATGGAGAGTTTTGTATGTTGCCGAGGGAACGGATCTGGAGTGTGCTTCTTGTGATGTGATCAGGAAGCGCGCCTGACTATCAGCTAAAATAGCAGCTTGCCTGTTTGGTGGACTTGCAGCATCCAGCGGGACAACAGTCGCTCCTGCTTTCAGGATTGCAAGCATGAGGACAATGAGTTCCTGAGACCGCGGCAAGCAAACAGCAACAGCATTACCTTGCTTCACACCATGCTGCCTCAGCAGTGCTGCGGACCGGGAAGAATGTGTGTTGAGTTCCAGATAGGTGAGCGTGCTGTCATGGTCCTGAACGGCTGTCAGTTTTGGAAAACGTGCAGCATAATAACTGATGCTCTCAAACAGTGAGGACTGGACCGGACCTTCCTCACCCAACTTCAAGTCAACATAATCAGAGGCTGAATGGTCATGTGAGATAGTGCTGTTCATGATGACCTCTAAGCGACACTAGGTACAGCAGGGGAAAGAGTGTGGGAGTTCTTCCGCTCAAACAACTGAAACTCGTAGGAGATTGCTTTTTTGACGCGCTGGATTTCTTCCGACTCCAGCAGTTCCCAATGGTCTCCGCGAACCAATCTGGTCATGAAGCTGCCTGTCACCCGTTCTATCCAGAACTGGCGTAACTCATGCAAAAAGTCTTTGTTGAGAGACCCGAGGGCCTGAACAAAAACCACGCGAACCTCTAGGGGTTGGCACTCATAGCTGGGAACGCATGACCGGTTGTGATTGTAGACCCGGTGATAGCGCTCTATTTGCGCATCGTCGATGCCCGGGTACATCCCGTTGAACTTGACCAGCTTGTCGCGAAACTCATCGAGGTCCACGGGCGCGAGGCTATCGCGTTCATGTTCTTCAAACCCTTGAGTATCGAGGAGAATGACACTCACATTGTCATTTCCGCGCGCTTTGAGGAGGCGGGCCATTTCAAACGCCACATAACCGCCAAAAGACAAGCCTGTCAGAACGATTTTATCCTGCGCGATATGCTCAATCCGATTCAGATAAGCCTCTGCCATGGCAGGGATGGAAGATAACGTGTCTTCTCCACTGTTCAGACCGTGAGACTGAAGGCCATAAACACCGATGTCATCGGCCAGGATCTTTGCCAGAGACAAATAGCAAAATGCAGTACCTCCGGCAGGATGAACACACACCACATATTCACCATTTTGGCTTTCACGGAACGTAATCAGGTTGTCTTGAGCATTTTCTTTAGGTGCTCCGGCGCGTATCCAACTGGCCAGGGCTTCGATCGTTGGGTTCAAAATGAAGGTCTTTGGAGGCACTTGAACCTTAAACGCTTCGCCAACACGGTGCGCGACCTTGATCGCGGCAATAGATGAGCCACCCACATGGAAGAAGTTGTCGCTGATGCCCATGGACGGATGCAGGAGCACCTCTCGCCAGATGTTATAGATCTGCAGCTCGATATGGTCGCGGGGACTTTCCTGATTGACCTTAAACACGGCTTCATGAGCCATGACGGCAGCTTCAACAGCGCGGTAATCTATCTTGCCATTATTGGTGAGCGGGATCGCCTCCATGTGCAGCAAAGTGTGAGGCAACATGTAATCAGGAAGCTTGCTGGAAAGGTGCTGGCGCAGATCGTTTTCAAGCAAGGGCTCGCCCGTTGAGGAGGTGTAACACAGCGCCAGTTGAGCATCGCCGCCCTCTCGCTGAACCTGAATGGCTGCACAGCTGCGACAATCTGCATGTTCCAGCAAAACCCCTTCAATCTCTGAGAGTTCGATGCGGAAGCCATTGAGTTTGATCTGGTTGTCTTTGCGACCTGCAAAAATCAGCTGGCCCTGTTCGTCATAATAGGCAAGATCACCGGTGCGGTAGAGTGTTTCCTCTGAAACAAACGGGTTGTCTACGAAAGCAGATGCAGTCTGTTGCGGGGCATTCAGATACCCGGAGGCTAGGCCAAAACCACCGATGTAGAGCTCGCCCACGATCCCAACTGGTACAACCGACATGTTCTCGTCGAGCAGATAGGTTTTTGCATTGCTGATAGGTTTCCCAATGGGAGCTGCCGGTTTGTTATGATCTTCAGGTAAAATGCTGTGCCAGGTGCTGTCCACGGTGCATTCTGTTGGACCGTACACATTGTGCAACGTCGCCCAAGGCAGCTTGCTAGAAAACTTGCGTAGCAGTGCACCATTCAACTCACCTCCACCGCAAAACACATCTCTCAGGTGCGTGCATTGAGGGATGAGAGGTTCATCAAGAAAGAGATCCAGCATAGCTGGAACAAACTGAACAGCGGTAATGTTGTGCGAGACACAGAGCTGCGCCAGTTCAGCGGGTGAACTATGAGCTGATGGGGGAGCCAAGACCAGTGATGAACCGGAACACAGAGGCCAGAAAAACTCCCAGATAGCGGCATCAAATCCCATCGGAGTCTTCTGTAAAAGCGCATCGCCGGGCTTAGCCGGGAAGGTACGATTGCTCCAGTCTACGAGGTTGACCAGCCCCCTATGTCTGAGCTTAGTACCTTTAGGAACGCCGGTGGTACCGGAGGTGTAGATGATATAGGCGAGCGCATCAGCATTCGCTCTGCTCGCTTGAAGATTGGTGCTGGCGTAGGATTGGGTGACTTCCTCCGACAACTCTTCATTTAAAAATAGCTCTTTGACATTGCAGGTGGTTGTCAGGTCGGCCATCACATCGGCAGTGGCCGGATGCGTCACTATCAGATCAAGCTGGCTGTCTTGCACCATGTACTCAAGGCGCTTCAAGGGTAGGCCAGGCTCCAGTGGAATGAAATGCCCTCCGGCTTTGAGGGTGGCCAACATGGCGATGACCAGTTCGCTGGAGCGTTCAAGGAGCAAACCAACGGGGCTGCCTACTTTGACACCGCATTCCTGTAAATGATGCGTAAGCTGATTTACCTTGGCGTTGAGCTCGGCGTAACTCCACACCGTTTCACCGCAGACAAGAGCTGATGCATCGGGGGAGCGCTGGCACTGTGCTTCGAATGCTTCATGAATGCACGTTGAGCTTAGAGCGTGCGTTTCACCATGAGGCCAGACTTGCGTAAGCAGGTGCCGTTCTTCTGGCGTGATGTACTCAATCAAACCGACTTGACCATGCGGATCATCGATGGCGTTTGAGAGCAAACATTCAAGGTGCATGGCCATGCGCTCGATGCGAGCCTGCGTGAACAAGTCTTTGTTGTACTCAAAGCCGAGGCTGAACGAAGGCCCGCGCTCAAACACTTCCAGCGTGATATCGAACTTCGCGGTTTGACTGTTCGTCGCAAGCGCTTCTATCTCCACCCCATCCATGTGAGTGGAACCTTCTGGAAGGTTTTGATAGATCAGCATGACCTGAAATAGAGGCGAATGGGCTGGTGAGCGCTCCGGGTTCACAGCTTCAACCACCTTCTCAAAAGGCAGGTCTTGATTGTCCAAAGCTTCCAAAACGATCGTCTGTGCTTGTGACACCAACTCTGCAAAGGTGTTGTGTGCTGATACCTGTGTTTTTAAGGCTAAAGTATTGATGAAGTGGCCAATCAAAGGTTCCACTTCAGCGGTATGGCGGTTGGCAAAAGAGGTTCCGATGCAGGTGTTTTCCTGTTTGCTATAGCGCCACAGAACAATGGCAAACCCCGCCAGAAACAACGCAAAAGGTGTGATTGATCTGCTTTTGCAGAAGGATCTCACACGCTCACTCAGTTCATCCCCGAACATGAGTTCAAAGTGCGCGCCATTGTGTGTCTGCTCTGCGGGGCGGGGATAATCTGTCGGCAGATCCAATAAGGCAGGCAACCCGGCAAGTTTCTCGGTCCAATATTGGGTTTGCTCCTGTTCCCGAGAGAGCGATTGCTGGCTATGGGCCACATAGTCCGCGTACTGCATCTTGAGCGTTGGAACATCAGGCGTCGTGCCTTGCCTGAACGCGTTGTAATGGGCGGTTACTTCGTTGAAGAACAATCCGATTGACCAGCCATCAGCAGCAATATGGTGCAGGTTCACCAGCCAGACATATTCGCTTTCTGAGAGCTTCACATAACTGGAGCGGACAAGTGGCCCGTCTTCCAAATTAAACGGCTGACTGGCTTCCTTCTGGACATGATCGTTCAGTGCGAGGCTTTTCTCTTTATCGCTGAGCTGAGATAGTTCCAGAACCTCAAGAGGAAGCTCTGAATGTTCAGCAAAAGTCTGCTGAGGAACTCCATCACAGAGACCAAACTGTGCGCGGAGCATGTCATGACGAGCAACAATAGCGTTCACCGCACGGTGGAGTGTTTCGACGTCCAACGCTCCGCTCACCTTCAGCGCGATGGGGTTGTTGTAGAACGGATTATCAGGCTCCAACTGGTGCAAGTACCACAAATGACGCTGTGAAGCAGAAAGCGGAACGCCAGTTGATTTTCCGGCCTGCGCCTGCTGCTGTAATAGAGAAATCAACTCGGACTTTTGAGCTTTCAGCGCAGCAGCCAGTTGTGGCTCCAAAAATCCTTTTGGGGCCTTGAAACGGAGTTTTTCACCATCTGTTTGCAGGCTCACATTGTGACTGGCGAAATGGTTGAGCAGTTGGTGTGCATTCATATTTCAAACTCCTCCATTTCGTCTTCTTCTTGCTGCGCGAGAGCTGGTGTGGTGCCGAACGTTTCAATGGTGTGTTGCCGGTTCTGGTCTGCTGTGCGCGTGCCGCCAATCATAGAATAGATGAGCTTATGGGAAGAGCTGAGCTGAAACAGATCAGTCAGAGCTCTCTCATCAACCGAGCCAATGCCGCAAAGCCCCAGTCCAGTCTCGTGAGCACGCATGGTCAGCAGCTGCGCCATTGCGCCCGTTTCGATCAGGCAGAACTGGTTGCTCATCTCACCGTAAAGCGGCTCTATCGCTTTGCGCTCTGCCACAAAGAACAGGGCAAATGCGGCCTCTTCAAAAGTCGGGCGATTGACGAAGTAGTCATAAGTGTCCGGACTGAGTGCCTTACCATCCGTCGTTGAAATCAAAGCATGATTTTGCGGATCGTAATAATACGCCCCGCCGTCTAATCCCTGCACGCGGTCAGGCTTGATGTAGATGTACGTCTGCACCGGATAGAGCCCACCTGCGCTGGCAAACAGGTGTTTCGGGGCATCTGATTTTTGATTGCGCCGCAAAGCTGAAAGCAGGTCTTCCAATCGGTTTTTGGGCAAAGGATCGGGAACGAACTGTCGCACTGATCGGTAAGCATCAAACTCATCAAATCCACGAGGATTTGAGTGTGCCAGTTGGTGCTGGGTGTGTTGCTGACCAAACCGACGTAAACCTGCGTTACGATCCTTGAAGGTCTGGCGCTCCTGTGGGTCTTCAATGGCCGCAATCGCAGAACTGGCCGCTGTGCTCTCTGCTTCAGCACCTACTTGGCTGAACTGCTCCCGATACATCACAAGGAGTGTCGCAAGGCTCGGGCTGCCCATAAACTTTGCGAGCGGAGGGCGGAAGGAGAGCGTGCTGGAAAGAGCGTTAGAGATGCGCGTGATATCGATTGATGTTGCCCCCAACTGCAACAAGTTCTCCTCTGGAGCAATCTGTTCCAGTTTCAAAACATCCGAAACAATCTCGCGGATCTTTTCTTCCTGCTTTCCTTTCGGTTCAAAGCTGACTTGAGTTGTCGATGACCTGCTTGGCCGTAGCAGTTTTTTGCGATCTACTTTGCCGTTTGCAGACACTGGGATCTGTTCAATCTCGATAAGAGAAGACGGGATCATGTAATGGGGCAGGTGCGCTCGCAAATATTCCAGAAGTGCATCCGTGTCGACACCGGCTCTTTCTGGTACCACATAGCCAACAAGCTGCTTGTCGCTTTGTGCATCTCCAAAGACTTTAAAGACAGAAGCTTTCACCGCGTCATGCGCGTTGAGGACGGTCTCAATCTCACCTAACTCGATCCGGAAGCCTTGCACTTTGACCTGCGTGTCCATGCGGCCCAGAAACTCAATGTTTCCATCGGGCATATAACGGCCAAGGTCTCCAGTGCGATAAAGGCGCTCGCCGGTTATTGGGTGAGTGATGAAACGATAGTTGGTTTGCTCCTCATCCTGCCAATAGCCCTGGGCCAGTCCAAGGCCGCCAATGTATAGCTCTCCGGTGACCCTGCACGGACGGGCTGCCAACGCCTCATCCAGAACATAGAACTGCTGATTTTCCAGCGACTTGCCATAGGGAACACTCTTCCAATGAGGCAAGACATCCTGAACCGGGTAACAAATGGACCAGATGGAAGCTTCTGTCGCTCCCCCTAAGCTCAGCACCTCAGCATTGGAGGCCAGCGCGCGGGCGCGGCTCGGAAGTGAAAGCGGGATCCAGTCACCAGACAACATGATCTGGCGCAGGGACGTCCCCAGAGATTTACGATCACTCTCAGTATAATCCACCAGCATGCCGAAAAGAGCAGGGGCGGAGTTCCAGATAGTCACATTGTGTTGTGTCAGGCACTCCAGCCAATGAGCGGGGTCTTTCACTTCATTTTCATTGGGTATGACAACAGTGCCGCCTGCTGCCAGCAGGCCAAAAATGTCATAGACAGACAGATCAAAACCCAATGCAGAGATAGCAAACACGCGGTCCTCTGGCTGGACATTCAAGCGTTTATTGATGTCCAGAAGTGTGTTCACAGCACCACGATGATCAATCATGACGCCCTTCGGTTCTCCAGTAGATCCGGAGGTGAAGATCACGTAAGCCAGATCATCGGGTTGTGTTTCCGCAGTTTTGAGTTTGTTGTCGCTTGCTGCGTCCAGTTCCGAGCCCACTTCAATGGTCAGAGCGAAATCTGGAACACCCTTTAACTTGTCAGTCTGGCCGGTTTTAACGCAGATGAGTTTGGAGTCGGTCCGTCGCAAAATGCCTTCTATGCGATTTGCGGGCAGGTCTGGATCTATTGGAAGATACGCGCCTCCGGCATACAGGATGGCAAGTGCAGCAACTGTCTGCTCCCAGCCCGGACGCATCTTGATAGCCACAAGCTCACCTTTATCCAATCCCTTTTGCTGCAAAAGAGTTGCAAGGTTCCGCGCCCGTTGCCGGGTCTGGCTGTAGGAGAGCGTCAGGGCATCGCATATGAGGGCTGGGGCATAAGGTGTCTTGAGAGCTTGTGTATCAAAAAGCTGATGCATCAAGGGCCAGTGCTGTGAAAGCGCTTTGTCTGCATCCCAGCTAGGGAAGGTTTGCAGTGCTGTTTGCTGCCATCGATCCGGTGCCACCAGCTCTTCCAGCAATGCGCAGTAAGCGTCAAACATCTCCTGCATCATGCCTTCAGGAAATAGCTCATCGATGCTGTCCCAGTTGAAGCACAGTTCGCCATCGATCTCCAGAATCGTATGATCCAGCCAGACTTGCGGTGTTTGGGTGATCGTATGAACGTTTTGTGCATTCATGGCAGTGGAGAGTGTGATTTCCTCCTGGTCCGGGATCATCTCCACCAGAGTACTGTTGAAGACAATCGGCATGCCTGTCTGTTGCTCACCGCGTTGTTTGGTCAGCTCGCGCAGAACCTGCACACCACTGACCTCGCTGTGATCTATATCTTTCCAAAGTTGCCGCTGAGCTGCTTTTGCATTTGCAACAAAATTGGTTGTGGCATCAAAGCCGACCTCCAACAGAACGATCGACGTGAAGTCACCGATGAGGCGGTTGATATGAGGGTGAAGTGGCTGGCGGTTGAACACCGGCAAGCTCAACGTAAACTGAGGCGATTGGCTCCATTTGGCCAATACCTGGGTAAAGGCCGTCAGCAAACAACCAGAGGGCGTTACGCCATGTTGACGTGCATTTGCTTTGATCTGTGACCACTTGGCTGCATCCAACACAAGGTGTCTACGGGTAAACCGGGGATTGCTGATGCTTTCAGGCTGCTTTGCCAGTGGCAAGTCTGGTGCTGCTGCCAGTGTGGCAAGCCGGTCCTGCCAGTACTTCAGCGAGGTTGCATAGCGTGAGCCATCCCGCAGCGCCAACTCTTGCACCACATAGTCTCGGAAGGTGATTTCGATCTCTGGGAGCTCGACCTGAAGGTCTTCATAGAACGCGGCTAGCTCACGGGAAAAAATCTGACTGCTGGCAGCATCGACGATCAGGGCATCCATGGAGATGTGCAGGCGAGTGACACCATTATCAAGTTGCAAGGCTCTGAACTCAAACAGTGGCCATGTGCCAGCATCCAGCACCTGATGAGACATGGCCTCCCGGTTTCTGGCGATCATATGCTCTACGACACGTGCATTTCGCCCTCGGGCGTCATCTGTCTGGATGATGTAGTCAGGAACATCCTGCAATATGCGTTGTGTGCCGTCCTTGGCAAAAACAGCTCTCAGCATGTCGTGGCGCTGGATCAGTTTATTCAAGGCTGCATTGAAGCGGCTGAGATCCAGATCAGGAATTTCAATTTCTTCATAAGCATGTGCGCTGACACCGCCCAGCCCTAAGCCATCATCTCTGCCAACCCAATAGGCCTGTTGGATGTCCGTTAACGGGAAGGGTTCATACCGATTTGCCTCATCTGAATGAATCTGAACCACAGACAGCTTTGGCTGGCTGCTCTTGGAGTTGGCTGAAGCTGCAAGATCTGCAAGTACCGGATTCTCGATGAGATCTGTGAGGGACAGGCTGAGTGACAGGTCCTTGTTCAGAGTATGAATGAGCCGCGTTGCAAGCAGCGAATGTCCACCCAGATCGAAGAAGTTGTCCGTGCGGCCAATCTGGTCAACCTTGAGCACGACCTCCCAGACCTTCGCAATGTCCGCTTCAAGGCCTGCCGCAGGCGCTTCGAAGTCTGATGCTGTGAGCCGAACTGGAGAAGGCAATGCTCTGCGGTCGATTTTGCCGTTTGGCGTGATGGGCAGTTCGTCAAGCGGTACCCAGTCTGTGGGGATCATGTAGTCTGGCAGACGGGTTTTCAGCTCCGCTCGCAGTGCGTCGACAGAACATTTTCCAACGAAGTAACAGATCAGCCGCGCATGCTCTGCACCTGTAGACCGATCAAAGATAACAAAGGCTTCCTGGATACCTTCGATCTGCAATACGCAGTTTGTGATCTCCATAGGCTCAATGCGGAACCCGCGAAACTTCACTTGATCATCAGCTCGTCCATGAAATGCCAGAGTGCCATCCGGGAGATACGCAGCCAGATCGCCAGTACGATACAGGCGAAGAGGTGGCTGTGATCTAAATGTGTGCGAGATGAACCGGTCAGCGGTCAGATCCTCATTGCCGAAGTAACCAGAGGCCAGATTATCTCCACAAACGTAGATTTCACCGATTGTTCCCGAAGGCACAGGTCGCATGCCATCGTCCAGAAGAAACACACTGGTGTTATCCATTGGCTTTCCAATAGGCGGAGAAGCTGGCCAATCTTCCATGTGCCCGCAGTCCAGAATATGCTGGGTCACAATGTGCGTTTCGGTGGGGCCGTACTGATTGTAAAAGTGACGTCCACCCAGTGCCTTAAGAAGCCTGCGCAGGCCATCGTTGACGAGCAGCGCTTCCCCCGCTGTAATCACCTCGCAAGCAGGCCCGTCCGGTAGGTGTTCGGACTCAAAAAGGCCTGCCATCTGCTGAAGGACTGCAAAGGGCAAGTGGGCACGTTCAACACCGTTGGACTTGATGAAGCCAGCAAGATTGCCGATGTCTTTGCGCTGCGTATCCGTCATCAGTACGAGACTTGAGCCTTGACACAATGTGCAGAAAACTTCCTGAAAAGCCACGTCGAAATTGAGCGATGCAAACTGAAGAACGCGTGCTGGAGCTTTATCCGTCGGGCCTTGCTTTAACTGCCAATGCACCAGATTACGCAGCATGCGATGTGTTTGCACAACGCCTTTGGGTTTCCCTGTCGAGCCAGATGTATAAAGCACGTAGGCAGGATCAAGCGGGGCAGGCGCATGCGCAGGATTATCCGCTGATGCCGACTGGCACCGTATTTTGAGTTCTTCGATGGTCGCCGTTGCTTCCCCAAACTCTTCCGGGAGTTTGGCTCTCAGTGTATTTGTTGTGATGATGAGATCTGGCTGGACATCCTGCAGAATAACCTGAAGCCGCGCTCGCGGATAAGCAGGGTCCAGCGGAATTACTGTGGCTCCCACCTTTAAGATACCCAGCAGAGTGACGACCATCTGCATGGAACGGTCAACACACACTGCGATGTTAGCTTGAGCGCCAACACCTTGCTGCCGGAGCGTGTGAGCAAGCTGATTGGCCTGCCTGTTTAGCTCACCATAACTGAGCGTTTCTTGCCCGAGGATAACAGCGGTCGCAGCGGGTGTTTCTGCCGCGTGTTTTTCAATCTGCCTGCTGATGCATTCTAATTCAGGATATGGCACAGAGCGTTGTTGCCAAGCCTCCAATGCCTGAGTTTGCTCCAACTCAGTCAGCAGGCTTATGTCACTGAGTTTTGCGTTGGTGTTCGCGACCAGTTGCGCGAGGACATACTCAAAGTAACGTCCAATGAGAGCTGCTGTTTCTGGTTCAAACAGGTCGCTTGCGAACTCGATTGCTCCCTTCAACTGGCCGTTTACGTTCTGAAGTGACAGCAGTAGATCGAACTTGGCTCCTCCATGGTGATGGTGGAGCAGCTCAACAGAGAGACCGGGAAGCTCAAACTGATCATTGTTCTCACCCTCCCACGCAAACATCACCTGAAAGAGCGGTGCGTGCGCAAGGCTTCGAGGCGGATTGAGATGCTCAATGACCTGTTCAAAAGGGAGGTCCTGATTTTGCTGAGCCTCCAGCACCGTTTCCTGAACTTGCGAAAGATACTCGGTCAGGGGCAGGTCTTTGTTTGCATCCACCCGCATGGCAAGCGTGTTGGCAAAAAAGCCGATCAGCTTATCGAGCTGCGCGTGGTCTCTGTTGGCAACCGGACTACCAACAACCAGATCCGTTTGGCCTGAAAGCTTGGAAAGTGTGAGTGCCCAGGCCCCCAGAAGCGTGGAAAATACGGTACCGCCGCACCCAGCCGAATACTCTTTTATCTTCCGAGATAAGGCAGCATCCAGTTCCAGCGGGATTGCTGCCCCTTTGAAGGACTGTCGTTTGGGTCTCGGATGGTCCAACGGCAACTCTAGAAGCACTGGTGAGCCTTCAAGCTTGGAACCCCAATAGTGTTTCTGTTCGTTCCATGTGCCCTCGCTGAGTTCTTCCCGCTGCCATGCTGCAAAGTCAGCATACTGGATTTGCAGATCAGGGAGGTTGGGCTTCTGTTGTTTGATCAAAGCTGAATAGAGCTCGCTCAGCTCTTTGCTAAAGACACCCATGGACCAGGCATCTGAGATGCTATGGTGCATCACAATTACGAGTGCATGATGAGTCTCATCTCGACGCAGTAGGGCCGCCCGAAAGAGTGGTCCTGCCTCCAAATCGAAAGGCTCAGCAATCAACCGTGCAACATGCTCCTTCAGATCATCGTCTTCAGTCAGCGGTGTTGGTGCCTCCATCCGCCATGCATTTGCCGGTTGAATGTCCAGATGGGCTGTACCGTCTTTTTGCTTGAACCGCGTGCGCAAAGTCTCATGGCGTGCCACGATTGTCTCGATGGCTTGAGATAGGGCGGAGACCTCCAACTTACCTTTCAGCTCAAGCAGGAGGGGCATGTGGTAAGCTTCGCTTTGCCCTTCCATCTCCGCCAGGTACCACAGGCGTTGCTGTGAAGACGAAAGCGGAAGCTCCTTGGTTCTGTCAGCGGGGGTAATCTGCGTGTCTGCGCTGGAGGAGGTCCAGTCAATCGCTCTAGCAAGGGTGGCAAGTGTTGGTGCCGTAAATACGATTGTAGCCGCCACATCTACAGAGAAGACCTCGCGGATACGTTGGGCTAAACGCACTGCCAGTAGGGAGTGACCGCCAAGAGTGAAAAAGTTGTCGTGGCGCCCAACGTTACTGAGGCCGAGCAGATCAAACCAGATCTGAGCTAGCTCTGTTTCTTTCCCTGCCCGTGGAGGGGCAAACTCTGCTTGGGAAAGAGTTGTTGGATCAACATCCGGTAGTGCTTCGTGATCAACCTTGCCATTTGGCGTGAGGGGGATCTGCTGAATTGCGGCAATGCCAGCAGGCACCATGAAGTGAGGCAGCTTTTGGCTCAAACCTTTCTTGAGCTCAGCAAGCACATCGCCATTGTCTTCGCTGGAAAGAACCACATAGGCCAGCAGCTGTTCTTCTCCGGACTTCTCGTTTACGACGCAAATAGCAGTTTGAACGCGCTCATCGGTTTCAAGAGTGGCTTCTACCTCTCCCAGCTCTATACGAAACCCGCGAAGCTTGGCTTGTCTGTCATTGCGCCCCAGAAACTCAATGGATCCATCGCGAAGCAATCGACCCAGGTCTCCTGTTTTGAAAAATCGTAGATCATCACGGCCCGCAACAGTGGCGAACTTTTGTTCGGTTAGCTCAGGTGCGTTCCAATACCCTTGCGCAAGTCCAGCTCCAGTGACGCAGATTTCACCGACAACGCCTTTAGGTACAGGCTGGCCTGAGGGATCTAAAACCAAGACGCTGTAGTTCTTGATTGCCTTGCCTAAACTGAGGTTGTCAGTCTGCGAGAAAGTTTGAGGCAGGGTGAGAGCAAGGCAATCAATCGCTGTTTCAGTTAAGCCATAGGCATGGATGATTTGCGCGTCAGGCCCGAAAACACTGCGTGCTTCAGCGGCACCTTTGGAGGACCACCGGTCGGATCCACACACGATGGTTTTGAGGGGAGTTGAAGTTGCGCCACTCTTCCGTATGTGTGCTGTCAAACTATCCAGCACTGCCGGAACAAAATCTGCGAAGGTCGTCTGATACTGCGTGATTTTTGCAAGCAGGGCTGTGCTGTCGATTAACTCATCCTGATTGACAAGGACAAGCGTGCCTCCAAACGTGAGCGCGCGGACAAGATCTGCTGTGAACACGTCAAATGACAGGTTAGCCATTTGCAAAACACGTGGCGGCTCGTCGAAATTATACAGTTCGCTCCAGGCATCTCTGACGGTCCAGATCGCTCGATGATCCACCATCACGCCCTTAGGTCGTCCTGTCGAACCAGATGTGTAGATGATGTAGGCTAGATCATCAGGGTCAATGGAAATAGTTAAGTTCTGCCCACCCAGCGAACCCCATTCATCTTCTTGGGTTTTGATATGGACGACCTCCGCCGCGAGGTCGGGCAGGTGAGTCAGTTGCTTTGCCCCATATGCATCAACCAGTATGCACTTAGGTGAGCAGTCCTGAACAAGCGTGTTGATCCGCTCAGGAGGGTAGTTAGCATCAATCGGAATGTAGGCTACACCTGCTTTCAAAGCAGCCAGCAATGCTGTGACAGCATCTGCGGACTTCTGCATGTAGACCGCGATGCGATCCTGTTTTTGAACCCCAAGCGAGCGAAGATATCTGGCGAGTTTGTTCGCTTGCTCGTTGAGTTGAGCGTATGTGAGTTCGTCCTCACCATCGATGATCGCAATCCGTTCGCCATATGAGGTAGCTGTGGCTTCAAACGGAAGATGGATAGGCTCGGCAGTGGAGGTCTTGTTACATGCCAAGAGAGAGGTCTTTAGCGTTTCAGTACGTGCCGCTTCATCGATGATGGGCAGACTAGCAACACCTTGCTCTGGATCCTCGCAAATGCCTTGAACCACCTGCAGAACATAACCTGCGAGTTGCTCGATGGACTGCCGGTCAAAGAGTGCTGTTGCGTACTCCAGTCCACCAGAAATCTTAGTCCCGTTGTCCACCAGCTCCAGTGTAAGATCGAACTGCGATGCACTGCGGGGAACCGAGAATGGTTCATGCTTCAAATCGGCAAAGCGAAGTGTTGCATCGTCAAGAGTTTGCCAGGCAAACATAATTTGGAACAAAGGTGTATGGGAAAGTGACCGCTGAGGGCTCAGTGCATCCACCACCTGCTCAAAAGGAACAGATTGGTTATCCTGACTGTCGAGGAATGTATCTCGCGCGTGAGCCAGCAGCTGGCTCACCGTTATGTCTTCATCGAAGTTGAAGCGGAGTGCCAGCGTGTTGACGAATAGCCCCACCATCTTTTCCAGCTCTTTGCGAACCCGGTTAGCTGATGGTGTTCCAATGACAATGTCATCCTGACCAGACATGCGCGTAAGCACAACTGCAAAGGCGCAGATAAGCACCAGGTACGGAGTTGTCCCCGCCTCACGGGCAAACCCTCTTATCTGTTCTGTGAGTTCAGAATCTAACTCAAGAGGTAGAAAGTCCCCCTCAAAACTTTGCTGTAGCGGACGTTGGCGGTCTGTTGGCAACAGCAAGCGTTCTGGCGCCCCGGATAGGCGCTGCTCCCAGTAGGCCTTCTGCTTCTCAAAGCTCTTTTGTTGCTCAGGCTGTTTTTGCCAATAGGCATAGTCTGCGTAAGAAAGCTCAGGTGTGTTGCGGTCAACCGGTTGTCCGGTCTCGATCTGGTGCGTGTAGTTTTCGCTCAGCTCCTTGAGCAAAAGCCCGTTGGACCAACCATCAGAAATGAAATGATGCAGCACAAGCAGCAACACATGCTCTGTCTCACTCACCCTGATAAGGCAGCAACGTGCGAGTGGACCGGTCTTCAGATCAAACGGCTTTGTGCATTCCTCATCCACCACGTGGTGGATTGCAGCTTCTAAATCGTCTTCAGTCTCAATGTTGATCAGATGCAAAGGCAAGCCGCAGGTGGGAGGAGCAAACCGCAGCCCGGGCTCTCCGGCGTCTTCACAGACAAATGCGCGAAGGCCTTCGTGGCGGGCGATCAGTTGATCCAGTGCGTTTTGAAGAGCGCTCGTGTTGAGCTCTCCTCGCAGGCGGATGCCAAGTGTGAGGTGATAGGCGGATCCTATCCCTGCGATGCGAGAAAGGAACCAAAGCCTCTCTTGGGCAAAAGATAAGGGCAGGGGACCTTCATCTCGCGGAGCTTTTTGAGAGCGGTGTGCTGGCGCAGCTTCAACAGCTGCTCCGGTGTCAGAGAGCGCATTTTTCGCTTGTTTTGTCCGTCCTGCATGGTTCCTCCCAGAGACGCTGACGACCTGCTTCTGCGTCAGGAAAATTCTTCGGCTGCTTCCAGCTCTTCAAAGATGTAGTCGAGGGTTTGCTCAATGGTGGGACGCTCAAAGAAGATGCGAAGAGGCACCTCCACCCCTAGTGCGTCTTGCATGCGAGCCGTAATGCGGGTGGCTCGCAGGGAATGTCCGCCAATCTCAAAGAAGTTGTCACGGATACCGACGCGATCCAGTTGCAAAACCTCAGCCCAGATACGCGCAAGTTCCTCTTCCAATGGCGTCTCAGGAGCCACGTAATCGCGAACCGGTTGAATACTGTCTGCGGTTGGTAGGGGAAGCTGGCTGCGGTCAATTTTGCCGTTTGATGTTAAGGGCAAATCATCCAACTGCATATAAAGCGCTGGAACCATATAATCCGGTAGCTGGTTGGACAGGGCCCCGCGCATAGCAGTCGTGTCGAGTGCTGCTGCATTTTGTTCCATGCAGACATAGGCAACCAGTTGAGAAGACCCTGCCTGATCTTCATGTGCGACCACAACCGCATTCAAGACGCCATCAAATTTAGATAGCGCGTGCTCAATCTCGCCCGGCTCAATGCGATAACCTCGCACTTTGATCTGGAAGTCGTCTCTGCCCAGATACTCAATTGTGCCGTCTTCCAGATAGCGACCAACATCTCCAGTTTGATAGA
Source organism: Microbulbifer sp. MKSA007 (assembly GCA_032615215.1). NCBI lineage: Bacteria > Pseudomonadati > Pseudomonadota > Gammaproteobacteria > Cellvibrionales > Microbulbiferaceae > Microbulbifer > Microbulbifer sp. MKSA007. The sequence goes on along the minus strand of CP128431.1, from coordinate 77,926 downwards.
GCCGTTCTCCAGCCTTGAATGGACTCGGAACAAAGCGTTCCTCTGTTAGTTCAGGACGGTTCAAGTACCCGTTAGCAACACCGGGACCAGCGACATAGAGATTGCCTGCAACACCAGCAGGAACGAGGTCCAGATAGCGATCCAGGACGTACATCTTCATACCTGCGATGGGCTGTCCAATAGGGACAACAGGCGGGTACTCAGCGCGATGATCTAACTCTTGTCTGGTGCAGTAGACACTGGCTTCTGTGGGCCCATAAAGGTTTTGCAAGTGTATTGACCCCAGAGCCTTGAAACAGCGTTCCGCAAGCCGAGAGGGGAATGCTTCACCACCGCAAAGGATTGATCGCAAGCTTGTGCAGGTGCTGACGTTTTCACATGAAAGGAAAAAGTCCAGCAGTGAAGGGACAAACTGACAAACAGTGAGCTGTTGTTCCGCAATCAGCTCCACCAGATAATTGCCTTCAAGCAAGCGCGAGCGGTCTGCGACAACAACAGTTGCGCCACACGAAAGGCTGGCAAACACTTCCACCACTGAAATGTCAAAGGTGAGAGACGTCGACAGTAGAATTCTGTCTTCCCGAGTGAAGGTGCCTTCCTGCAGGAACCAAGCCGTGAGGTTAGCAGGGCCATTATGCGGCACCACAACACCTTTGGGTTTGCCCGTGGTGCCGGACGTATAAATCACATAGGCAGTGTCTTCACTGGAGACCGACTTGTTGAGGTTCCCATCGTCGAGATTTTGCCAAGCAGGATCCGATTGACCCAAATCGACCAGCTTTGCAGGAGGAATGATTTCACTCAGCCCTGTAAGGCTTGCAGTGTCGCAAAGCACCAGAACAGGGGTACTGTCTTCAATCAGATACGCAATGCGTTCTGATGGATAAGCGGGATCGATTGGAACGTACGCCCCGCCAGCTTTTAAGATAGCAAGCAGCGCGACAACAGCATGTGTTGAGTTTTGCAGACATACCGCTACGCGACTTTGGCTGGAAACACCTTGAGCAACTAGATATTTGGCAAGCTGATTGGCCTGACTGTTCAGTTGGCCATATGTGAGTTGTGTTCCTTCTCCGACCAACGCAACTTGCGTTCCATGATCTGCTGCCACAGCTTCAAAAGCGCTATGAAGCGGAGTTGAAACCTCTTCAAACTCCACTCCTTCTGCAAGCTCAAGGAGTTTGCTTGTCTGGTTCGTATCCAGCCGTACCAGTTGATGTGCTGGCGTCTGTTCTGCCTTTGAATGCACCCGGTTTATCCGCTGCAAGCATTCAAGTGTCATATCTAAAAGTGCAGAAGCATAGCTGCCATGTGGAGCCTGACACTGGACTTTGAAGGATGTGCCGAAGTCATCAACAGTCAGGTTGAAAGGGTAGCCCGTACCATAATGACCATTCAGATAAGTCGCGCCCGGCAAGTCACGGTGCGAGGAACCTTGTGAGCCATCGGACATGAGCTGGGCATGACGGAAATTCACCAATGAAGAGATAAGCGGAGTTGTGCGATCCACTCCACTGGCCCCAATCGCATCAGTAAGCGATGCGTATTCATGATCCATCAGGTCAAGAAGGATCTGATGAACAGTGAGAAGCACGCTCTTCCAATCCTGATCAGTCAGTTGGACACGCAAGGGCAGGGTGTTGATGAACGGCCCCAAAATCCGCTCGGCATTCTCAAGTCCCTGTAATCGGCCAAGAAGCACGGTGGCAAAGCAAACGTCGTCCTGCCCGGAGCACTTCGCCAAGACCAGTGACCAGACGAAGTGAAAGATCGATGCCGTGCTTACACCCAGTTGACTTGCTACTTCTCTCAGACCTGATGTCAGCGCGGTATCCGTATGCGCTGTCTTTGTATCAAGATCAGCGCCATGAACATGATCAACACTGAGGCCGAAAGGTTTGTTTGGAGCCTCAAAACCTCTGAACAGCTCATCAAAGAAGCTGCGTGCGCCTCCTTTCATGCTCTCTTCTTGCTGAAAGGCGACATATTCCTTAAACTGCGCTGGTTTCGCTAGTCGGTTGCCGTCCCCCACCATGAAAGCTTTGACCTCAGCATTGAGCTGCTTGAGTGAGGTGTTGTCATCTATGATGTGGTGGAAGAGCTTGAGGGCTAACCAGCGTTCGTTTCTAGCGTCGTAGCAGGAATAAACCTGGAGGATGGATGGCTCTTGCAAATCAACCTTAGTGGTGCGCGGGTCAAAGTGCGCCTGAAGCCTTTCAGTAATATCTCCGGGCCCTTCCAAGGCGTCAGCATTTAGCTCAACAGCCTTCAGGTTTACGTTTTTCAGAACCACTTGCAGCGGTTTTTCTAACCCTTCAGAGACAAACACTGTTCGCAGAATGTCATGACGATCCATCACCTTTTGCAAGGCCACCGTGTAGTCCTGCAAGGCTTGGGAAGTCTCAAATGCCATCAGGCTCCAGAGCAGATAAGGATCTCCTTCCTCTGAGAGCTGGTGATGGAAGTAAATACCTTCTTGCAGGGGCGTAAGGGGATAGATGTCTTCTACGTTTTCAAAACCACCGGGCAGTGACGATGCAAGATGTTTGATCCGCGTTTGCGAAAGACCGGAGAGTGACATCGCACTACCACTTCCGTGGGCGCTTGATTTCAAACTCTTCGGTTCAACAGGTTGAATGCGTTGTGCCAGATCCTTCAGTGTTGGCCATCGCAGAACATCCACTGCCGCCAGCAGAAAACCTTTTGCGCGCATGGCAGCTTGTACCCGAGCTGCCAACAGTGAATGCCCTCCAAGTTCAAAGAAGCTGTCGAGGCGGCTCACTTTTTCTAATTGAAGAATGTCTGCCCATACGTTGGCGAGCAGTTCTTCATGCTCCCCTTCCGGGCTCTCGAATGCTCTGTTCTTGGTGTAAGTCGGCTTATGTTTATCGAGTGCTTTCTGGTCCAGTTTGCCGTTGGAGGTTAACGGCAGCGCATCCAGTTCAACAAACGCTGCAGGTACCATGTAGGCTGGCAGAAGACCTGCTGCAAAGGACTGCAATGTGGAGCTGTCCAGGTCAGCATTTTCGGAAGTTGAGACATAGTAGGCCACCAACATCGCATCGCTGGTTGCTTGGTTTTGGCATGTCACGACCACATGTTGAAGGGCCTCATGCGTTGCAAGAGCAGCTTCAATTTCACCCAGCTCTATCCTGTATCCGCGAACTTTAACCTGACTATCGTTTCGACCCAGATAGAGCAGGGTACCATCAACTGCATATCTCGCCAGATCGCCTGTTTTATAAAGGCGGTCGCTTGTTGAGAATGGGCTTTCGATGAAGCGTTCTGCATTCAACTCCGGACGATTTAAGTACCCGCGTGCAACGCCCGCACCACCCACATAAAGTTCACCAACCGCACCAAAGGGCACAAGCGTGCCATGTTCATCGAGCAGACAAAGGCTCAAGTCATCAAGCTGACGACCGATCGGGCTTCCATCTGAATAATGATTAATGTTCTCAGGTGTTAGCTCTGTGTAGGTGACGTGAACGGTAGTCTCTGTGATGCCGTACATGTTCACCATCTTGCAGTCTGTGTTGCAAGGATGAGCGAACCAGTCTGAGAGCATCGACGGGGATAGAGCCTCACCTCCAAATACAACAGTCCTGATGGAGTGAGGTTTATGTGTGCCTGCTTGCGCTGACATGAAACTTCGGAAAGCAGAGGGTGTCTGGCTGAGAATGGTGACGCCTTGATCACAGCACATGGAGTAGAATTGTGCAGGATCATGCCGGATGTCTTCCGGCACAATTGCGACGGAGCCACCGGTGGAAAGCGCGCCCCATATTTCCCAAACTGAGAAGTCGAAGGCGTAGGAATGGAAGAAAGACCAGACATCGGATGATGAAAACTGGAAACTAGGCTCACATGTGTCGATCAACCGGGCAATCTGCTGATGTTCGATTTGTACGCCCTTGGGCTGCCCGGTGGAGCCTGACGTGTAGATGACATAGGCGAGATCCTGTCCGCTGACTGGTTCAAGTATGTTCTCATCTGCGGCTGCTTCTTCAGCAGCATGCGCGAGCGCCTCAAAAATGTGAAGCGTGTCCTGCCCCATCAAACTCTTGAATGAGTGGCGTGATGCATGAGAGCATAAGATTAAATCAGGTGCGCTATCCTCAATGATAAACGCCTTCCTTGCTTCTGGCAGTGAAGGATCAATCGGAAGATAAGCACCACCTGCTTTCCATATGGCCAGCAAAGCAACAATAAGATCTGAGCCGCGTTCCATACAAACGCCAACCAGCTTTTCTTTTCCCACACCGAGTACACGAAGTTGGCCTGCCAGAAGCGAGGCCTGACGATTGAGCTCGCCATAGGAGAGGGTCGTTTCTCCGTGAAGGATTGCAGGAGATGTTGGTTGGGATCTGGCCAGTTGCTCGATCCTGACTGCAACAGGAACCGGCACGATTTCTGAAGTCGGTTCAGATGGCGCTCCCATCGCAAGCAGTTGTTCTCGCTCACTTAAGCAAACAGAACTGAAATCCTCAACGGAACACTCAGGCTCAGACAGGCAGTTCTCCAATAATGCAAAAAAGTTGGCCTGCATGCGTTCAATTGTTTCGAGTTGAAACAGGTCCGTTGCATAATTCCATAACAGAGTGAGGGCTGGTGTATCTTTCTCATTTGATGAGCGCGGCAGAATGACGACTTCGATGTCAAACTTTGCAGAATTGTTGCTGTAGGCTTCGTAAAGTGAGAGGCTCAGATCATCGCGTGAGAGCTCTGGAATCTTTGAATTATGATAGCTAAATCCCACTTGGAAGATGGGGTTTCTTGAGAGGTCTCGTTCCGGCTGCAACTCACGTACAACGCGTTCGAACGGAACTTCTTCATTCTCATAAGCGTTGGATAGAGTGTTTCTCAGATGCTCGAGGTGTTCAATAAATCTTGGGTTTTCGGAAAGATCAGATCGTATGGCGATACTGTTCACGAACATACCCAACATATGCTCTGAAGCGCTTGTTTTTCGGTTGGCGACCGCACTGCCCGTAAGCAGATCTTTTTGTCCCGTATAGCGTGAGAGCAGGAGATGAAATACTCCCAACAACACGGTGTAATCAGTGTGACCACTCTTTTCGCAGAACTCGTTTAGTTTTTGGAGCAGCGTTCCTTTGAGTTCCAAACGCGACTGTTTGCCTTTGAAAGACATTGTTTCAGGGCGAGAGGCATCTGTTGGAAGAGCAAGAGTGAAGCTAGCCTCTGAAAGTTGCTCCTTCCAATAGGCAAGTTGCTTTTCATAGGTACGTTCTGCATCGGCACTTTGTTGCCATCCCACATAATGGCGATATTGAGCTGGAACGGGAGGCAAAGTGACCTCCTCTCCATGTGCAAATGCGCTGTAAGCCTCCAGAAACTCTGAGAGGAAAATGTTCGCGCTCCAGCCATCATGAACAAGGTGATGCTCTATGTGTAGGAGAGCCGATGTCTCATCGTTTAACTTGAACAGAACCCAGCGTGCGAGTGGCAATTGGCTGGTGTCGAATGACCTGGAGACCTCATCGTCTACAGCTTGCCAGAGATCAGGGCTATCCATTGGAGCATCCAACTCCACCTGATCCAAACGGGCAGGGACGGGACCGTGAACTTTCTGGTAGGCTTTGCCTGTTGCGTCCTCATGAAAAGTGCTGCGAAAGATCTCATGCCGCTGAACAATCAGATCCAGAGCGCTCTGCAGGGCTAATACATCTACATTTCCCTCAATACGGATCAGGCATTGAGCGTTGTAGGCAAGAGAGTCTGGTGTGAGCTTCTCCAGCAAGCACACTCCGTTTTGCTGATGCGAAACAGGGAATGTGTCACTTTCAATACTGTAGGCATTCAGGGGTTTTTCTTGTTTTTCTAAACCCTCTCTTGCTTGGATCGTCTCTGCCAGTTCACGGAGTGTTTTGCCCGTAAATACGTCCTTTAATGAGAGTATGTTGCCGTACTCTTCCCTGCATCGCGTGAGAAACTGAACGGCATCCAGTGAGGAGCCTCCGAGAGTTTGAAGCGTGTCGCCACAAAAGACGGGATTTACACCCAGCACTTCTTTCCAAAAGCCTGCGAGCGACTGCTCTATGTTTGTCTGTGGCAGCTCTTGGGAGGACCCACCGCGCGCACTCCTGTCCGGCGCAGGAAGTGCCTTGCTATCTACCTTCCCGTTGACTGTTAACGGAAACTCATCAAGGCGCACAAATGCGTTTGGCATCATATAGTCAGGCAGAAATGCGCGTAGTTTGGTCTTTAACTGCTGAATGCCAGGGGTGATTTCGCTGGCGCGAACAGTGAAGTAAGCAATGATTTCATGATCTTTTGATCGCGATGATGAGACGACCACATAAGCATGTTCAATGCCATCAAGAGCAGAGAGGTTTCTCTCTATTTCCTGAAGTTCTATCCGATGGCCTCGCACCTTGACTTGAGCATCTAAACGGCCAAGGAACTCCAATGATCCATCGGCAAGACGCCGTACTCGGTCTCCAGTGTTGTAAAGTCTTTCGGCCGTAATCCCGGGAACGGAGCGAAACATTTCATTGGTGAGATCAGGGCGGTTTTTATATCCTCGCGCCAGTGCGAGGCCTCCCAGCCAGAGAGTTCCGTCTTCACCATCTCGCACTTGTTTTAGGTCTGCATCCAGAACATGGGCATCTACATTCGCAATTGGATTGCCAATTGGAACCGTGCCGGATGAAATGGCCTTGTTACTGCATTTATGCAGGGTCGCCCAAACTGTGTTTTCGGTTGGTCCGTAAGCATTTATAAGATTAACATGATCAGACCATCGCTCCATGAGCGTCCATGGCATTGCTTCACCAGCAACCACCAATGTCTCCAAACTTGGGTAGTCTGACGGGTTCATTCGACTGACAAGAGATGGTGGCAGCGTCAGATGAGAAATAGCTCTTTCTCGAACAATTTCCCTTAGCGCATCTCCAGCAAGCAATGTTTCATTGGGAGTGAAATGTAACTCTGAACCGCTGCACAAGGCCATCAGAATTTCAAATATGGATGCGTCGAAGCCCAGGGAGGCGAACTGCAGCACACGTGCAGTTCCGTCTAACTCAAAATGGCGCGCTTGTTCTTCAGCAAGATTTATCAATCCGCGATGCTCGACCATCACACCTTTAGGTTGGCCGGTGGAGCCTGACGTGTAGATGATATAAGCGAGCTGATCTTGGCTGATCACTTGATCTTCAAAGGTGTCGGATCTTGATGGATTTAATCTGGAGTAGTTTACGATCTTGGTTGAGCGCGAAACATTGGCAGCGAGTCCGTCAACGAAAGCTCCTGTCTCGTCGGTGCAAATCAAAACGGTGGCTTCACTGTCCTGAACCATAAACTTAAGGCGTTTGTGAGGGTGTTTGCTGTCCAGTGGGACATAAACACCGCCCGCTTTAAGAATAGCGAGAAAGGCGATGATTGCGTCAGGGCCGCGAGGGATACACACTCCAACAGCAACTTCTGGCCCAACCCCTTTAGATTGCAACAGCCCAGCAAGCCGGTTTGCAGAAGAGACCATGTCGCCATAGCTGAGCGCTGCTACTTGTCCAACCAAAGCCGTTTTATTGGCCTGGATCCTTGCAACTTGCTCTATTCGGGTCACGACATTTTCGTGCCCCGTTGCGCATATTGAAACTACGTTGGAAAGATTAAACTCACCCATAAAACAACTACCGATGATTGAGTAATTGAATAAAATTTTACATTAATGAGGGTAAATAGACTTGAAGCTCAGTACATAATTGGTATGGTTTGAGTGAAGGTAAGTAAACATGAAAATAATTCACCAAAGCCTCGGGTATTGATTTTTTAATTGCCCAATCATTCTTTCTAATATATCACAAAGTCAAGTTTTAATTTAATCTCAGGTTGTTTTGTTCATGTCTGAAACTCGTGGGCGGGAAACGTTTCTGCGTCAATTCCGGATGCTTCCGAAGTCTGCGAAAACAATCCTGATCGGTACTTTTTGCGCGCGCTTTGCTTCTTTCATGATCTGGCCCTTTTTCGCAGTGCTCATGGCCCGGCGGTTTGGAACCTCTATTGCTGAGCTCGGCGTGATTTTTTCCGTATCGGCATTTGCAGCAATTTTAACATCGCCAATAAGCGGAGTTGTTGCAGACAAACTGAACCGCCAGGCAATCATGCTACTAAGCACGCTGGTGATTATGGGGCTCTATTGCTCACTCGGACTCTGGAGCAGTGAACAGGTGTATTTTGCAATCATCATCGCGATGTCTGTTGCAAATGGAGCCTTGGAGCCGCTTTTGCGCTCTGCCTTGGGAGACTGTGCAGCAAAAGAAGAGGACCGCCCGTTACTGTTCCATTTGCGGTACTATCTGGTCAACATTGCGGGGGCGTTAGGGCCTCTCTGCGGAGTGTGGTTTGCTAGTAATAACTCAAACCTAGCTTTTCTTGCTGGTGCAATAGCTTACGCCATCTTAGCGGCCTGTATTTTAGTTAGCGTCACGCGGACTATCATTGCAACAAACAGAGAAGAAGAAGTCCCGATCCCGAGGTTGCTGAAGGTAGCTTTAACGGATCGTCTTTTCATGACACTGTTTGTGTCCAACTTTTTTCTCGTCATCCTGTATGCACAAATGGATGAGCCTCTCACGTTTTTCCTATTGTTCCTTGAGACGGCAAACATCAATGGGATCATTGCGTCGATAAACGTGACCAACACAAGCGTTGTTCTGATTGTCCACCTGTTCTTGATGAAATGGCTTATCACGCTTGAAGAGCACAAAGCTGTTTTGGTTGCGTTCTTCTTCCTGATGCTCGGACTATTGGTCGTCGCCTTTAACAGGGCTGAGATGATGGAACTGTGGCTTGTCGCAATAGCACTGGCGACACTCGCAGAAATCATCGCCATGCCTTTGTTCGCCACTGTGGTTGACCGTATGGCGCCGGTTCGTCTTAGGAACAGTTATATGGGGCTCTACATGCTGTCCAATGCGGGAGCCGCAGCCGTTCCTTTTGTTGCTGCACTCGTGATTGAACGCTTCGGCGGCGGACCGTTGTTCCTAGCCTCTGCGATGCTGTGCCTACCCGTGGCTTACGTGAGTTTCAGGTTGTTAAGTGCAACTGAGATCAAAGAAAAAGTTGCTGAGGAGGTCGCATGATATTTGGTTCGTGTCATGTGAGGAGAGGTGTGAAATGAACCCATACATTTCTTTCCCTCCCAATAAATTTTGGCGCCCCTCCGTTGCTGAAAAAGACTATTTTTCAATCTCCGAGGTTTGGAAACCAAAGTTTCAGATCTCCAAAGATGCCGCGATCATTACCGCTGGATCTTGTTTCTCTCAGAACATGGGCAAAGAGCTGCAGCGCAGAGGAATGAACTGGCTAAATGCTGAAACTGCACCAGACGAGTTCAGTGCAAAAGTCGCGCATGAGCTGAACTATGGTGTTTTCTCATTCCGGACAGGGAACATCTACACCGCTCGTTTACTGCTGCAATGGCTAAAGTGGGCGTTTGAGGAAACCCCGCCCTCTAAGGAAGTTTGGAATGACGGAGAGCGCTATTTCGATCCGTTTCGACCCAACATAACACCAGTTGGTTTCGATAGCCCGCAAGCAATGTGGGCGTCGCGTGAGGTCACCTTAGAAGCAATCCGCCAAGCCGTTTCTTCTGCTGATGTGTTCGTGTTCACCATGGGGTTGACTGAGGCCTGGTTAAACACTGTAACGGATGTGGTGTATCCGATGTGTCCCGGAACCGTACAGGGCCGGTTCGATGAACGTTTGCATAAGGCACATAACTTTACGTTTGGCGAGATTCACTCTGACTTTCAGGAGTGCATTGGTCTCTTGGGGCGATACAATCCGCGTTTGCGTTTGGTTTTTACAGTTTCACCTGTTCCGGTCACTGCGACCTTCTCGCAGCACCACGTACTGACAGCCTCTACTTACACTAAGTCAGTTTTGCGCGCTGTCGCTGGTCAGTTGGAAGCAATCAATAAAAACGTTGAGTACTTTCCATCCTATGAGTTGGTCGCATCACCTCCCATGAATGGCGTGTTCTACAATCCAAACAAGCGCACAATCACGCCAACTGGGGTGCGCTTTGTAATGAACCACTTCTTTAACAGCATTTATCTCAGGGATCAGACGCAACACAAAACTGCTGAAGAAGGTACCCGATCATCACTGCCGTTTGAGGATATCATCTGTGAAGAAGAACTGCTCGACTACTACAAATGATCCGCAGTTCTTGCTGCTTGGAGATTCTCATGCGGGTGTAATCGGACGCGCTGCCAAAGAAGCTGGTGTTCAGTTCGTTGGCGGGCCAATGGGAGCAGGGCGGGAGTTCACTGCTCCTTTTGTGGACTGGGATGCTGAGAAGCTGACATTTCGCAGTAGCTACGCTGATGAAATGTACCAGAGCTTTCTGGAGGAGTTGAATGCCAGCTCTTTGCTGGATGTTAACCTGCCGCTTCTCTGCACTTTCGGCTTCGCGCTGCACTTTTATGCGACCTCTGAGAACTGGGAGATATACCGGGAAGCGGATCACACGCTTTCCCAATCTTTTCTTGAGAGCCCGCTGTTTCACGACCTTATCTGCGTTATGGCACAAGGTGCCTTAGATTTTTATCGATCGCTAATCGAAAAAGACATTGACGTTACCGCAGTCCTCCCTCCTCAAAAAATACCTGAAACTTCAGAGCCAAATGTCTTTAGAGCAGCCCAAAGTGTGTTGATTGCAGAAGCAAATCGTATGGGTTTGAAGACCCTGGATGTTCGCCAAGGCACCGTTGGCAGAGATGGCCTACAACTCGATGATTTTTCGCAGGAAAATGACCCGATCCATGGGAACGTAGCATTTGGTCAGGTCCTACTAGATGCATTCACCTGCCAGAGGACGATAGATCATGTCACAGCCTGATTTAGAGCGACCTCAGCTTGAAGCCGCCTTGGTGGCATACATGACTTCGTTCTCTCGTGATGAGACAGACCACCGACTTCATAGGTACATGGCTGAGATTGCCTTACCTGTGGGATTAGAAGCCGCTCAGATGCGAGGTGAAAACTGTCGGGAGCTAGAAAACCTCCAGAACATGCATCGCAAAGCTGCGGCAGGGGTGGGCATACCTTTTGAGCATTGGGCCAACGTGGCAGAGAAAGCCTTTGTCGTTCTATTTCGCTTAGCGTTCATTGCCGAGAAAACCTACCGCGTTTCTCATGCGAGTGCTCTTGAGTTTGCCGCCGGCAACAAAGAGATGATTGAGAAAGAATTTGGCTCTTCAGAGGCTTATGCTGACTACTATGGGACCTTGAACAGCGAAGCCAATACACAGGCCTTTGCACGTGCAAATGCGCAGGTTCATTCAAAGATTGCCGCCCGATTGTTTGCCTCTGAAAGCCCTCAAGGCTTGGATGAGGTTGCTTTACTCAGCCTTTTAAAAGCCTTCGCATACGCTTTCGCCGCCGCTCATGCATTTGGTGAGTTGGAAGCGCGGTATAGCGAGGGTCTCCAGCAGCTCACTCTAACGCCTGTAGTCTGATTTTATTTGTTTTCCGGGGAGGGAACGTCATGCATCCGAACGCATTGAAAGCTATTGAACGCATCGCAGCAGAACCTCGCGAGGCCTATCACCATATACAAGTTAATCGCCTCACGCCGGTTATTGGAGCCGAAATTTGTGGTGTAGATCTTTCCGAAGAAACTTCCAAAGAACAGTACGATGAAATCTATCGTGCGTTTCTGGAAAACCACGTTCTGGTATTTCGCGATCAGACACTGACAAAGGATCAACAGAAAGCATTCGCTCGGAGGTTTGGAAAGCTACGGGCACTCCCACTAAGCGATATTGATGGTGATGATCCGGAGATTGTCCTAATTCGTGCCAGCGAAAAGTCTCGTTTTGTAGCCGGAGAAGTCTGGCATACGGATGGCACAGCTGACCCGGCACCTTCGCTTGGCTCAATGCTGTATATGCACGAAACGCCTGAGATTGGATGCGGTGGAGACACACTGTTTGCAAACATGCATCTCGCCTATGAAATGTTATCTCCTGCAATGAAGGAGTTTCTGCTCGGCCTGACAGCTGTTCATGATGGCGCCGTACCCTGGAAAGGCTTCACTCCGCCTGAAGGGCTTCCCAAAACAGAACACCCAATTGTAGCGAAGCATCCTGATACCGGCAGACCAATGCTTTTCGTGAACTCAGGTTTCACAACTCACATTCCTGATCTTTCTGAAGACGAGAGTACTGCCATTTTGAACATGCTCTTCCAATTTGTTGAACGTGAGCAAGCTCTGAACTGCCGCATCCGTTGGGAGCCAGGTACATTGGTTTTCTGGGATAATCGCTGCACGCAGCACCGCGCAGTCTGGGACTATTATCCTTACTCCAGATTTGGTGAGCGCGTTACTGTTCTGGGTACTCAGCCGATGGCGGCTGAAGTTAATCAAGCTCAGAAAGAGACAGAGTTGGTGGAGTAACTTGTAAACGGATGTGTGAGGTGGGAGTATATGGTTGCCTAATATTTATTACATATAATATGTATTATGGAACTTGCGAGTATCTGCTCTCAAATCCCACCTTCCTCACACCTCCAATCTCCCCCAAAACCAAATCACTGCATTCACCAGTAGCAAGCCTATGAATGTGCCGAATAGCGTTATTGGATTGTTTTGCTCCAGCAGGATGCCGCTGAGGAGGAGGCCTAGGGGGACGCCGGTGTAGCGGAGGGAGGAGAAGGTGGAGAAGACAGTGCCGCGTTTGGCTTCGGGGACGAGTTTCTGGAGCACTGTTGCGTCAACCACGCTTCCGACACCGAGGTTCAGGCCGTAGAGGAACATTCCCAGTGCAGCGATGATGCCAGTCGTTGGGGTGAGGCTTATATTTGTGATGTCAGCGAACACCCAGAGCAGGAGACCAAGGCCAATGGCCTGACCGATTGGCGTGAGTTGTAAAAGGCGGAGAGATGAGATGCGGTGGCCCAGAACCGTGTAGGCGATGGTTGTGAGTGTGGTTCCGCAGGCGAAACAGGTGAGCCAGATACCCAGCCAAATGGCCTGCTTATCATTCGCGTTTGCCAGCACTGGCAGCACCAGCGACAACAAGGAAACAGCGACGGTATTGATGATCAGATCATAGATGCCCAGTTTCAATATGCTGGGCGTGGTGAACATCCACTTCCACGCTTCCTTTGTTGGCTGTGGCTCTGATTGGGGCGGAGCACTGACGTGGCTGGCTTTGATGCCCATGGAGACGATCATCAGGGCCATCAGAAAGCTAAGGGAATCCAGAAGCAGCACGGTGGTTGCACCGAAAGCAGCGATAAGGATACCCGCTAGTGATGGTGTCAGAAGATCAGCGCCGGTCTCCAGCAGTGAGTTGAGCCCGTTGACCCGTTCGCGTGGCAAGCCTTCTTTGTCGATCAAAGCCGGGATCATGACAGCTTTGGAGGTTTGCCCCGGAACGTCAATCACCTGAGACAGAAAGACGAGGAAGCCAAGCAAGGCCACGTCCAGCATCTCGACGGCATAGAGCAGCGGAATAAGCAGCACTGCAACAGCGTTTACAGCATCACAGAAGATGCTCATGGTTCTGGCGGAATAGCGGTCAATCAACGGTCCGCTAAAGAGGCCCACGATAATGTTGGGCAACTGTCCTGCAATGGCGACCGTTGCGGTGATAACGGCGTTGCCCGTCAAATCATACACGAACCACGGGATAGCAATTGCAGACAAACCATTGCCAAGAAGCGACAGAAAGTTTGCTGAAAACAGTAGGCTGATCTGCCCCCATCTGGCTTTTAAAGTGGCGTCTGACAATGTGGCCTCTGAAGAGAATATATGAAATCAATAAGTTATATGTAGATTGCTGGATGAGTAAGCCGCAGGTTAAGCGCATCCATAGTGACCATTCTGGTTGGATGGTCAAGGCTAAGCCCGAATGACAATAGTGATAGGCCGATTGAATGGATCGGACTAAGCAGTCAGCGCTTTGGTCATGTGGAAGTTTGTCAGCGTGATGCCTCTGCACACCGGAGCTTGTTGGCGGACCACTTGCCAGTCCTGACGGAGAAAGAAGGGCCTGGCGGCAAGGCTGATGTCTGACGACAGAGACGGAATGTTACGCTCAATTGCCCAGTTCAGCAGAGCGTTGTAGATGGCTGTTGCAACCCCTTTGCGGCTCTCAAACGGGCTTACAAACGCAAACTTGATGTAGCCTTCCATATCGATGGTCATGAAACCGATGACGGCATCTTCTTTGATAGCCACAAAACCTGTCATTCCATCCAGATTTTTGGTCCAGCCTTCCGGGTTGGGTTGAGGACCTGCCCATGCGTTGAGCTGTTCTGTTGTGTAGTAATCCTTCGCTCCGATCATGATCGCATCATAATAGATCTGTGCGCATTGAGGGGCATCGGAGATTTCTAGCGGGCGGATCATAACACTCATGGACTTCACTCATCTGAATTTGGGAGGCGTGTCATGCCACAAACTCAGTCAGCTGAAAAGAGAAAATGGTTCATCTCTTGTCACTGCTGAATGATCGCGTTCTGCCACTCCTGAAGGAAGTGCTGACGCTTGAGGTTGTCCTGATAGACCAGCAGGCCGGGGCCTAACCGAATAGCGCGCAAGGACAGGTTTGGTGCCACCTCGCTATGATTGAGCTTTGGGTAAGGGTAGTAGTCTGCGCCCTCCTCGCTCCAGCTGGCGGTGATCAGGTGATCAATGAAATCACCTGCGATTTCTGGCTGTTCTGCACCTGCTGGAATAATGGCGGAGCGAAGCATCAATGTGGTGAAGTCTTCCAGTTCCAGAATGCCAACATCAGGGTCTTTTGCTGCCCGCGCCGAGGCATAGGAGCCGAGCACGTTGTAGGCCACGGCCAGATCGCCTGTTGTGATGTCAGAGATCATATCCGCAGAGCAGCAATAAAGCTTAGCATTGAGGCTGCCCATCACTTCATTGAGACGCCAAAATGTGTCTGAGGTGCGTGCATCCTGCGTGGCGAACAGAAAGCCAAGCCCGCTCTGGCGAATGTCGTAGGTGCCGACTTTGTTGAGGAAGCGGCCCGGATTGTTGCGCAAAGTCGAGATGAGGTTCTGCCGTGAGGTTGGCACCTCCAACCCCTCAAAGGCGGACTTGGAGTAAACCACGGAGGCTGGTTCCTGCGTGAAGGCAAATACGTGGTCACGCCAGCGGGCCCAGTCTGGCATTAGACCAGCAACGGATGAGCTGTGCGGCTTTGTGAAACCATCATTGGCCAGTTTCACCTGCAGGTCCATCGCTGAGGAGATAGCCACGTCGAATACCTGCCGCTCCTCGTAAAGCGCTTTCATCAGCTCTGTGCTGCTGACCACGGTGTAATCGATGGAGACGTGCGGATACTTGCGTTGGAAGGCTTCTACCATCGGGGCGAAAATATCGATATCGGAGTTGGAGATGATGCGCAGGGTCTGCGCCTCTTGTGAGGCTGGAAAGACCTTGTGCTGCTCAATCTCATAGGCGTGGGCTGAAACCAGCGACACCAACAACACAATCAGGACTGAGGGAAATAGAAGGATACGCATGCGCCTCTGACATTTGTTCTGTTTGAAAGTTTCAGGTGTCCGCCGTGTGCCTGTGTCACTTCTTCGGCAATAGTAAGCCCCAGACCGGAGCCAACGGTGTCCTCAGCGTTTTGACCGCGTGAGAACCGTTCTGTAAGCTTCTCGATGTCTTCTGGTACAAATCCCGGACCTTGATCATAGACCGAAAGCACCACCCATTTCTCTTCATGAGTGACGGTTATCTTCACGTCCTCCCCTTGCGGGGCGTATTTGATGGCGTTGTCCAGAATGTTGCTCAGAGCGTTTTGAATGAGGATTGCATCACCCTTGATGGAAGGCGGTTCACTCCCATGCAGGCTGAGTGTTTTGTCCTGCATTTCTGCCAGTGGCCGTAAGCGTTCCAATGTTTCATCGGCCAACTCCAGCAGATTGATTTCCTTCACTTCCAGATGGTCTGTGCGGAAGGAGACCATGGCGTGATCAAGCAACTGGCCAGCCGCGCGCGAGCTTTCATCAATAGCGCGGATCATCTCTTTCAACGCGGCTCTGTTTTCAGGACGTTCCACGCGGCGCAGGGCTATTTCAGCTTGTGTGCGCAGCACTGCCAGTGGCGTGCGAATGCGGTGGGCAGCCTCGGCGATGAACTCTTCGGATCGGGTCAGCGACTTCTTCAGGCGAGCCATGAAGCGATTGAGCGCAACCACCAGTGGGGCCATCTCTCCCGGAACAGGGGCTTGCACGGCACGCAGGTCTTGCGGGCCTCTTCTGGAAACGGAGTTGGCTAGCGTCTGTACAGGCCGAACTGCGGATTGAGCTGTCAACACCCCTAACACCGCAGCGGCGATGAAGAAGCCGAAGCCGAGGTATGCAGCATTTGTGGAGATACGCTCCAGTGTTTCACGTTGGCGCTTCAGTGTTTGAGCAACAGAAACAGTGACTTCGACAGGTCCGGATGCATTGGATAGGCGTCGTGTAGCCGACACCATACGGATGCTCTCGCCCAGATAGTGAGAGGTGATGAAGCGGTGGTTCTCTCGCCCTTTCGCCGTGTAGGCATCGGGTAAGCTCTCATATCCAGTTAGGTACTTTCCATCTGCGACAACGCGGTAGAACACGCGGTCATCGCTCACGTTCCCCAGCATGGAAAGCGCTGAGTATGGAATGTCGACGGTGACCTCCCCGCTCTGAATGGCCGCGCTGTCCAGAATGGAGGTGGCTGAGGCGGACAGGATGTTATCCTGAGATTCTTCTGCCACCTGCTTGGCGTAAGTCATCACCATGACAAACAGCAGGGCCGCAAGCACGGCGGCAATGCCAAGCAGCTGTAGGGTCAAACGGCGGCGGATGGAGCCGGAGATGTTGGCCTCTAACGTCATGTCAGGCTCAGCCGATAACCCAGCCCGCGCACGGTGATGATCTGCACGGAGGAGGAAGATATATGCCTGCGTAGACGGGCCACATAGACCCCTCAATGGCATTCTCAGAGACGTCCTCGTCATACGAAAATAATCTGTCTACAAGCTTGGTTTTTGAGAAAATAACGTCTGGAGCGCTGAAAAAAATCTCTAAAAGACGCAGTTCTTTGTTGCGCAGGCTCACTGTTTTGCTGCCGATTTTCAATGTTCCGGCTAAGGAATCGAATACCAGATCACCGAATCGTTTTGCGTTGGTCACACCGCCGGATTTGCGACGCATCACAGCACGGCAACGGGCTTCTAACTCTGAGAAATCAAAGGGTTTGGTGATGTAGTCATCGGCCCCGAGATCAAGCACCCCTACCCGGTCAGAGACTTCGGAGCGCGCGGTCAGAACGATGACCGGAGTATCATCCTGACGGCTCCGGTGTTCATTTAGAAAATCTCGCCCATCGCCATCGGGAAGCATAATATCGAGCAGGATCATGTCGTAATCTGCCGTTGAGATAAAGTCCTCAGCAGTCGAAATTTCAGCAGCGTGATCAACCACATGGCCGTCCAGCGTCAAGCGCTCGACGATGGATGTGGCCAGTTTGGCGTTATCTTCAACGAGAAGAAATCTCATCTTTAGCTTCCCCAAAAAATCAAGGAGGTGACAGGTTTGTGTCAGGTTTCCGTGTTTTCACGTAAGTCATGGGCGACAAATGCTGCCCCTGTCAAATGGGAGGACAAAATGAGTTTTATTCGGGCGCGCCGCTTGGTTGCGGCAGCGGCTATGGCCGCGGCGACTTTCTCACTACCTGCAGCTTCAATTGCAGAGCCAGTGGTTGAAAGCATCCACTTCCTCATTCCAGGTGGCGCTGGCGGCGGCTGGGATGGCACCGCACGCGGCACAGGTGAAGCGCTGACCAAATCCGGTCTTGTCGGCAATGCATCCTACGAGAACATGTCCGGCGGCGGTGGCGGTAAGGCCATCGGTTATCTGATCGAGAACGCAGCAAGTCAGCACGGCACGCTGATGGTGAACTCCACACCAATCGTGATCCGTTCTTTGACCGGTGTGTTCCCGCATAACTTCCGCGACCTGACACTGGTTTCCGGCACAATCGGTGACTACGCCGCTATCGTGGTTGGTAAAGATAGTTCCATCAACTCCATGGGCGATCTGCTGGCAGCCTACAAAGCTGACAAGCGCGGCACTGCTATCGGCGGCGGCTCCGTACCAGGCGGCATGGACCACCTCGTTGCAGCCATGGTGATGGAAGCTGCTGGTGAAGATGCAACTGCTGTGAAGTACATCCCGTACGATGCCGGCGGCAAAGCAATGGCAGCTCTTCTTTCCGGTGAGATTGCCGCGCTTTCAACAGGCTTCTCTGAGGCAGTTGAACTGGCAAAGGCAGGTGAAGTGAAGATCATCGGTGTAACCGCGGATGAGCGCGTTTCAGCTTATGGTGATGCACCAACCATGAAGGAACAGGGCATCGATACCACCTTCGTCAACTGGCGTGGGTTCTTCGCGGCTCCTGGCCTGCCAGAAGCACAGCTGACCGCTTATCAGGAAGCAATCGCAAAGATGTACGCCACCCCTGAGTGGGAAGAAGTGCGTGCACGTAATGGCTGGGTCAACATCCATAATTCCGGCGAAGACTTCCAGGCTTTCCTTGAAGGACAGGAAAAGGCCATCGGCGATCTCATGAAGAAGCTGGGCTTCCTCTAAACCAATAAAAATAATGGGATGCACTCTAATGGGCGCATCCACTTGCCACGCCAACGGGAGGGGATGATGGCACTGGACCGATGGATTGCTCTTGTCATTTTGGCAGTGAGCCTCAGCTACGGATACACGGCGTTCTTTATGATGGACGCAGGCCTGCCGCCTTTCATGCGGTTTAACCCGATCTGGCCAAGCACGTTTCCGAAAGTCATTGCAGTATTGGCCGCAATCACCAGCCTTGCCATTCTGCTCGGCTTTGAAAAGAAACCCGCTGAGAGCGATGCGGACGAGATCGATTTCAGCCGATTGTGGGACTATAATATCGGACAGGCAGTCTTTTTGCTGGCTTTGATGGTGGCCTACGCCTTGCTGTTGCGCCCTTCTGGCTTCCTGCTCTCCACCCTGCTCTTCATTGTGATTGGCGCAGCCCTCTTAGGCGAGCGACGCTTCACGATCCTCGTACCGGTCGCCGCCGTTGCTGCTGGTGGCGTCTGGTATCTGGTTCAGCAAACGCTGGGTATCTACCTCAGCCCGCTGCCGACATTTCTAAACTAGGAGGCCACAATGTTAGACGGTATCTGGATTGGCCTCTCGACGGCGTTCTCATTCTCTAACCTGCTGATGGTGATTGGCGGCTGCTTGATCGGTACGTTCATCGGTATGCTGCCCGGCCTCGGCCCCATGTCCATCATCGCCATCATGATCCCTGTGGCGATCTCCATTGGAGACCCCTCCGCTGCACTGATCCTGCTCGCAGGCGTCTACTACGGCGCAATCTTTGGTGGTTCCACTTCTTCCATCCTCATCAATGCGCCGGGTGTGGCTTCCACCGTTGCCACAAGCTTCGATGGCTATCCGCTAGCCCGTCAGGGCAAGGCTGGTAAAGCGCTGACTGTGGCCGCAATCGCTTCTTTCGCAGGCGGCAGCATCGGCGCGATCCTGCTGATGATCTTTGCTCCGGCTCTGGCTTCTGTCGCCCTGCTCTTCCACTCCGCCGAGTACTTCGCGCTCATGGTAGTCGGTCTATCTGCGATTGCCGCTTTTGCAGGCAGCGGACAGGTGGCAAAAGCGCTGCTGATGACGCTGGTCGGTTTGATGATGGCAACCGTTGGTGAAGGCGCGCTGTTCAACCAGCCACGCTTCACCATGGGTATTCTGGATCTACAGTCTGGCTTCGGTTTCATCACATTAGCAATGGCCATGTTCGCTCTGCCAGAAGCGCTGTTCCTCGTGCTGGACCCTTCCCGTTCCAACTCCGGTAGCAATGGTGGTGACATCAAAGATCTGCGCATCACCAAGGAAGAAGCCAAGAAGATCACCCCAGTGATTGGACGCCAGTCCATTCAGGGCTTTCTGATCGGCGTTCTGCCCGGCGCTGGCGCGACCATCGCTTCTTTCCTCGGTTATGCGGTGGAGCGCAATATCGCTCCGAAAGAAGAACAAGCTGAGTTCGGCAAAGGCTCCGTTAAAGGTCTCGCTGCTCCCGAGTCCGCCAATAATGCAGCGTGTACCGGTTCCTTCGTTCCCCTGCTCACCCTCGGCATCCCGGGTTCAGGAACCACTGCAATCCTGCTCGGTGCTCTCATCGCACTGAACGTATCGCCCGGGCCGCGCCTGATGGTAGATCAACCAGAGATCTTCTGGTCTGTGATCATCTCCATGTATGTGGGCAATGTGATCCTGCTGATCCTGAACCTGCCGCTGATCCCTTACATCGCTAAGGTGCTGGCTGTTCCTCGCAATTTTCTCATTCCGTTCATTCTGTTCTTCACCCTGATGGGAGCATATATTGGGCAGAACAACGCGACAGAACTGCTGATGCTCGTGGGCTTTGGGGTGTGCGCAACGCTTCTGCGCTTTGCTAATTATCCGCTGGCTCCGCTGCTGATCGGCTTTATTCTGGGCAGCATGCTGGAAGATAACTTCTCCCGCTCTATGCAGCTTTACGATGGCATTGGCTTTATTCTGGAACGCCCGATGACCATGGGCCTGCTGGCTCTGGCAGTTATCCTGGTCGTGCTGCCAACCATCCGCGCGCGCCGAGTGCGCAAACAAGAACTGCAGGCCGCAGAAAGCGACTGATGACACAGCAGCTGGGAAACTGAGATTTTGACATTTGAGAGAAAAGACCTTTTCAACCTTTCCATAACGCTTGCGATTGCGGGCGCTGGAGCAGGTCTTTTTTCTCTCCTCGGTTTTCCCGCTGCCCCCCTCACCGGTTCTGCACTGGCTGTTTCCATTGGAGGTCTGCTCGGTGCGCCGGTCACCGTTCCCCTTTGGTTGCGGACACTGTGCTTTATCGTGCTCGGCACAGGCATTGGTTCTGGGGTCACACCAGCTGTCATTGATGCCGCCGTAACATGGCCTGCCAGCTTCCTCGCTCTCGGTATCAGCCTTATCCTGAGCATGTTTCTTAGCCGAATGGTTCTGGTGCGCTTCTTCGGTTTTGACGCCTACAATGCTTCATTGGCTTCGTCTCCGGGCCACTTAAGCTACATCCTCAGCATGGCAGCAGATGCCAAGGCGGATGTGACGCGTATCGGCCTTGCCCAAAGCACGCGGGTGCTCTTCCTCACCATCTGCGTGCCTCTCTTTATCACTCTGCTTTTTGAAGAAACCGGCACCTCTTTCCTTCCGGCGCAAAACATCACCCCACTCTCCGCAGTTTATCTTCTGCTGGGCGCTGCTCTCGTGGGAACCATCTTCCTGAAGATGAAACTGCCTGCGGCCTACCTGCTTGGAGGAATGCTCGTGTCCTCGCTTGGGCACCTGACGGAGTTCACTCCGGGCAAGATGCCGGACTGGGCCACGCTCAGCTCATTTCTGGTTATGGGAGCCTTGATCGGCACCCGCTTCAAAGGCATTAGCCCAGACCTTTTCGCAAAGGCCATCGGTGCGGGTATCGCTGTTACTCTCATCACCGTCGGCATGGCAATCGTCGGCGTCGTACTAGCCATGCCACTGGTTGGTTTGGACCCAAGCCTGCTATTCGTGGCCTTTGCTCCCGGTGGCGTAGAAGCCATGGCAGCTATTGCCGTGCAAAGCGGGCTAGACCCCACCTTCGTCGCCGCCCACCACGTCTTCCGCCTCCTGCTCCTGACCTTCCTTGTGCCGCTGTTGCTGAGGCACTCTAAGTCCTCCAACCCACTCAATGATCAGGCGTGAATCTACGTAGGGGTTGAGCTGAAAAATGCATTCCGAATAGGTTAGGCGGAAGTATTTTCCTCAAATTGGACCAAAGCTCAAAAATTTCCCTTATTCATGAAGGTATATCAATCGGCTCAAGACATTAATTCTCAGGGCAACCTGATAGCCTCGCGGAATAATAATTATTCCAATGAAACCGACGGGGAGTTTAATGAGCGCAGCTTCACTGGAAACTTTGGGAACACTGGAAAGCCGTGTGCGATGGCTTGCCTCTTGGACCATTCACAATGCCAACCATCTACGTGGGGCTGATGTTGGTGATGTGAAAGTTGGCGGCCATCAGGCTTCCTGCGCCTCCATCAGCACCATCATGACTGCGCTCTATTTTCATAGCCTGCGCCCACAGGATCGGGTGGCCGTGAAACCCCATGCCGGGCCAATCTTTCATGCAATCCAGTATCTGGCCGGGAACCAGAGCCTGGAGAAGCTGCAAAACTTCCGTGGATTTCATGGCGCACAGTCTTATCCATCACGCACCAAGGACGTTGATGACGTTGACTTCTCAACTGGCTCCGTTGGTCTTGGTGTCGCGCAGACGCTGTTTTCGTCACTGGTGCAGGACTATGTGAAGGCCCATGGCGGTCTCAACAAAGCACCGGAAGGTCGCATGATCTCGCTGGTTGGCGATGCGGAGATGGACGAAGGCAACATCTATGAGGCATTGCTGGAAGGCTGGAAGCACGGTCTGCGCAACTGCTGGTGGATCGTGGATTATAACCGCCAGTCTCTGGATGCGGTGATCCGTGAAGGGCTTTGGGAGAAGTTCGAAAGCATCTTCCGCAATTTCGGTTGGGACGTGGTGACCCTCAAGTATGGCAGTTTGCAGGAAGAGGCGTTTAAAGAGCCGGGTGGCAACAAGCTGCGTGATTGGATCGATTTGTGCCCCAACCAGCTTTACTGCGCTCTCGCCTATCAGGGTGGTGCAGCGTGGCGTAAACGTCTGCTGGATGATCTGGGAGATCAGGGCGAAGTCACTGAACTGATCGAGCGCCGCAGTGATGAAGAGCTTTCAAAGCTCATGTGCAATCTGGGTGGTCATGACCTACCCTCCCTGATCGAAGCCTTTGAGAAGGCAGGCAAGCATGATCGGCCAGTTCTTTTCCTATGCTACACGGTCAAAGGCTTTGGTCTTCCTCTTGCTGGACACAAAGACAACCATGCAGGGTTGATGACGTCCAAGCAGATAGAAGAGTACCGCAAACTGGAAGGCATTCGCGAAGGGCATGAGTGGGACAAGTGGGAGAGTGCTGCAGACCCGCAGGACTTGGAAAAGTTTGTTGCTGAAGCGCCCTTCTTCTCCAAAGGCAGCCGCCGGTATTCCGCTAAGACTGTGCCTGTTCCTCCGCAGTTACCTGCTCCAAATGCTGCGGAGAAGATGCTCTCGACTCAGATGGGTTTTGGTCAGATCCTGCATGAAATTTCCAAGCAGGATGACGAGCTGGCAAAGCATATTGTGACGACTGCACCAGATGTAACCGTTTCCACCAACCTTGGCCCATGGGTCAATCAACGTGGATTGTTTGCAAAGGAAGAGCTGGCCGATACGTTCAAGGCAGAACGGATCCCTTCCACGTTCAAATGGGCGTTCTCACCGCAAGGCCAGCACATTGAGCTGGGCATTGCTGAGTCCAACCTGTTCCTGCTGCTTTCCGCGTTGGGGCTGTCTCACAGCATCAATGGTCAGCGTTTGTTGCCGATTGGTACGGTCTACGATCCGTTCATTCTGCGAGCCGCAGACCAGCTGAACTATGCCTGCTATCAAGATGCCCGCTTCATGCTGGTTGCAACGCCGTCAGGTGTGACGCTGGCACCGGAAGGCGGGGCGCACCAGTCTATCAGCACGCCGCTGATCGGGATGGCACAGGACGGACTTGCGGCGTTTGAGCCTGCCTTTGTGGATGAGCTGGCAACTATTATGCGCTTTGGGTTCGACTATATGCAGCGCGATGGTGAAGGCGATCCGGATGAACGCACGTGGCTGCGGGATCAGACCGGTGGCTCCATCTATCTGCGTCTTTCCACCCGTCCTTTGGAACAACCGCTGCGTACTTTCACACCGGAAGAAGAGCAGGATATTGTCGATGGTGCCTACTGGCTGCGCAAACCGGGGCCGAATGCAGAGATCGTGATTGCGTATACCGGTGCTGTCGCGCCTGAAGCGATCAACGCTGTTGGCCTGATGGCAGAGGATCGCCGTGATGTGGGGCTGCTTGCCATCACGTCTGCAGACCGCCTCAATGCAGGCTGGACAGCGGCACAGCGCGCGAGAGATCGCGGTGCGTTGCATGCCCGTAGTCATATTGAGCGCCTGTTTGATGATGTGCCGGATAATTGCTCGCTGATCACTGTTCTGGATGGCCATCCGGCAACGCTTGCATGGTTGGGTGCGGTCAAAGGCAACAGTATTCGCACGCTTGGTGTGGAGCACTTTGGGCAGACAGGCACCATCGCTGATCTCTATGCCCATTACGGCATCGACACCCAGTCGATTTTACGTGCGGCTGAAACGATTTCGACAGGCGGCAAGATTCGCTACATCAAGGCAAGTTAGGCTTGCATGGCAGAAGCGATGTGTGGTGCATTGCTTCTGCTGTTTTGATCATTGCGCTCAATGAACGCTGCCTGCTGCAAGGATTTCGCCGTGACCTCAGATTTCTCCCAGTACACGCTTGGCTATGACATTCCCGCTTTGCCTGGGATGAAGGTAGAGGACGTACAAACGCCCGCGCTGATCGTGGATCTGGATGCCTTCGACCATAATCTCTTTAAGATGCGGGATGAGATCGCCAAGTACGGCGTGCGCCATCGGGCTCACTGCAAGATGCACAAATCTGCTGAGATCGCGAAATTGCAGATGGGGCAAGGCCATGCCTGCGGCGTGTGCTGCCAGAAGGTGAGCGAGGCCGAAGCGCTTGCAAGAGCAGGCATCACGGACATCATGGTGTCCAACGAGGTTTGCGATCCTTATAAGATTGACCGTCTGGCTCAACTGCCAAAACTGGGCGCGCGTATTCTTGTCTGCACGGATAACCTACCCAACATCGCGGCCCTTTCTGAGGCTGCCGTGAAGCATGGCACGGAGCTGGAGGTTCTGGTAGAGCTGGACTGCGGTGGTAGCCGCTGCGGTGTAGCGGACAGCGCTGCTGTACTGGAGTTGGCGACTGCGATCATTGCAGCTCCGAACCTGCGTTTTGCTGGTATCCAGTCCTATCAGGGGGCGGCACAGCATGCCTATGAGTATGCGGATCGGAAGGCTCTTTTAGATACGGCGATCACCATCACCAAGGACGCGGTTGATCTGTTGGAAAGCAAGGAGATCCATTGCGATATTGTTGGTGGTGGAGGCACAGGCTCTTACCCGTTTGAGGCTGCTTCAGGTGTGTTCAACGAGCTGCAATGTGGGTCCTATCTGTTCATGGATGCGGACTATCGCCGCGTGAAAGATAAAGATGGTCAGTATCTGCCCGCTTTTGAACATGCGCTTTTTCTGCTAACCTCAATCATGTCCACCGACATTGATGGTCAGGCTGTTTGTGATGCGGGACTGAAGGCGCACAGTATCGATTCAGGACCACCAGAGGTGTTTGAGCGTCCTGACCTGCAGAGCCTTGATTACTCAGATGAACACGGTGTTCTCAAAGATCCGCAGAACACTTTGAAAATCAACGATAAGATCAAGCTGGTGCCGGGGCATTGTGACCCGACTTGTAACCTGCACGACTGGTATGTTGGCGTGCGCGGCGGTGTGGTGGAAACGCTTTGGCATGTAACTGCGCGCGGCAAGTTCTATTAGGCCCTCACCTCAGTGTTTGACAGTTTCCGGCTTCCTCTGTAGGTTGCGCGGTAAGGGTTCAGGCCCCTGCCGCTCGCAGAGCCATGCTCATGGTGAAGCCTGAAACAAGAGAGACGACATCAGCCTAAACAAGCGGGTTGGTGGCAATGCGAGCCCCATCAAGTTGATCCCGCATAGTTTGAGGCTATGACATGAATGGATCTCTTCCTTCCCTTTCCGCGTTAAAAGTGCAGGCAAAGCAATTGCGTGCTGCGCTGGAAAAACGCGGCGAACCTATTTCGCACTCCCAGACACTGGAACTCATTGCCCACCAGCATGGTTATCGGGACTGGAACACCCTTTACGCTGCTGTCGGCAATCGTCCGCCCGTGCTGTACCTGCGCCCCGGAGACCGAGTTCAGGGCAAGTACCTTGGTCAGCGGTTTGATGCTGAAGTTCTTGGTGTGCAGAGTTCAGTAGCAGCTTACCGGGTGCGGTTGACTTTGCAGTTTGATGAGGCAGTGGATGTGGTGAGTTTTGACAGTTTCTCCTCCTTCCGCCACCGTGTGACCTGCACTTTGAATGCAGATGGAGTGACCAGCGAGAGGACCTCTGATGGTGAACCTCACATGGTGCTCAATGGGCTTTAGCTTTTCACAATAAAAAGACCGGGAGACCTGAAGCCTCCCGGTTTAAAAGAGGATGCAATCATCCTGTCAGGCGTAACTCAATGGAACGACAGCATGTCCGTTGAGTTCGCCAATCAGGAGGCGCTGGATACCGCCCACTGTGCTGAGCGTTACCTCGCCTGCATCCACACTCTCGGCACCTGTGATTGATCGGGGAAGCTTGAGATCCAGTGAGATGTCGCGCAGCCGGACTTTTTCCTGAATGACTTCAATACTGGTGCTCTTGTTTTGGCCACGCAGCCGTGGAGTCGAGAACAAGGTATGCAGCAAATAGCGCTTGTTCTCCGGCTGGTGGCGCAGGATCACCCTGAGACCGGGCATAGGCTCATGGGTGGTGGTGACCATCGGCTCCTCCAGCAAAGAGCCAATGAGATTGCGCAGGGCCTCCAGCAAAACCACAGGCCCCTTCTGCATGTAGATAGAAAAGACCGAATGCGCGAGATAGGTGATCTGACCCTTGCTGACGCCGACCGCATAGCCTGACTTTTCGCGTCGGTTCGGTGTGTGCTGGTGTCCGCAGAAATGCTTGATGGAACGTGCAAAGTACGGCTCATAGACATCTCCAAGAGACGTGCCATCGGTTACCCTAATCCGTTGTGAACCTTCATAGAGGCACACAGGTGTTTTCGGCGCATCACCAAACTCTGGGGCCGATAGAAGTGCGTAATCCACGTCAAACGGGCTGGTGCCGTAATACTCTGCGCCGATATCAAACAGGAACCCATCTTCGCCAAGGCCACTCTTGCCGGAAAGAAGCAGCTTACCGCCATCTGCCAGATAAGCGTCCAGCTTGGCCTTGAGATCAGCGTCCACCTGCACCTCATCAGGCAGGATCAGGAGTTTGTAAGGGCTGAGATCGCAGTCCCGATCCAGAACATCAAACTGCATCTGACTTTCCAGCAGCAAGCGCACAACGCCTTCGTCTCCCGGCACGTGTTTGGGCCAGGTGCGGATGGTGTAAGGATCGTTGATGGCTTCAGCAGACAAGACACCGATCTCGGCAAGGCCCTCACTGCCAGAGTGATACGCTTCACGGCCCTCAATCAGCTTGAAGGCCTGTCCGATCCGCTCATATGTGGTTTGGTCAATAATGCCTGAGGGATGCAACTGATCGCCTACCGAGCTGCCAGCCCCAAACGCCAGCATCATGGCGCTTTCCTGCTCCAGAGCATCGCCTGGCTTGTAGGTTCCAAACTCGCCCCAAAACGTGTGGAACTTGCCCGTCATACCCAGATATTTGGCGCCGATGGTTTCGGCATAGCGAGCGGAGACGGGAAAATGTTCATAGCCCCAACCGCCTGTTGGCAGGCTCTCAATTTCCAGATGACTGTCGAAGCCAAGGATACGTCTGTCGCCTCGGGTCACATGGCCGTGGTTGTGAAAGACTGGCAAGTCTGCGTGAACACAACGTGCAGCAGCCGTGGTTCTGCGCAAAAACTCATCGCGCATATCTGCCGCATGCTGCACGAGATGTTCGGTGTTCTGCCAATCCAACCCTTTGGCCTTTAATGCATCCATGCTTTGTGAGCTGAGGCTCACATACTGATGGCAGATGTCGAGAAAGATTCCGTCGTTTTCCGGAAGCAATCGAGCGACCTCTTCTATCTGGGCGCAAAGGTAATCCAGATAGCTGGTTCCGAAATCCAGAATACCCCAACTCGGCCCCTGCAGATGGTCAATCCCGCCGGTGGTGATCCATTTGCCGTGTTCGTCCACCACGCGCCATTCCGGGTGTTCATGGCAGGCCAACTCATCCCATGCGCAGCTCAGATAAATGGGTGTTGCGATGCCGCGGGCTTTGCAGGCATCTATCTGCCGACGTAGCAGATTGGTTTTCAGGTTTGGGTGTGGTTTGCCGACCTTGGTCGGATGGTAGGAGTAACCGTGATGGCATTTGGCGAAGAGAGTGATGGATTGCACGCCCGCCTTCACCAAGGTATTGCCAAACTCGTCTTCATCAAAATGCAACCCGATATCAGGGACTTGCGGGCCGGTATGAAAATCCAGATGCACCTGCCGCAGCAACAGCGGATCATTCAGTGTTCTTCTCGTCATTATGCAAATTCCTTGGTGAGCGCGATGGTTTGCTCGTGCTCGTCAAACAGATAAATAGCTTCGGGTTTTAAAGAGACCGTCCATGGCGTTCCGGGCTCATGAAAATGCTGCCCATTCTCCAAAACGGAGATGTACTGCTTGTTGGGCAACACCATGTGCGAGAGCGTCTCGCGGCCCAGTTGCTCAACAACACTGATGGTGCCGCGCAGCGTGGAAAAGCCACGCTCCACTTCCACCACCTCGTTGGGCCGGATGCCTACACAGACTTTCTGACCACTAGCTACAGCGTCGTGCCCTCGCCAGCGGTTTGGCACCTCAAGCCCGACACCATCGCCCAGTTCCAGATGTAAGCCTTGGTCGGAAACGGTCGTGATGTGTCCGTGCAGGAAATTCATCTTTGGTGTGCCGATGAAGCCAGCAACGAACTTGTTGCAAGGGTTGTTGAAGAGCTCGATGGGTGTACCCACCTGCTCGATAACCCCATCACGCATCACCACAATCTTGTCGGCCATGGTCAGCGCTTCCACCTGATCGTGAGTTACGTAGATCATGGTGGCCTTGAGCCTGTTATGCAGCTTCATCAGCTCAAGGCGCATCTGGACACGCAGCTCTGCATCCAGATTGGAGAGCGGTTCATCGAACAGGAACACATCCGGATCGCGAACAATGGCGCGGCCAATGGCAACGCGTTGACGTTGCCCGCCAGAAAGCTCTCCCGGTTTGCGTTTCAGCAACTGCTCAATCTGTAAAGTCTGCGCGACGTCTTGAACTTTCTCACGGATTAAAGCGGAAGGTTGCCGAGCCACGCGCAGACAAAAACCGATATTCTGCTCTACGCTCATATGCGGATAGAGCGCATAGGATTGGAACACCATAGCGATGCCGCGCTTGTCGGCCTCGACATCATTGATGACACGCTCACCAATCTGGATGGTGCCATCAATGACGTCTTCAAGGCCGGCAATCAGCCTCAGGAGAGTCGATTTTCCGCAGCCGCTTGGTCCCACAAGCACGACAAACTCACCGCTTTGCACGGCCAGATTGATGTCATGCAGCACGTCCACATCGCCGAAACTCTTACAGAGATTAGAAATACTTAGTGTCGTCATTTACTTTCCCATGCCTGTAAGAGAACGAACAAAATGCTTTTGCATAGCCAGATACAGGGCAACGATGGGCAAGGCGGAAAGCAGTACCGCAGCCATGATCGCACCCCAGTCACTGGAGTACTGGCCCTGAAAGGATGTCAGCCCCAACGGCAGTGTCTTCACCTCTTTGGAGGTGAGGATCAAAAGGGCGATGAGAAACTCGTTCCAGACAAACACCACCTGAAAGATCGCAGCGCTGAGCAGTGCTGGTTTTGAGAGCGGCAACACGATGAAAAACACCGTGCGCAGCTGCGAGCATCCATCCAGCTTGGCAGCCTCCTCGAGGTCTTTGGGAAACTCCAGAAAGAACGCGTAAAGCAGGATGACGGTGAACGGGATGCCAAATGCGATGTAAGGCAGGATCAGGCCTGCCAGCGTGTTGAGCAACCCGAAGCCGTCCAGCAGTTGGAACATGGGCACCAGCACGGCATGCAGCGGCACCGCATAGGAAGCCACGATGAACATATAGACCCACATGCGGCCCTTGAACGGGATGCGCGCCAGAGCGTAAGCCGCCAGTGTGGAGATCGCGACGATACCCGTAACCGAGAATACCGACGTAATCAGCGAGTTGAGGAAGTAGGTTCCTATCCCGGACGAGAACACCCGCTCAAAATTGCCGAAGTAAAGCTCATTCGGTAGGCCCGATGGATTGGCGAAGATCTCGCCGCGTTTCTTAAAGGCAGTGAACACCATCCAACTGAGTGGTGTAAGAATGAACACGCAGTAGCCGCCGATGAAGACGTACATCATGAGCCGGAGTGTTTTGAAGGGCATTTTGATCATCTGTCCCTCCGGCTGGTGCGCAGCTGTACGATACCGAGACCCAGAGCGATCACCAGCAAGACAACGGAGACAGCATTTGCATATCCCATGCGCCCAATGGTGAAGGCGTTCTGAACGATGTAGGAGCCCATCACCTGTGTGGAGTTGCCAGGGCCGCCTGAGGTGAGAACATAAACAAGATCAAACACTTTGAAGGCGCTGATGACGGTGATCAGGACGCAGACAATCAGCACGTTACGCAGCTCCGGCAATGTGACGTTGAAGAAGCTGAGGATCGGCCCTGCCCCGTCCAGTTTGGCAGCCTCATAAAGCTCCCGCGGAATGCCTTGCATAGCGGCAAGCAGGATGATCATCATGAAGCCGGTGTACTGCCAGAAGCCCACGAAGATGATGGCGTAAAGGGCGATGTCCGGATCGCCCAACCAACCGCGCATGGGTGTTGACCAACCCATGTTGAAGAACAGCTCTTCAATCATGCCCGTGTTGGGATCAAACACCAGTCGCCACAACAGACCAATGGCAATGGTGGAGATGACGATGGGCATGAAGATGATCGCGCTGATCACGCTCTTCCCGCGTTTGATGCCGCGATCCAGAATGGCGGCCAGCAGTAGACCCACGCCAATCTGCAAAATGATACCGGTGATGGCGATGATAATGTTGTTTTCAAACGCGATCCAGAACACATCGTCCTGCACGATCTCAAGGTAATGAGAAAAACCAACAAACTGTTTGGTGGGCGATGTGAGCCCGAATTTGTAGAGTGAGTAAACGAGTGTTTGGATAAATGGCACGAGGATGAACAGGGCGAACAGGCTGAGTGCCGGTAACACCATAAACCATCCGAAAATGGAACTCGTGCCGAAGATGGAGGATGGAGTGGCGCGGCGGGCCGCGCTCTCCTGTTCCAAAAGTACTGTCATGCGTTAAGACTCTGCTGAAAGCGTGGAGGGGTTAGCCCTGTTGCTCTTTTGCTTTTTGAGCACGCGCACGGATTTCACCCATGGCTTGTTCAGGAGTCTTAGTTTCATTCAGTACTTCCTGAATGATGCTGAGGTAATGCTCAGAAACGGACTTCTCCAGTCCCACATCCAGAATAAGCACCAGACCGGCATAACTGCCTGCATCCTTTGCGATTTTGCGGAAGATTGGTGTACCGTCTTCTTCACCCATGTGAGAGGCGTTGACTGGCAGGCGACCAAAGTCTCGTGCGCGTTTGGCCTGTGTTTCACCGGAGACGAGGAAGTTCACAAAGGTGGAAGCGGCATCCATGTTCTTCGTTCTGGCTGAGATCTGATAGCCTTCCAGCAAGGCAAAGTTATAGTCCTGATTGCCCTTGCCGTTTTCAGCTGCCGGGAAGCGAGCCAGATCATAACCGCCTTCAAGGCCTTCGCTGTCAAATGTACCCGGACACCAGTTTCCGCAGTAAATCATGGCTGCCTGACCAGCCGCAAACAGGCTGCGGGAGGCATCTGCTGTGGTGGCGTTTGGTGCTTTGTTGAAGCAACCAGCCTGACTGAGATCAACAAGCGTTTGCAGGGCTTCCACATAACCGGGATCAGAGAATAACTCCGAAGCATTGCCGTCCAATGCATAGTCTTTAGCGACTTGCTCTTCGCCGACGATTTTCTGGTTCAGCGTAGAGATGTAATGTACGCCTTTCCACTTTTCCGCGTTGCCCAGTGAGATAGGCGACATGCGCGGATTGATGTCGCGGATGGCTTTACAGGAGGTTTTTAGCTCACCAAGCGTGGTTGGAACGCTGAGATTGTTATCTGCAAAGAAGCTGGTGTTGTAGAACATGTATTTGGTGATCAGATGCGTTGGCACACCGTGGACTTTGCCGCCAACCGTGAAGGCATCAAACATGCCCGGTGCAATCTTCTCGCCCCACATGCCCGGCTTTGCGCCAATCTCGGTCAGGTCCGCAGTCAGCCCGTTGCGTGCCAGCACGGCAGCGTCTTCGCCGGACCAGTTGAAGAAGATATCCGGCCCAGCATCAGACGCCAGCGCTACTTGCAGGCCTGTCTTGTAAGCATCACTGGGAAACGTCTCGTAGTTGATCTTGATGCCCGGATGCGCCTCCTCAAAGGTGGCGATTACCTCTTCCCAATGTTTGTTGACCGCATCAGAGGAGCTGGTCAGGTTCCAGAGCTTGAGTTCTGTCTCAGCACTGGCCAATGAAAATGATGAACACGCAAAAAATGAAGCCGCTGCCGCGAGCCGAATGAGTTTCATAATATCCCCCCAGACTGGCAGGTTCTCCCCCATCGAGACCCTGCGTCATGCTGGAAGTTTTCCTTTAGTTGATACCGTTGTCAACTAATTTCAATAATTTCAACTTTGCTGCAAAGCGGCATATTTACTCTGCACAGATCCTATGTCTTCTGAAACAAAAACACTTTCCCGTTCTTCGGCGCTTGTGAAAAAATCAGCGCAGACGCGCCACGGAATCACGCAGGATCACATCGCAAGAGACAGTCATTTTGCGGGAGGAGGAGGAAATCCCGTTGTTGAGCCGTGTCAGCATCATCTCCACCAAACGCGACGCAATTACATCATGCGGCTGCGCAATTGCGGTGATGCTTGGGGTAAGCAAGCGGAAGAAATACGGGTCGTCGTAGCTGACCAGAGACAGGTCCTTTGCAACTTGCAGCCCTTGCTCCTTCATCGCTTCCAGCACGCCCATGGTCATCTCGTAGTTGACGGAGAACAGCGCTGTCGGTGGTTCATCCAATGCCATCAACTGCTGAAGTGCGAAGTAGCCATCTGATAGCCGCCACGACCCTTCGCAGACGTATTCTTCTATGACCTGAAGGCCTGCTTCTTCCATAGCATCACAGAACCCCTGATAACGCCCGCGGGAAGAGGATTGCAGATCACTGGCCTTGATGATCGCGATGCGTTCATGTCCCATCTCGATCATATGCTGAACGGCTCGCTTGGAGGCTTCGCGGTTGTTCACCAGTACTCGGTCAATATCAATGCCGGTGGCTTCATCGTTGAACAGGACGATCGGCTTTTGTAAGGAGCGCAGTTGATCCAGTGAGATGGTGTTGTTGAACGTGCCGCTCATCACCACCCCATCAAACTTGCGGGCCGTCATGATGGACATAAGGTTGTCCAGCTCGCCCGGTTCGTTCTTCAGGTGATAGGTGGTGACCTGATAGCCGTGGTCAAAAAACTGGGTGATGACGTTGGAGAGCACCTGCGTGTGGAACTCATCAAAGCCATCCATCACCACAGCAACGGTCTTGGTCACATCGGTCTTCATGGCCTGCGCGAAGGTGTTGGTCTGGTAGCCCAGCTCCTTGATCGCTTCGCGAATGCGCATCTCGTTGGTCTTGCGAACCTCACGCCCATTGATGAAACGGGACACCGTGCCAACGGCCACACCGGCGCGTTCGGCCACATCCACAATGGTGGCTGTCTGACGGTCGTCTCTCGTTTCGCTCATCCGATCCTCTTGGTGTGCTGTTGCAAGCACCGGAGCTTGCATGAGTTTGCTATCCAGCACAACCACCCTGTGTATCAAGAGGCTTCAACCGCTAAATGTCAGCATACCCAAAACTCCTGCTTGAACACGTGGGTGCAATTAAACTATACTATGATACTCATATTTAAATTACTGGCGGAGTGAGATGCTGCCAGAGGCACGGAAGAGGCGCTACCCATGGATGTTGGGGCAAATGATGTTTATCTGGAACGCCAACCAGAAAGACTGGTTCTGGAAGGCTATCGTCGGTGGTCGTCCGGCTTTGAAACCGGTTCCATCGCGCCTTGGGAAATGGCATGGGATCTGTACAGCGAAGCGCTTGGACATCAGGATGCTGGCGTGGCTCTGGCAAGCCTCTCTCAATATGTGCGTACACTGAAGCGCTGTGCCGCCTGCCCGCTTCGATGCTACCCCTACGATTCCCAGCATCTTTGTGTCGAAGAATGCCTGACGATGGGCCTGATCGCGGGGCTTCAACACGATACGGACACAGCAAAATTCTGCCTGCAACACATCACCTGCCCTCAGCGTTGTGAGGAAGTTGAACAAGCCGCCGCAAACTTTGCTGAAACCCTCAAAAACCTAGGCCAGGTCATGCTGCCAGTGCCATCGCATGTGCTGACGGATATTGTGAAAAAAGGTTCTGGTGGACGTGTGCACTAATGGATTGAGTTGCAATTAGCGAAAAGAAAATGTTCTATTAAGCATGGCCCCAGAAAGGCCAATTTGAGTTACTTTTTAAAGTTGGTCGTCATAGGCTGGAGCCGTTATGGCAAGACGTTCTGAGTTACAAGGCATATGTAACGATCTTCTTGATAGTTTCATTAGCAGATGCAATGACTTGGGTGGTTATTGGGCACTAGGTAAGTTCCAACTCTTCTTGAAGAGAAAAGCAGTTCAAGAACTGCAGTTTCATCTATCAACCACTCCTGACCCAAAAAACAAAGTATCGTACTTGCTAACGTCAGAGTACTATCGGCAAGCCTTTCAGCGGCATTTAAAGATAAGAAAGATCCCACACAGTTGGGTGCAAGAGGGTTACATCAAGGTCAGACAGAAATCGGAGTCTGAGTTGATGTGCTGTATGTACGTCACCTCTGACCTTGGAAGAGAATACGTCGCTGATAGATGTGTTCTCGTGCGCCCGCATAATATCTATTTGGAGAATCGGCGGTCTGATAGATACGGACCGGCCAACAGCAAGGGATTTTAGCCTTCATCCTGCGCATTTGGACGTCTCTGTTCTCTAGAATGTATGCCCTTCAGCGTTGAACGCCTCCATTTTTCTTCATCCTATATACCACGCTGATATTTCACAGCTTTCCTTCTAGGTGCGCTGCGATAAATCAGGGGTTGTGCACAGCTGGGATTTACAAGCGTAAAATCCTGTTTCTAAAATTGGTCTGACGTCTGATGGCAGACAAAATGAAACGAACATCTGTGCGGAGCCCAACTTGCCAAGCCCATCCAATAATAAAATTCGGCCAATCAAGACCGAGGACAGAAGCGATGCGATCCTGCAATCGCTGACAGACTTCATCGTGGAGGAAGGCTTGCAGCCCGGTGACAGACTGCCCACGGAACGAGAGCTGATGAACGGCCTGAAAGTTGGCCGCTCGTCCATTCGTGAGGTGATCCGTCATTTGCAGGCACTGGGTATTGTTGAGATCCGCCGTGGGTCCGGCACTTATCTGAAGCGTCCACTTTCAGAGAAAACAGTTTATCTGCCGCTGTCCATTGCCACCAAACGGGATGGCCTGTTGCAGACGCTGGAAGTGCGCCGGGCGTTGGAGGTGGAAGCCTCCATTCTGGCGGCGCAGCGAGCAACGCCTGATGAGATCGAAGAGATGCGCACCAAGCTGGAGCACATGGAAGCGGTCCATCACCTTAATGGTACTGCAGGCCCTGAGGACCTTGAGTTTCACCTCTCCATCTACCGTGCAGCAGGAAATCCGCTGTTTGAGCAGCTGTTGCAGCAGATGCGGGAGTCTTTTGAGAGCTTTTTTGAGATGCCGTTCGATCGCAAGGATTTTGCCGGACGGTCTTTTCCATTTCACCGACAATTATTTGACGCCATCGCCAGTGGAGACACGGAGAAGGCCCGCAAACATACCTTGGAAATTTTGAGTGTGGTTGAAGAAGATATTGTGCAGATGGCACAGGAAACGGACTTAGTATGATCGATCTGTGGGGGGAGGACACAGCAACAGTTGTCGCGCATGACGAAGCATCCTTTGCGGATGCGGTGGTGCCGCCGATTTTCCAGAACTCGCTTTTCACCTTCTCCTCCTATCAGGAGATGTGTGACACCTTCGCGGGCAAGATCAACCGTCCGGTTTACACCCGTGGCATCAACCCAACTGTGCGTGCGTTTGAGGAGAAAATCGCCAAGCTAGAGGGCTCTGAAGATGCTCTCGCACTATCTAGCGGAATGGCTGCTATTTCGTCTGCCATCTTGTCGGTGGTGAAACCCGGAGACCGGATCCTTTCCGTCAAACATGTTTATCCGGATACCTACCGCTTCTTCGAGATTTTCCTGCGCAAGTTTGGTGTCAGTATCGACTATATTGACGGCAGCAATCTGGCGACCGTTGAAGCCGCCCTACCTGGCCACTCCCTGTTTTATCTGGAAAGCCCGACCAGCTGGATCATGGAGGCGCATGATGTGAAGGCTCTGTGTGAGCGTGCCAAAGAGGCGGGTGTGACCACAATCATTGACAACAGTTGGGCTTCACCAATCTTCCAAAACCCGATCAAACTGGGCTGTGATATTGTGGTGCATTCTGCTTCCAAGTACATCAGCGGCCATAGTGACGTGGTGGCTGGTGTGATCGCCACGTCTGCAGAGCGCGTTGCGCAGATCCGTGGGGAAGTGACCCAGTATCTGGGCAGCAAGCTGTCGCCGTTTGAGGCGTGGTTGCTGCTGCGGGGCCTGCGCACACTCCCACTGCGTATGAAAGCCCATGAACAGGCAGGCATGGAGATCGCCAAAAGACTGGCGGAACACCCTGCGGTTAAAACAGTTTTCCATCCGGCATTCCAGAACAAGGCCCACCCGGGTCTGCGTGGAACGTCCGGTCTCTTTTCGATCGAGCTGGCAGAAAATGTCAGTGTCGAAGCGCTTTGTAACCACCTGAAAATTTTCAAAATCGGTGTGAGTTGGGGCGGGCATGAAAGCCTGATTTGCCCTGCACAGGCCTCTCTTATTCAGTCGGGAGGACCAAACTCAACCGCATTCTTTGGCGTGTCACCGCACGTCGTTCGCCTGAATGTCGGCCTTGAAGACCCTGAGGATCTCTGGGGGGACCTCCAAGAAGCGTTGGGAGCCGCATCAGAATAACATTGCTAGAGGAGAGGCAATTATGAGTTTGAAGAAGTTATTGGCCACAAGTCTTGTGGCAACAGCTATTGCAGGTCCGGCAGTTGCTGAAACCAACCTACAGCTGGTGGAAGTGATCACGAGCCCGGAACGTACCAAGGTTTTGCAGGGTATCGTTTCTGAGTTTGAAGCAGAAAACCCGGGCACCAAAGTTGAAATTATCTCGTTGCCATGGGGGCAGGCATTCGAGAAGTTCGCGACCATGGTTTCTGCTGGTCAGACACCGGATGTGGTTGAAATGCCAGACACATGGGCTGCGCTTTACGCCAATAACGGCGCTCTTGAAAGCCTAGAGCCTTACCTGACAAGCTGGGATGGCACAGACAAGCTGAATGCCCGCACCATTGAGATGGCCCGCAGTGGCACCGGCACCGCTTACATGCTGCCTTACGGCTTCTATCTGCGCGCTATGTTCTACAACAAGAAGCTCTTCAAAGAAGCTGGTGTTGAGAAGCCACCGGTAACTCTGGATGACTTCCGCGAGGCTGCTGAGAAAGTTTCTGCACTGCCAGGCAAATACGGCTTCTGTCTGCGTGGCGGGTCCGGTGGCCTGAATGGCTGGGCGGTGTTTGGTGCAACAACCGCTGGCACTGATCAGTTCTTCGATGAAGAAGGTAACAGCATCATGTCCACCGAGGCGTGGATTAAGGGTGCGCAGTTCATGGTCGATCTTTATCAGGATGGCCTTGCTCCAAAAGACAGCCTGAACTGGGGCTTCAACGAAATCGTGGCGGGCTTCTACTCCGGCACCTGCGCCATGTTGGATCAGGATCCAGATGCGCTGATTGGTATTGCGCAGCGCATGGACCCGAACGACTTTGGCGTAACCACCATGCCAAAAGGGCCAAATGGCAAAGCCTATCCAACCATCGGATACGCAGGCTGGTCCATGTTCTCTGACAGTGAGCACAAAGACGCTTCCTGGAAGCTGATCGCGAAGCTGCAGAGCCGTGATGCCAACCTTGAGTGGTCCAAGCGTGTTGGCACTCTGCCAATCTACAAGGATGCTGAGAGCGATCCGCACTACAACACCCCGCAGTTTGCTGGTTGGTTTGAAGAACTGTCCGATCCGGACGTCCACCCGCTGACCATGCCAACTCACCTTGAAGAGTTTGCGTTCTTCAAAGACTCCATGTCCATCCGCACCAGTCAGGAAGCTCTGCTGGGCCGCAAATCTGCGGAAGAGCTGGGCAAAGAGTGGGGAGATTACCTCTCTGCAGCACAGAAAAAGTGGCTGGCTAAACAGTGATGACAACTGCCACAGACCTTGGAGCACACCCTGCCAATCGGCAGGGTGTGACCTCTCGCAGATTCCTATCCCGACTTGAGCCCTACTTTTACGCCAGCCCAGCCATTGTGTTGTTGGTGACGGTGATGATGGTGCCGCTGGTGGTTGGCCTGACGTATACGGTCAGAGACATTCGCATCCTCAATCCATTCAGTGGTGGCTATGTGGGCTTCGCGCACTTTGAAGCAGTCTGGCACGACCAGAACTTCCATAATGCGCTATTCAATACCTTCTGGTGGACAGTAACCTCGCTGTTCTTTCAATTCTTTCTGGGTTTGACGCTCGCTCTCTTGCTCAATCGCACGTTTCCCGGGCGGCGCATCATCCAATCACTGGTTTTTCTGCCATGGGCCGTGCCAGCGTTTTTGTCAGGCCTCAACTGGGCGTGGATGTTCAATCCGGTCATCAGTCCCCTGCCCCATTGGCTGTTTGCTCTTGGCATCTTAAGTGAGCCGACAAATATCCTGTCGGATCCTGATCTGGCCATGTGGGGCCCGATTGTTGCCAACATCTGGTTTGGCATTCCATTTTTTGCCATCACATTGCTCGCAGCGCTTCAATCCATTCCAGGTGAGATTTATGAGGCCGCTTCCATTGATGGCGCGAGCCGCAGGCAGCAGTTTGTCAGCATCACACTGCCGTTTCTTGCGCCGACCATTGCGATTACGCTGATGCTGCGCACCATCTGGATCGCCAACTTTGCTGATCTGATCATCGTCATGACCAATGGTGGCCCGGCAGATTCAACGCAGATTGTCTCCAGCTACATCTTCACGCAGGCCTTCCGCCGTCTGGACTTTGGCTATGCCTCCGCAATCGCGGCTGTACTGCTGGTTCTGCTGCTGGCTTATGCGGTCTCCATCATCTTCATCAGACGCAGTCTGCTGCGCGAAACCTGAGGCTCTGTTATGGCATACTATGCAAAATCAAAGGGCCAACGGATGGTGGACTGGAGTGTCCATTACGGCCTGCTCGCCTGCTTTCTGTTCTTTGCCTTGTTCCCGCTCTTCTGGCTGTTCAAGGTGGCTGTGACGCCCACGAACCTGCTTTACTCTGAAGGCATCCGCATGTGGCCCTCCGAGACCACATGGGCGAACTTCGCGCAGGTGATGACGGATACGGACTTCCCGCAGTTCTTTATCAACTCGGCCATTGTGTCCGGCGCAACGGCTCTCATTTCCACGCTGATCGCAGCAGCAGCGGGATACTCATTCTCGCGGTTCCAGTATCGCGGCAAGGCCATCATCATCGTCCTGATGCTGATCACTCAGATGTTCCCGCTGGTGATGCTGATCGCACCGATCTTCCGCATTCTCACACCGCTGGGGCTGACGGACAGTCTGCTTGGGCTTGTTGTGGTCTACACAGCCTTCAACGTACCGTTTGCAACCTTTCTGATGCAGTCGTTTTTTGACGGCATTCCCAAAGATCTTGAAGAAGCAGCCATGATTGATGGCAATACGCGTTTTGGTGCTCTGGTGAAGATCATCTTCCCGCTCACCCTGCCGGGTATTGCAGCCACGCTTGGCTTTGTGTTCACCGCGGCGTGGAGCGAACTGCTCTTTGCGCTCATGCTGGTCAGCAGTCCAGATGCTGTCACCTTCCCTGTTGGTCTGCTTACGTTCATCTCCAAGTTCTCTGTCGATTTCGGGCAGATGATGGCAGCTGGCTTCCTGGCGCTCATTCCTGCGGCAATCTTCTTCTTCCTCATCCAGCGTTATCTGGTGCAGGGTCTTACCGCCGGTGCGGTCAAAGGATAACGAGGTACTTTATGGCTTCTATTCAAATCACCGAGGCAACCAAATCCTACGGCAACACCGCTGTTCTGCACGGGATCGACCTGAACATTCAGGATGGCGAGTTCATTGTGCTGGTAGGCCCGTCCGGCTGCGGAAAATCTACCTTACTGCGCATGATTGCGGGGCTTGAGGAAGTGACCTCTGGCTCAATCTCCATCAACGAGCGGATCATCAATGATCTGCCGCCGCGCGACCGAGATATCGCCATGGTGTTCCAGTCCTATGCGCTCTACCCGCATATGAGCGTGGAAGAGAACATCAGTTACGCGATGACCCTTCGCAAATCGCCGAAGGAGAAGATCGCCAGTGCTGTGAACGGGGTCTCCAACATCCTCGGCCTGAATGGTCTGTTGGAACGTCGCCCGAAAGCACTCTCCGGCGGTCAGCGTCAGCGTGTTGCCATGGGCCGTGCGATTGTGCGTGATCCGCAGGCGTTTTTGTTTGATGAGCCGCTCTCCAATCTGGATGCGCGCTTGCGCGAACAGATGCGTTCAGAAATCCGCAAGCTGCACCGTAAGCTGAAAGCGACATCTATCTATGTGACCCATGACCAGATTGAAGCCATGACCATGGCCGACAGAATCGTGGCGATGCATGATGGATATATTCAGCAAGTGGGCACGCCGCTGGAAATCTATGACAAGCCAGCCAATGTTTTTGTGGCGTCCTTCATCGGTTCTCCGGCCATGAACTTCATCAAAGGCACAGCTCGTGCATCTGGTGATGGCTACCACCTGCAGACCGATGAGAACCATCAGATTGTTCTGCCGGAAAGTGCGGGTTTGAAGGATCAGATGGATCTTGTTCTGGGTGTGCGGCCTGAGCATCTGATGATCACAGAGGAAGGTCCAGCCACCCTGGCTGCAACGGTGGATCTGATTGAGCCCATGGGCCTTTCCACGCTGGTTCATGTGCGTATCGGACAGGAAAGCCTTAAAATCTTCACACTCGAACGGCCTGATATTGCAGAAGGCACACAAGTTCATGTGACCTACCAAAAAGAAAAGCTGCATATGTTTGATGCTCGAACTGAAATGCGGCTGGAGTCTCCCGTATAAGTTCCCCGAACTGGTTCGTTGTTTCGACAACGAACCGCCTTTCTGGACTCAGGGTTTTCACGTTCTTCTGGGGCAACCTAAACTGGTATAAACACTGCCTGATATATAACCAGTGCAGAAGGAAGTGCTCTGAATGCCGTCGATCAGTCTGGCCGTTGTTGGTTTGGGAATGGCCGCAAAACCACATCTCGAAGCGCTTGATCTTTTGAGAAATCACGTCGAGGTTGCTGGCCTTTACAACCGAACCAAAGCCAAGGCTGAGGCCGTTGCTGAAAAGTACGGCTGGACGTGTTTCGACAGCCCTGACGAGATCGCAGGCGATCCGGAGATCGATGCCGTCCTTCTGCTGACGCCGCCTGACCAACGGCATGATCTGGTGGAGCTGTTCTCCAGCGCAGGTAAGCACATCCTGACAGAAAAGCCACTGGAACGGACCTATGAGGCTGCGGCTGAACTGGTGGAGCTTTGCGATTATGCCGGCGTAAAGTACGGCGTGGTGTTCCAGCACCGGTTCCGCGAAGGGGCAAGGCAGTTGCGGGCTTTGTTAGATGAAGGCGCTCTGGGCGAAATTCATCTGGTGCGCGCGAACATCCCCTGGTGGCGGGATCAGGCTTACTATGATCAGGCAGGTCGCGGCACTTATGAAAGAGACGGTGGCGGCGTGCTCATCACGCAGGCGATCCATGTGCTGGACCTGATGCTCAGTCTCACAGGTCCGGCCAAATCTGTTCAGGCTCTTTGCGCCACGACCGGTGCGCACAAGATGGAAGCAGAAGACTTTGCCACTGCGGGTGTTGAGTTTCACAGCGGTGCTGTTGGCTCCATCATGGCAACGACAGCGACATATCCGGATGCGAAAGAAACACTGGTGTTTGATGGCTCAAAGGCGTCCGCTCATCTGGAAGGCAGCAAGCTGACGGTGACCTATCGTGACGGCTCCATCGATGTGTTTGGCGGGCGTAATGGTTCGAAGGACGGCACAGGCGGCGGGGCGAACCCTATGGCGTTTCCGTGTGACTGGCACCGGGATTTGATCGACGATTTTGCGCTCAGCATCATTGAACATCGCGATCCGAAAGTGACCGGACATGATGCCCTGATGGTTCATGCGTTGATCGAGGCAATGGAGACCTCGTCTCGCACTGGTACGCGGGCAGATGTGCGGGAAGCTGAACCTTCCAAAGCCTATATCTGAGGCACTTTCTAAGCGTATAAAAAGAAAAAGAGCAGGAGGCCGGACGAGGGCTCTCCTGCTCGGGTATTAGGCATCATCCGTGGGAGGTTTTAGCCTAAAATCTTTAACTGGCTAACTAGGCTTTTGCCCGTTTGCGCTGGCGGTATTGGTCCGCAACCACTGCAGCTACAATGATACCACCTTTCACGATGTCTTGGATGTAAGCATCAATACCAAGGAAAGTGAAACCACTCATCATTGTACCCAGAATAATGGTGCCAATGACGGTGCCTGTGATGCGACCGACGCCGCCCGCAAGACTTGTTCCGCCAATAACAGCTGCAGCGATGGCGTCAAGCTCATATGCAAGGCCCATACCGGCCTGTCCACTACCAGCACGTGCTGCAGCCACAACACCGCCCAGACCAGCCAGCAGACCTGCAAGGGTGTACACTTTGATCAGATGACGACCAACGTTGATGCCGGACACTTTTGCAGCCTGAACGTTTGCACCGGTTGCGTAGGTGAACTTGCCGTAACGGGTGAAGCGCAAGGCTATGTGGAAGATCACTGCGGCCATCAGGAAGATGATCACCGGAATGGTGCCGGAACCGAGCCACATGTATTCTTCAGAAAGCAGGCTGATTGGCTGGCCCTTGGTGTAGTAGCGTGCCAGACCGCGTGCAGTTACCATCATGCCGAGGGTCGCGATAAACGGGGGAATGGCCGTGTAGGCTATGAGCGACCCGTTTATGAACCCGGCTAAGGCCCCGACGGCGATACCTGCGAA
This sequence comes from Microbulbifer sp. MKSA007, assembly GCA_032615215.1. Classification (NCBI taxonomy): domain Bacteria; kingdom Pseudomonadati; phylum Pseudomonadota; class Gammaproteobacteria; order Cellvibrionales; family Microbulbiferaceae; genus Microbulbifer; species Microbulbifer sp. MKSA007. Next base: position 34,664 of record CP128431.1, on the reverse strand, counting down.
CACTGGTACGAGGAATGGCATATCCGTGAACATCGGGAAGACAGCACGGGCATAGTCGGAAGTTTGCGCAAAACTGGCGGCCACCATGGCCGAGAGGGCAAGCACCGAGCCTGAAGACAGGTCGATACCGCCGGTGATGATCACCTGTGTTACGCCGATGGCCAGAAGGCCGATGATGGAAACCTGCAGAACCATGATCAGCAGGCGCTGTGGGTTAAACAGGAAGGTATCGCCCTTCACAATCCAGCCCAGTACTTCAAAAAAGACTGCAATGCCGATCAGAACGAGGAAGATGTTGGCCTCGACCGGCAGTTTTCTAGCTGGAGCGTTGTTCTCAGCTACGTCTGTTGCATTTGCCATCTGGCAAGTCCTTTCAATCTCTGCGTCGGGCGCTTAAAGCTGCCGCGCATGAAAATTCTTAGTTGGAAGCAAGGCGCATAACGCTGACCTGATCTGCTTCAGCTCGGTCCAGAATTCCGGTGACATGTCCTTCGTGCATCACCATCACGCGGTCACTCATGCCCAGCACCTCCGGCATCTCGGAGGAGATCATGAGAACAGCAACGCCCTCACCTGCCAGTTTGGTAATGAGCTTATGGATTTCAGCCTTTGCACCCACGTCGATGCCGCGGGTTGGTTCATCCAGAATGAGGATGCGGGGTTTGGTCAGCAGCCAGCGACCGATCAGAACCTTCTGCTGGTTGCCACCAGACAGGTTCTCGATGCGCTCGTTCATGCCCGGCGTTTTCACACGCAGCGCATCACTCATTTCCTTGCAGAGCTTGGAAACAGTGCTCTCAGCGACAAAGCCGCCTTTCACGTGATCCTGACTGAGCAGAGCGATCTGCATGTTTTCCTGAATGTCGAGCATCAGGAACAGGCCGGTGTCCTTGCGGTCTTCGGTCAGCAGTGCCATGCCATGGTCCATGGCTTCAGCGGGTGTTTTGATCTCAACCGTCTCGCCAAACACGTCGATGGTGCCAGCGGTGGCTGGTGTCACACCATAGATCGTCTCTGCCACGTTGGTGCGGCCTGAGCCCACCAGACCGGCAACGCCGAGGATTTCTCCTGCCCGCAGATCAAAGCTCACGTTCTCGAATACACCGTCCAGACACAGGTCCTTCACGGAAAGAACCACGTCCCCGATCGGCACTTCCTCTTTCGGGAACATCTGGGTGATCTCGCGGCCCACCATCATGCGGATGAGCTGGTCGCTGTCCAGATTGCTGGCCAGATCTGTGCCGATGTATTTGCCATCGCGGAAGACGGACACGTCATCTGCAATCTCAAAAACTTCGTCCATCTTATGGGTGATGTAGACGATGCCTTTTCCGTCGGCCTTCAGGCTGGCAATGATCTGGAAGAGGTGTTCAACTTCACGGTCTGTCAGGGCCGAAGTTGGCTCGTCCATGATCAGAACATCGGATTCATAGGAAATTGCTTTTGCAATCTCGACCATCTGCCGGTTGGCGATGGAAAGGTCACGAACTTCAGTTTCCGGATCCAGACTGATGTTCAGTCGGTCAAACAGCTTCTGGGTGTTCTCACGCAGAGCTTTATGGTCAACAAACCCAAGCTTGGTGAGTGGCTCCCGGCGGATCCAGATGTTTTCGGCGATGGTCATGAACGGCATCAGGTTGAGTTCCTGATGGATCATGGCAACGCCTTGCTCCAGAGCATCCAGTGGCGTGTACATCTGCACTTGCTTGCCACCCAGACGGACCTCGCCACGGTCTGGCTGGTAGATGCCTGCAATGATTTTCATCAGGGTGGACTTACCCGCCCCGTTTTCTCCCATGAGGGCATGAACTGTGCCGGGTCGGATACGCAGGTTCACATCATCCAGTGCAACAACACCGGGGAACTCCTTGCGCACACTATCGACTTCTAGCAGGTACTTTTGTTGGGCTGCGGCACCCTTATTCTCACGTACCGCTTCTTGTGTGCTTAAACTCACAGTCCGTGAACTCCATTTTTCTGCTGGCAGTGTGAGGGGCTCCCGGGTGCCTGGCCCGGAAGCTTGATCACTTGGTACCTGCGCGCGGTCCTCTCGTTTGCCTGAGTTTGTCAGGCGGACGGCGCTGCAAGGCAAAAGCGGAAAGCTGTTAAAGCCTTCCGCTCAGCTGATTACTGGTCGAGGTACTCGCCCAGGTTCGCTTTGTTCACCAGCTTGAATGGGATCCAAACAATGGTGTCTACTTTTTCGCCGCGAGCCAGCTTCAGAGCAGCTTTCACGGAACCTGCGCCCTGGCCTTTTGCGTCCTGGAACACGGTTGCGAACAGCTGGCCAGCTTTCATGGAAGCCAGAGCGTCCGGAGTAGCGTCAACACCTGCAACTGCGATGTCGCTTGCTGCAATACCAGCCTGCTTCATTGCGATCAGAGCGCCCAGAGCCATTTCGTCGTTGTTTGCTGCAACAGCGTCGATTTTGGTGCCGGAAACGATCCAGTTGTTCATCAGGTCGATTGCTTCTGCGCGCTGGAAGTCAGCGGTCTGCTCTTCAACTACCTTGATGTCAGGATAGTTGCCCAGAACTTCCTTCACGCCCTGTGTACGGCCACGAGTACCGTTGGAAGCCAGTTCGCCAAGCATGATGGCAACGTTACCCTTGCCACCCATCTGCTTTGCCAGTTCTTCCATCTGCAAACGTCCGGCAACAACTTCATCAGAGCCCACGAACACAACCTTTTCAGGCAGTTCTTTGTCTTCTGGCTTACGGTTTACGTAAACGAGTGGGATACCGGCGCTGTTGGCCAGTTTGGTGATGCGTGGTGTTGCGGAAGTATCAGCCGGGTTTACGATGATTGCGTCAACGCCCTGTGCAACGAAGTTCTGCACCTGGTCGATCTGCTTGCCGATGTCACCGCGTGCGTCTTCAAACTGAATCTCAACGCCGTTGGACTTGGCTGCTTCTTCACCCATCGCGTTGCGCAGAATGGTCAAGAAGTTATCATCAAAATAAGCCATTGAAACGCCGATGTTCTCAGCCATGACGCTGGTTGTCATCATTGCCGATGCAGCAAGAGCCAGTAGAGTACGTTTCATTACTTCCTCCTCCGTGCCTTAGGTGGCACTTCTCCCAAGATTATGCTGGCGCAAGTCCCCACCTGCGCCAATTAATTTAGCGAAATCAGTCGCCTGGATACTCAGGCAGCGTTGGCTGCCTGCAATTCTTTTTTCAGGAAATCAAAGCTTGCCTGCGTGGCGTCCACCACGTTTTCAAGGGCATGCACAACTGGAGAAAATGGCTCCAGAGACACGTGGCCCGTATACCCGTTTGCAAGCATGGTTTTGATCTGAGCAGCGTTGCCCAGACGGTCCGCTTCACCCACCAGAAGACGATGATCATCCAGCATTTCAGCGATGGAAAGAGCTGGATCTTCCACGCCGGAAATGTGCATGAGGCCTGTCTGGTCAGCGAAGAATTCTGTTTCTTCAGCAAGGTGATGATGGAATGTGTCATGCACCAGCTTGAACACGCCCTCACCGTCCACATCGCGGATCGCTGCTACAGCATCCGCCTTGCGGCGCAAGGAGCACTGCGGGAAGCCGAGAGGCTCAACCAGACCGGTCACACCGGCGGTTTCCAGCAGAGGCTTGAGTTCTTTCAGCGACTGGCGCAGGTTCGCAGCCAGTTCATCATCGCTTTTGCCATAGTCATGGTCGTTGACCGGACACATGACGAGGGCCTTGGAGCCACTACGCTCAGCAAAGCCGATCAGTTCGTTTGCTTCAGCAAGACGAACCTCTGACCACTCGTTGAACCGTTGAAGTGCATTGATGCTGATGATTTCGACACCGTGCTTAACAGCCAGTGCCTTGACGTCTTCCGCTGGCGTGTTCAGTTCGAACGGATTGCCAGCAATGTCATTGCGGATTTCTACGGCATTGATCCCCATGGAAGCTGCCATTCCAAAAAACGCGTCCAACGTCATTTGAGGTGCCAGCATGTGGTTCAATGCGAAGTTGATGTTTCCCGACAAACGACTTCTCCCAATGTCCGATGTATAAACATCAATTTGATCTGCTAAAGATGATATGTAAGTAATGGTACCTGTCAATTTAGAGTCTGAAATTACTGATAAAATCGGATTCAGAGAACGAATATTCCATGAATTCAATATTTTGGAAGGTTTGCTCTCCCGAAGTCAAAATGTGAATTTCGGCGTAAAGATTGATGTGTTTGATGGTTTAACAATCAAAGGTGATATATATGAGGCGGGGCAGCTGGCAGAATCCGAGCGTGTTGGACATCGCAAACAAGGCAGGAGTTTCCACCGCGACAGTTGACCGTGTCCTCAATAAACGGGGTGGAGTTTCCAAGAGGAAGGTGGAGCTGGTTCACAAGGCTCTGAACGAGCTGCGTGCGCCGGAAGAGGTTGTCTCAGAAACAGTTTCTCCGATAACAGTTGGACTGCTGGTGGATTCCGGAACGAGCTTCATTGAGGAGCTTCTGGAGCTGGTGGAGCGCCGGTATGGGGATGATCCGAATGTGCGCTTCAAGTGCTTCACATCCCACACCAAGGACTTTGAGCCGAGTGTGTTTTCTGAGCAGATGATTGCCTGGGCGCGCAAGTATGACGGCATCATCATCGCAGTGCGCGAACACCCTGCGATCACCCGTGCTATTGAAGAAATCAGCGAAAATGGAACGCCTGTTATATGTCTGACCACGGACCAGGAGAGCCCTAAACACCTTGGTTACGTTGGGATGGATCAGATTGCAGCTGGTCTTTGCGCCGCGCAGTTGCTTGGTAAACTTTCAGGTGACCGGTCTGGCGAAATCTTCCTTGCGACCAGCGCACACTACCGCTGTCAGGAGGGGCGTGAGACCGGGTTCCGCCGCCTGTTACGCAAGGAGTACCCGAACCTCACCATCTCAGAGATCATCAACTCCAATGATGATGCGGAGACGGTTTACAAGCTTTTCAAAAGCAGACTGGATGAAGGGGCCAAGCCGCTTGGCGTCTATAACGTGGCTGGCGGAAACACGGGCATTGCCAAGGCGATCCGTGAGCTGGGTTTACCCATTGCCTTTATTGGCCACGAGCTCAATGAGAACTCCCGCAGGCTGCTGGAGAATGGCCAGATGGACTTCGTGATTACCCATGATATGGAAACTGAGCTCAAGCGCTGTATTAAGCTCATTAGGCGGCAAAAAGATTTTCCTGATGGAAATCAACCAGAATACGAGCTTTTGCCACCTGTTTTGAAGACACGCTTCAATATCTGATGGAATATTTATGCAGATATTTGGATGAATTGAGCCAATATTCCAAACTATGAAATAAACATTCCAACGTAATTGGTCTTCAGAAAGGGCAGAATTACGCCAAAACACCTTAGGTATTCAATCTTAAGGGCTCTTCTGAGGCTGCTCAGGTCGCCGCATCATGTCAGGGCAATTGGCAAAGTGCGATCCGTAGTAGCGCTATACGTAGTAACTCTGATGTTATTCACATCAAAAATGAGGCGTCCGCTCAGTCAGTTTAGCTCTGACATGTGAAGAACGGATGTGTTTGCAGCGATCGCACATGGGGTCAGAGAGCTGAAGTCGCTTCTCTCTTTAAAAGAAAGAAGCTCCAATTGAATTCGCGGGCTTAATCTATCTTCCAGTTACGCTTCGCGAGGTTGGACGTGTCCCCTTCTTTACACGTGCGCCCCTCATTTCTTACCGATTGCAAACAGCTCCCCTTATTCCTTAGGCTCATTCATCAATGATATGACGTTTACGTCATGGACTCTCTTTTTCTTATTTGCTAAACGTTCAACAATTAACTTGAGTGAATGTTGGCTGGCTTTGGAAAAGAAAAAGACACAGGCAGAACGGCGTGAGGAATCTGAACGCAAGCTCTTTGATGCGCTGGTGACCATCATCAATGAGGATGGCATTCAGATGGCGACCTGCGAGAGTATTGGTCTGAAGGCCGGCTATAGCCGCGGCCTCACCATTCAACGGCTCGGCAAGAAAGACGAGATGTTCGTCAAGCTGATCGACCGCATGGTGAGCGAAACGGAGGAGCACATCACCAGCCAGATACCGGCGGAGACAGATGCCCGGGAGGCAATCCGGCGGTACATCGACATTCACTTTGATGATTTGCAGAATAAGCCCAGTTATCAGGCCTACTTTGCGCTGATGGCGGGCAGCGTCACAGACTATGCCCTTTTGGGAGATGCGGTGACGCGCGCACATGATTTCGTCAAGCGCCTGCTTGTCTCTTATCTGGAGCGCGGCAAGGCGGAAGGTGCGTTTCCAAAGGATCTGGATTCCGGCATTCAGGCCGTTTCCATCGGAAGTTACTTGCTTGGGGTCGCGTTGCAGCAAAAGCTGCATCCAAGCCTCGATATCACTCTGCTGAAACCGGCAGCGTATTCATTGATACCATCATTGCCTGATTAATAATAAGCGCCACTACAAGCGCACCATGAGGAGAACAGGCTTCGTATTTTAAAACACAGCGCACAACGCGCTGATCAACCTATGACTTGGGAGGGGAATATGGTTGGAACACATACTGGAGTACCGGCAGGTGCTATGAATTTTGATATGCTCGTGAACCATCTGCAGAAGGTGGACACAGGCATTCCTTTGTTTAAAGACCTTGGCGGTCGTGCCTTCAGCAACCCGCAGTTTGCAACGCGCACCCGCCAGTTTGCCAAGGGCCTGCAAGACATGGGCCTTGAGCCCGGCGCCCGCGTTGCCATTCTCAGCCTCAACTCGGTTGAGTATGTGGAAGCCATGATCGGCACCATGATTGCAGGCATGATCTCCGTTCCGCTCAACATCCGCTGGTCCGCTGAAGAGATGCTTTATGCCATCGGCCATTCCAGCATGTCCGCGATCGTTTATGATGACACCTTCGCGCCTATGGTTGCTGCGATCAAAGAGCGCGCGGAAAGCCTGAAGCATTTCATCCATGTGGGAGAGAAGGAACAGCCGGAAGGCACCAAAGCCTATGCGGACTGCCTGAGCGAGCCGATTGAGCTGGAGCTGGGCCGCGATGTGGAGACCGAGTGTTTCATGAGCTACACCGGCGGCACCACCGGCTTCCCGAAGGGCGTGGTTCACACCCACAAATCCATGTTGGCCAGTGCGAACGTTGTGGCGGCCAATGGCATTCCCTATCATGACCGCTCAGCGCTGATGGTGATGCCGCTGTTCCACCTGTCCGGCTACGGCCTGCTGCTGGCGCGCCTCATCCAAAACAAGCCATCTTTGATCGTGCCGATGTTCCGTCCGGACATTGTGGTGGCTGCGGTCAAGAACTTCGATGTCTCGTCCTTCCTCATGGCACCTGCCATGTTCCAGATGCTGATCCACTCACCAGAGTTCAAGTCAGAGGACTTCCTGCGTGTGGCACAGATCGTCTACGGTGCCTCTCCGATCTCCGAAGGCCTGTTGAAGCTGGTGCAGGAGAAGTTCCCGAAGACGGAGCTCACGCAGGTCTACGGTATGACCGAGGCTGGCGCGGGCACCTTCCTGCATCCTCAGTTCCACAGTGGTGATCTGATGAAAATGGGCGCAGCCGGTCAGGCCGCCTCCCCGCTTATTCAGCTGCGTATTGAAGATGATGAAGGCAATGAGTTGCCGCCGAACACCATTGGTGAGGTGGTGTTCTACTCCCCTGCCGTGATGTGCCGCTACTACGATGCGCCAGAACAGACAGCAGCTGTGCTGAAGAACGGCGGGTACCGCACCGGCGATGTGGGCATGCTGGATGAGATGGGCATCCTCTCGCTGAAAGACCGCAAGAAGGACATGATCATTACAGGTGCAGAGAATGTGTACACCGCCGAGGTGGAAAGCGCGATCTCCACGCACCCGGATGTCTCTATGGTGGCGGTCATCGGCATTCCTGATGAAACCTACGGCGAGGCCGTGCATGCGGTGATTGTGCCGAAGGAAGGCAAGACCCCAACCTTTGAAGAGATCCGCGCCCACACAAAAGAGCGCATTGCTGGCTACAAATGCCCGCGCTCCATTTCGCTGGTGGAAGAGCTGCCGCTCTCTGCCATGAACAAAGTTTTGAAGAACAAACTCCGCGAGCCGTTCTGGGAGAAGCACGACCGCGAGATTGCCTGAGTTCAGTCGGGGCGACGCGGTTGCCCCGGCCTTAAACCCTTATTTCAAGATAAGACACGGTAGATAAACATGGCGACGACAGCATACGTCTATGATGCGATCCGCACTCCGCGTTCCAAAGGAAAGCCGGACGGGTCCCTCAACGAAGTCAAACCAATCAATCTGGTGACCACACTGCTGGATGAAATGCAAAGCCGGCACGACCTCGACACCTCCCGGGTGGATGATGTTGTCATGGGCTGTGTGACACCAGTGCGCGAACAGGGCGCTGTTCTGCCAAAGATCGCTTTGCAAAAAGCAGGCTGGGATCAGACCGTGGCGGGGGCGCAGGTGAACCGCTTCTGTGCGTCTGGTCTGGACACCTTCAACTCTGCCGCAGCGCGCATCGCATCCGGCTGGGAAGACATGATCTGCGCAGGCGGCTATGAAAGCATGAGCCGCGTGCCTATGGGTACCGATGGTGGCCCGTTCAGCGAAGACCCTGAAACTGTGCTTGCTACCGGCTTCGTGCCACAGGGGATCGGTGCAGACCTGATCGCCACTATTGAGGGCTGGAGCCGCGATGATGTGGATGCAGCCGCTGTCGCCAGCCAGCAGCGTGCAGCACATGCCCGTGATAACGGTTGGTTCGACAAGTCCGTTGTGCCGGTGAAGGATGAGAACGGCATCATCGTTCTGGAAAAAGACGACTTCATCAAGCCAAACACGGATATGCAGGCGCTGGGTGCTCTGCGCCCGAGTTTTGAAAAGCATGGTGCCATGGGCTTTGATGCGGTGGCACTGGCCCGCTATCCTGAAGTTGAAAAGATCAATCACGTCCACACACCGGGCAACTCTTCCGGCATCGTGGACGGGGCCTCGCTGATCCTGCTTGGCAGCGAACAGGTTGGTAAGGACATGGGCCTGACCCCACGCGCTCGCGTGCTCTCAGTAGCAGTCACAGCATCAGACCCAACCATCATGCTCACCGGACCGGGACCAGCTTCCAAGAAGGCACTCGCCAAGGCTGGCCTGACCATCGATGACATTGATCTGGTTGAGATCAACGAAGCCTTCGCCTCTGTGATGATGCGTCTACAGAAGGACCTCAACGTGCCAGATGAAAAGCTGAACGTTGTTGGTGGTGCGATCGCCATGGGTCACCCACTGGGCGCAACCGGCGGCATGCTGGTGTCCACCATGATCGACGAACTGGAGCGCCGTAACCAGAAGCGGGCGCTGATCACCATGTGTGTCGGCGGCGGCATGGGCATCGCGTCCATCATCGAGCGCGTATAACGGGGAAGACCATGTCTGAATATATCTACGAAAAAGACGCCAGCGGCATTGTTACGATCACGTTTGACTCACAGGGCAAGTCCGCAAACACCATGACCCGCGCCTGGTTTGAGGGCATGAAAGAGCTGATGGCCAAGCTCTCCGCTGAAGACGGCCTCACCGGTGTTGTTATCGCCTCTGCTAAGAAGACCTTCTTCGCGGGTGGTGATCTGGAAGAGATGCTTCACGGCAGCATGGACCCGGAAGACATCTTTGCCTACGTGGAAGAGATGAAAGCCCCCCTGCGCCAGCTGGAAAAACTGCCGGTGCCAGTGGTTGCGGCCATCAATGGAGCGGCTCTTGGTGGTGGCTTTGAGATCTGTCTTGCCTGTAACCACCGCGTTCTGCTCAACTCACCAAAGGCTGTTGTCGGCCTGCCAGAAGCAACCCTTGGCCTGTTGCCGGGTGCTGGCGGCGTGGTGCGCCTCACTGCCAAGCTGGGTCTGGAAGCAGCTCTGCCTCTGTTGGCTGAAGGCAAACAGCTGCGTCAGGAAAAGGCGCTGAAAGCCGGACTGGTGGAAGAGCTGGTGGATACACCGGAAGAGCTGATCCCAGCTGCAAAAGCGTGGATCAAAGCCAACCCAGAGGCTGCCGCGCAGCCGTGGGACCAAAAAGGCTTCCGCTATCCGGGCGGCAATGCAGACAGCGCCAATGTGCGCATGGTGGCAGCCATGGCACCAACCATGCTGTACAACAAAACACGCGGCCTGATGCCTGCACCGGAAAAGGTGATGGACATTGCCGTCAACTCCATGCGCATGGGTTTTGACAGCGCGCTGCGCAACGAAAGCCGCGGTTTTGCAGCCCTGCTGCGCTCCACTGAGGCTCGCGCTGCGATCACCACCTTCTTCTTTGGCATGCAGGCGATCAAGTCTGGCAAAGTCCGCCCACAAGGGGATGCGTGGAAAGCGGGAAGCTCTGCGATCCTTGGTGCAGGCATGATGGGCTCAGGCATCGCCTGGGCACACGCCAGCCGCGGCCTGCCAACTGCACTGAAGGACATGAGCCTTGAGAATGCTGAGAAAGGCAAAGGCTATTCCGTCAAACTGGCGGACAAAGCCATCAAACGTGGCCGTATGGATGAAGCCAAGAAGGACGCTCTGCTGAGCTGCATCACGCCAACGGACAGTGATGAGACCTTTGCAGGCACGGACATCATCATCGAGGCAGTGTTCGAGGATATCTCTTTGAAAGAGAAGGTTATCCCTGAAACCTACAAGCAGCTGCCCGACACCGGCATCTACGGTTCCAACACGTCCACTCTGCCAATCTCCATTCTGGCAGAAAGCTGCCCGGATCCGACCCGCTTTATCGGCCTGCACTTCTTCTCGCCGGTCGATAAGATGAAGATCGTGGAGATCATCGTTGGCGACAAAACCAGCGAAGAGACCCTACGCAAGGCCTATGATTACGTGCAGCAGATCGGCTATCTGCCTATCGTGGTCAACGACAAGCGTGGCTTCTTCACCAGCCGTGTGTTTGGCACCTATCTGGATGAAGGTCTGGCTCTTATGCGGGATGGCATGAGCCCGGTTGCCATTGAACGCGCTGCGTGGAAAATCGGCATGCCGGTTGGCCCGCTGGCCGTGCATGACGAAGTCTCCATGGTGCTGACCAAGAAGATCCACGAGACCCACATCGCGCTAGATGCACGTCTAGGCGTTGAAAACGGGTTCCCGGCAGATGACAGCTCCAACGTGAAGGTTGGCCAGTCCATGGTGAACATGGGCCGTGGTGGTCGTCACTATGGCGGTGGCTTCTACGAGTATGCCGAGGATGGCACCAAGAAGCTCTGGGATGGTCTTGCCCAGTTCAAGGAGCGGGATCTGAACGTATCCATGCAAGATGCAGAAGACCGCATGATGTACCGTCAGGCCATCGAGACTCTGCGCTGTCTGGATGAAGGCGTGCTGCGCACGGAAGTGGAAGCCAACATCGGCTCCATCTTCGCCATTGGCTTCCCGGCCCACACCGGCGGTGCCCTCCAGTTCATCCACGGCGTTGGTCTTGATGCCTTCAAGAAACGCGCTGACGAACTGGCTGCAGCGTATGGCCCACGCTTTGAAGTGACCGAAAGCGCGCTCAACAAACTGCGCAGCGAAAAACTCGCCGCTGCCTGAGTTGTAGCCATCTAAACCAAAAGCCCGCGATGCAACTGTGTCGCGGGCTTTTTTGTGCGTGCTCGCCAGCTTCTCTGCTGTGCACCCCAGTTTTACTGATAAAAATACTACATGATTTTCAGGTTAGCTTCAGGCTCATAAGGAAGAAGGGCTTTGGAGGTGGAGTGATTGTCTGAAGGCTGCTGAACCGTAGGGAAACTGCATTGGCGTTTCCGCTGTTCTGCTGCTCAAGACTCTCTAATCCTCATCATAACAAAAAGCGAAGTAACCTGATCATGAGGCAGCTGATGATTGACAGAGCCGTCACACCAGCCCGTATTGCCATTGTTGTTTTCATTATAATATTTGCTGCCACCCTCGCCCGTTTTTATGGCGCTGCCCTGCTTGGTCTCGGCGTGGATGAAAGCTACATGGTTGCCATAGCGCGCCATCCCTCTCTCAGCTATTTCGATCACCCGCCGCTGACCTTCTGGATCATTCACGCAACATCATGGCTGACAGGCTCAGAAGCAGGCTTCGTGCTCCGCTTTCCCTTCATCGCCATGTCGGTGCTCTCCACCCTGCTGCTGTATCAGCTGACCTCCCGCTTTTACGGTGCAAAGGCTGGCGCCTGGGCGATTGCATGGTTTTCCATCTCGCCGTTCTTTCTCCTCTCCGCAGGCAGCTGGATTGTCCCCGATGGGCCGATGATGCTCTTTCTGCTGATTGCGGCCAGCCTGCTGACCCCGCTTCTGAACCCAAACACACGCCACATAAGCGATGCCCGTTGGATTGCTGTCGGACTGGCATTTGGCTTGGCACTGCTCTCCAAGTACATGGCAGTTTTGACTGGAGTGGGTGCCTTGCTGTTCCTACTCACGGACCGGGAGCTCCGCCCCCTCCTCCGCACCCGTGGCCCTTATATTGCCAGTGCCGTCGCTTTTCTGGTCTTTAGCCCTGTCATCTGGTGGAATGCCATGAACGGCTGGCAGTCATTCGGGTTCCAGCTTTCCCGCTCGGTGACGTCTAGCGGTTTCGACCTTCCCGTCCACCTTCTCAACTCCGGGCGCATGCTTCTGGGGCAGCTGGCCTATCTGCAACCCGTGACACTGGTCGTGTGCCTGTGGCTTGTGGTGCGGTTCTTCCGTGCTGGAGAAAAAACAGCGGCGGACCGGTACTTCCTATGCCTCGCGCTTTTCCCAATCATTGTGTTCAACGCAGTCGCCTTGCTTTCCCGAAACACGCTACCCCACTGGCCCATGGCCGGATACCTGTTCCTCTTCCCGCTTTTGGGCAGTTGGTTTGCAAAGCTCAAGCCGTCGGGCATTGTCATTGCCAAACGCGCCTTCATAGCGTCAGCCGCTCTTATCCTGACCGTCGTTGTGCTTGGAGGGCTGCATTTCAAAACAGGACTTCTGACACGACCACTCGGCTCCCCTCCACCACGTTGGGATGAGACCATTCGTGCCATGGATTGGTTTGATGCAAAGGACGCTCTGATCAGCCGCGGTCTGCTGCAGGACGGGGAGCCAACCCCGCTATACACCCTCAACTGGATCGATGGTGCCAAGATATCCTATGCTCTTGGCAGGCTGGCGGATGTGCGCGTTCTGGGAAGTGACCCGCGCCACTTCGGGCTCCTGCCGAAGCCAGCCCAAAACAGCAACGTACTTGTGGCAGGCCTGCTGCCCTATGATGACTGGGAAACGCGCATGAACCGCGTTCGTGCGTCCCTCGCTGGATCATTCTGTGAGATCACCCAGCACGAGCCGATAACAATCAATCGAGGTGGCATGCCTTATCGGGCACTCTTCCTACTCTCTGGCTCGTCTTGCTGAGATGGTGGGTTCTCTTCAGGTTTTTCAGGCTTGTAATCCTTGTTGGTGAGGGCCTGATAAAATGGCTTGCTCCGAAGCATTTTTCGGTTTTCTTCGAGCTGCTCTTCATCATCCACGCCAACACCGCGTGAGCCTTCTTCATTACGGAAGGTTGCAAAGCTCAGACCTTCGAGGCTGGCATCGGAATCCGGGTTCTTGCCCGGTTGAATGCCAGCGGCTGCAAGTTCCTGTTCCAGCAGTTTTAAAAAGAAGCCGAAGTCCTCAGCGCCATCAGGATAACTTGTGTCCTTGGTGTACGGATAAAGCGTGATCTGTGCACCCTGGGTGACGCGATCGAAGTACGCTTTTTGCTCTGCCAGCTTGGCTTTGGCCTCAGGCGTGTCAGCAGAATACTGCTTCTCATCATCTTTAAAGGCCGCCACCGCTCCGTCCATGTTGGTGACTTTGAACGAAAGGAAAGGATTATCTGGCGAGAGCAAAAGGGGTGTCAGAACGTTACCGGCTTGCTCCAGCTGACCCATCTGGACGCTCAAGTGGATCTTGTTTCCGGCTTTCTCGTATTCGCCGCTATCAAGAACAGACTTGCCATCCTCGCCCAGAGGCTCAAACTGGGTAAAGATTCCATCACGGTCAGCATTGTTGATCCGGTGGTCTGGGTTTTTGAGCAACTCTCTTTGAGCCGCTATTTTTTCCCTGCTCTGTGCGTAGGCTTCTTTATCCGTGTACGGGATCTTGCGCTGCTCCTCATACAATCTATTCAGTTCAGTCAGTATTTCCTGTGCCCCAGCTACCGAGTTGTCGCCGGTATAAGCTTTAACCGTGATTTCCTTGCGCGGCTTTTGAGTTTCCTTTGATGGTTTTTCCTTGAGTATCCGCTCCAGCGTATCCAGATAGGTATGCAGTGTTACAAAGGTATCCCGGCTGGCTTTGATTTCACCAGCTTTCAGCTGTGCCTCTGCTTTATCTGCATTGGTTTTGACGAACTCGGCGAAACGAGGAGCTTCTCTCTGTCGTTGTTCAGAAAATCCTTCCAGATCAAAGCTGTTGAGGAACTTCAAACGGGCTCGAATGTCTGCCAGTTCCTGTTTTCGGTGTAGCAGTATACATGCAGAGTCAACACCGCGGGCATAGATCTTTTCGACTTCCTTCATCGTCAGGGTTGCATTGTCCAAAGAGTTGATAGCACCGGAAACATCTTGCTGCTTGTTCAGGTCGCTGGCCTTGTCCAGAAATTCTGCGGTGGATTTGACGAATTTGTCGAAGACCTCCAGATCATTCACATCCTTGAAGATGTTCCGGCGCTTTTTGTAGGCCTCGAACTTAGTCTGTGCTTTTTTGATCTCTGGTGTGAGATCTAGGATCTGCGTCTCAGGAGGTGTCGTGTCCTGAGTAGGCACATCAGGCTCCAGTGAGATGCCGTTGCCCTGTGGTCTTTCCAGGTGGTTCGTATCATCACCATTGGAACCACCCCTAGCACTCGCTTCCTCCTGATTGATGTGCAGGAGCTTTGACACCGCGTTGATCCACTTCACCACTTTCGGGTCACTGGAGGTTTTGTCTTGTTCCTTCTTCGTCTTAGGCATCCATGAGCTCCATGTCACTTCCGGGACTGCTCTTATTCTGGAGTACTCTGCGGTTTTCCCAAATAACGGGATGGTTTCAGGGCGAACGGTGCGTCAATGGAATCGATAAAATCTCAGGGTAACTGGAACACGTCGAGCGATATGATGGTAACTCATTGCAATATAAGAGTTATTGCATGAGGTGCGCGCGTGGAGGTGATAAACGATCAGTCTAACTGGTCCCTCAGTATTTACATTTACTGGTTCTTTCGAAGTGCCAATCGAGCTCTTAGTGTGCCTGCCAGAAGCAAAGGTGGCTCAGATCAAGTGAGTTTGATCAGCGCCTGCTTTTCAAACACGATTATTTGAGGTGCCCGCGCATGTCTCGCACTCTGACATTTGTCGTTTACTTACTGGCCGTGCTGCTGCAAGCGGGAGCTTACGGCCTGACCTTCATGCTCCCACGGCTGTTCGCCACATTCGGTGCCAATGAGAAAGCCGTCGGCCTCATCCTGCTGGTGGCGACCGTTTCCACGTTGATCGCCGTGTACTTCTCCGGGCATCTGTCAGACTGGTTTGGCCGCGTGATCACCCTCGGGCTCGCCTGCCTTGCCATCGCCGCCGCTCTTGCGCTGTTTGCTGTGGCGGATGGAGTGAACGCAATGGTCGTTCTCGCCAGCTTGTTGCTGGGTGCGGGGTGGGGCCTCACCTATGCATTGGCCCCTGTTGTTCTAACCCGGCTCGTCACGGCGGACGAGCGTATCCGTTACTTCGCCTTGCACTCGGTGGTTCTGATGGCCGGCTTCGGGCTCTCGCCTGTCATGGCATCCCAGATTGAAGCCGCAGGTGGCACCATTGCGGATGCGTTTCTCATCACCTCCGGCCTGTGTGTTCTCAGTGCCCTGCTGTTTTTTGTGTTGGTTGGGCCAGTGCGCCAACATGCCATCAATCCGGGGCCGGAGGCCAGATCCCGCCTCAGCCTTGGCTATGTGGGCAGCATTTTGAAGGGCAAAGCAGTTCTGCCGATTATCATGGTGTGCCTCGGAGCCAGCGTGTTTGCGGGCATGAACAACTTCCAGACGGTATTTGCAGATGCCAGAGGGCTCGACTACGCCCACTTCTTCCTCGCCTACACCATCACCGTTGTCATCTGCCGTGTGGTGCTGGCCAAGTTCAAAGGCGGTACGCAGCCCTATATGACCATCGCCGCCCTGCAATATGTGATGGCTGGCAGCGTCTTGCTCTTTGCGTTTTCCGGCGCCAGCGTTCCGGCCTATATCGTGGTCGCGATCCTGTTTGGGGTTGGATACGGCGCGTCTTATCCGGTGCTGGCAGCTATGGCCGCCAATGATGCGCAGGAAGATCTGGTGCCGCAAACCTTGCAGCTGTTCGCGCTGACTTACTTCATCGGCATCTTCGGATTTCCGCTGATTGCAGGTTGGATGATCGTGGAACTAGGCACGGCCCCGCTGCTCTACCTCATCGTTGCCCTCGCCGCCCTGGAAGCCACCATGGCCCTGCGCCGCGCCCAAAACGATCAGGCCTCCCTCACCCTTGCCGCCGACAAAGCAGCTTAATCAACTGCGCTTTGTGAAACAAAAAAACAGCTCGCGATGGAGGCTTGCGAGCTGTTTTAAAGCAAACGATTTAGATTAGATTCTGGTTTAATCGTCATCTCTGCTTGGTATGAATTTCAAATATAAATACAATAAGTTACGAACTATACATTCGAGTATTCCCTTCCCCCCATAACTGTTAAATCAATGCTGAATCTGGTTTGGGCGGCTCTATCGAAGAGGTCAGCTATGGCCTTGGCCGTGCCCGCATCATCTCTTCACTGAACTTACCCAAGCTCAGAATAAATCGGCTGATGTGTGACCTGCATTATGGCCACGAAACACAGTGATTGCTTAGAAAATGTAATCAGCCTGAGGCCATGCTAGGGAAAGCCAGAGGTGCAAAACATTCCTCAAATGGGGGCTTGTTAAAGAAAAAGGCTCAGCCTTCGCGCGCGCTCAAAAGAGAGGCATGTGATCATTCCTTGGAACCAATGCCTCTCTGTCACAATGTGAACTGGTAGTTCTACTTAGATGCTATTTGATATTTACTTGCTATCCGTTACGGTAAGTTTATCGATTGCTGCGCGAATCATTGCTGTTTACATATTGCATATCCATGACAAAGGACTTTGATCTCTTCCTTACTCAGCTTTACGAGGCCGTTGAACATCCTGAGCTGTTCGAGGATGCACTTCTTACTGCCAGTGATCTGCTGAGAGCTTCCGGAATGCATCTTTACACTTATGATGCAGCCAAGCCGGAGGAGCGGTTGAACTACGTCGCGCGGATCGATCCTTCTTTTGAGCCGGAATACACTGAGAACTATTTTGCTCATGATTACAGAATAGACCGGGTCAACAGATCTCCATACGGACAGATCGTCACTGATGCTGAGATGACGACAGAATATGGGTTGAAAACCAATCCTATACATCAGCTTCTACCCAAATTTGAAGTCTATGACCTCATGGGAACCAACCTGACCAAGGGCGATAACTTCGGCTGGTTTGGTGTGTCTTCACTCAATCCGGGAGACGGGTTCTCCCCCTCCAGCGCAAAATGTTTGAAAGCATGATCCCCCATGCCAGCAGGGCTCTGCATTATCGGCAAAAGGTCAGAAGCCTTGAGATGAGATTGTCCCTGAAGGACTCAGTTACCGGAAACCTGCCATTCGGGCTCATCATCTTTACGCAGTATGACATCAACTCCATCAACCCAAGAGCCCTTGAGATATTGGAGAACGGGTTTTTGAGGCTCCGGAAGACCGGGATCTCCTGCTCTGACCGCAAGCAGAACAGGAAACTGGAAGAGGCCCAGATCAGCGCGCTGGTGGGAGGTCTGCCGATTGTGAACCTGACGGATGAACGCACAGGGACAACTTACCTGATCCAGATGTTCAACCCAAAGCCACAGGCCTCAGACGGATCATTGGAAACAGCGCAATATCTGGCCGTGAAGATCATGATGACCAGCACAACCGCCAATGCCGACCCTGCTGTGATTGAGAAGCTAACCGACGTCTTCCGCCTCTCCAAGGCAGAGAGCCACGTCATCAGTGCCGTTCTTTCCAACACATCCCTGCAGGATTACGCGCAGGACAGATCCGTGCGGCTGGACACTGTCCGCAAGCAGCTCAAGTCTGCCCTCTACAAAATGGGCATCAACTCCCAGAAACAACTCTTCCAACTCTACGAAGTCTTCCGCTCCTTCTCGCGGTGAGCGCAAGCACAGCTTTCGCGTCATAATGACAAGAAATGCATAAGAAATGACAGGAAACGCGCCTGTTTGAGGGGCTGCCGTGGGGCACAGTGAAGCCATCGATTTCACTGATCTTTCATAAGGAAGAGACCCATGAAAACTATTGCTTTGAGTGCTTCTGCCATGCTGATGGCGTCCACTGCGCTTGCGGATGTTCAAACCCGTGCTGTGACTTTTGAAAATGAAGGTGCCACCTTGCAAGGCACGCTGTACCTGCCGGAAAAGTACGACGGTGCCAAGCTGCCGACAGTGGTTGTTACCGGGGCATGGACGTCTGTGCAGGAGCAGATGCCAGCCAACTATGCCCGCCAGATGGCAGATCGCGGTTTTGCGGCATTCACCTTCGACTTCCGCGGCTGGGGCAAGTCTGGCGATCTGCCACAGCACGTGCGGTTTGTAGAAAGCCCGGAGGCGAAAACCTCAGACATCCGTCAGGCCATCCAGTTCGTTTCCACCCTGCCGGAAGTGGACGCCGCGCAGATCCACGGCCTCGGCATCTGTGCGTCAGCTGGTTACATGGTGGATGCGGTTTCCGGCAATCCTCTGGTGAAGCGTCTTGGTCTGGTAGCTCCATGGCTTCAGAATGAGGAGATCGTGGAAACCGTCTACGGCGGCAAGGAAGGTGTGGCCGGGCTGATTGAGGTCTCCCATGCGGCAGAAGCTGCTGGTGGGCAGGTCATTCCGGCAGCGGGACCAGAAGGTGCGGAAGGCGTGTTGATGCCGATCGGTGGTTACTACTACGAGGCCGACCGCGGTGCGATCCCTGAATACGACAACAAGTGGAACAATGCAGGCTGGGAAGGCTGGCTGACTTACCACCCGGCAGATAACCCGCAGCGTCTGGATAAGCCGCTCGCCGTTGTGCACTCAGAAAGCGCAGCAATCCCGCAGGGCGTACGCACGTTCCTGGCCGGCTTTGCTGGCAATGCCACAGCCAAATGGCTTGAGGATGTGACGCAGTTTGATTTCTACGACAATCCGGAGGACGTCACCCGCGCAGCGGATGTGGTGGCAGAGCACTTCCTGTCCAACAGCGAAAGCTGAGGCAGCCCATAGGCAGTCCGGTACCGGTCTGCTCATGCCAATGCCTTAACCGAGCAGCTTAAAGCAGCTTCCCCAACAGGCTGCTTTAAGCCCCCTTTTGCTTTCAGGAGAAAGATTATGCCAAGAAAACTTATTGCCGCCACTGCCGCCAGCCTTAGCCTGTTTGGAGGCGTTGCACTGGCCGATCAGGCTGAGATCAGCCGGTCCATCACTGATATTGCCGCTGGCGCAGACCGGGGGGACTGGACCCGCGTGCGCGCCGCCATGGCGCCGGAAATCACCACAGATTACACCAGCTTGTGGGATGGAGAGCCCGTCACCCAGCCTGCGGATGAGCTGGTGGGCGTGTGGTCCGGCTTCCTGCCGTTTTTTGACGTCACCCACCACATGGTCACCAACCACACCATCACGTCGCTGGAAGGGGACACAGCCACAGCGGAAGCGGACTTTACCGCAACCCACCGCATTGACGATAAGCTCTGGACACTGGGTGGCCGCTATGCCTACACGCTGGAGCGGGCTGAGGACCGTTGGTTGGTCAGTTCCATGACCATGACAGCGCTTTGGGAAACCGGAGATCGCGGCCTCGTGGCAGTTGCGGGCGAACGCGCTGCAGCGGCAAAATAGAAGAAAAAGACGGAGTTACTGCGTCCGGAAGGCTGCCGGAGTAACTCCAAACTTGCGCTTGAAGTGCTGGCCAAACCGGCTCAGATCCTGATAACCCACGCGCCACGCAATCTCTGCCACGCTTTGCTGGGTTGTCTTCAGCAAAACAGAAGCAAGGTCCAGCCGGGTTTCAATCACATATTGCAGGGGCGAGGTGCCCACCTGCTTTTTGAAGGCTTTGGAGAAGTGAGTTGCGCTCATGGCTGCAAGTGTGGACATGGAAGCCAGCGAAAGGTCGCTTGCCAGATTGTCGTGAATGTAATCGAGCACCTTGCGCAGTCGGGCGTCCCCAATGCCCACATTCCATTTAGGTAAAGGCTTGAGGGTCTGCACCACATGGGCGGCCAGTGCCCTCTGCATGGTTTCTGCGGTAAAGCGTACCGTTGCTGCCGAACTCTGCGGCATTCAGGCTCAGATTGAGCAGAAGCGGGTCAAGCTCGCCCACAATAGCATCAAACTCAAAGCGCTGCCCGACGCCGAACTCCTGCAAAATCGTAGTATCCAGCGAGACGAGTGAAAGCTCCAGATCCTCGTCATACTCGCAGATGCCATTGCTGCCTGCTGGCAAAATCCAGCCCTGCTGTTTTTTGAGAGGAACATGGTGCTTTCGCGAAGAACCCACAGAAAGCCGGTGGGTTGGCTGATCACACAAAAACACGCCAATCGACAAAGCGGAAAGCTCAAAGGACCCTCCCCCAGCCGGTAAAACAGTGCTGCTCGCCAATACCTTCGCCATGCATGTGTATGTAACCGCTGAGGCGCGGGTTTTCAACAGCGAGGCCTTGGAACGCTGTCTTCACCAGCTGCTTAAGAACCTGCGAAAAGCCTCAGTTTAAGATGGCAATTGCGCAGGGTGCATAGTAAAAATCACTAAGGTTTCAAAGTGCATATAGATTTGGGCATGCAGAAGACGACGGGCTTGATGCAATCAAAAACGATGGGCAGTGTTGCCTCGCACATTGCGAGTTACGCCATCTCCAGAGGTGTTCCGCTTCAGGAGATCCTGAGCAAACTAGACCTGGACCCGGTACAGCTGCTCGCCGCTGATGCGCGCCTGCATGAAGAAACCTTTCCCAAGATCATGAACCTGATGGCAGAGTCCTTGCCTAATGAGGCGTTCTCGTTGGATCTGGCCAAGGTGACGCCCTTCTCAGCGCTTGGGTTCGTCAGCTCTGCCCTGGAATTTGCTCCAACCTTCAAGGAAGGGTTGGAGGTGCTTGTGCAGTACCAGTCCGTCCTGTCCGATCGGTTGTCGTTCAGCTTTGAAAGCTCGGAGGTGACGACACGGGTTCAACTTCGCCACCCTATGGACGCGCTGGATCGTGGCATCACGGCGGAGCTGGGGTGTGCGCTGCTCTTTCGGATGGTGGAAGAGTTTTATGGTGTTGCCTGCCATGTGCAGCAGGTGAGTTTTATGCATAAGCCTCTGGTTCCACTGCACCTTTACGAAGAGTACTTTGGCGTGACGGTTCTGTTTGAACAGCCAAGCAACGGGTTTTTGCTGGCGAATGAAGCGCTGAAGTCGCCGAGCCGCCTGCCGTCAAAACCGCTCTATGACTACGCCCGCGCGCACCTTGATCGTCTGCATAAGGATCTTGAGAAGCCGGAGATGCAGTCAGAGGAGCTGCAGAGGGTCTATGATGCCATCTGTGAGAATGCAGCCCTGGCGGAGTATGGAGCGCCTGCGCTGGCGCAGCGGTTGAACATGAGCCTGCGCAGCTTGCAACGCATTGTCAGTCGCAACGGGGCGGAGCTGCGCGAGATGCTGGAGGATGTTCGGCTGGCGAACGCCAAGCAGTTGCTCGGCAACTCGGATCTCACCATCAGCAGCATCGCGCATATGCTTGGCTATTCCGAAGAACGCGCCTTTCGTAGGTTGTTCAAGCGCTGGACGGATCAAACGCCCTCAGAATTTCGCCGCGCTGCCAAGGAGACGGCGTAGCAGCCAACTCTTCAG
Source organism: Microbulbifer sp. MKSA007 (assembly GCA_032615215.1). NCBI lineage: Bacteria > Pseudomonadati > Pseudomonadota > Gammaproteobacteria > Cellvibrionales > Microbulbiferaceae > Microbulbifer > Microbulbifer sp. MKSA007. Next base: position 12,778 of record CP128431.1, on the reverse strand, counting down.
AAGCTGATGAGAAAGCCTGCCTGCCCTTCGCCGTGGACATCAACATCGCTTCCGGTGGCTGCTTCTGCGCGGGCGAACCAGCGGGCGGAGGGGGTAATCTGACCACCTGCATTGAAGCCGATGGTACCGCGCAGGGCTTCGTCTCTGTCATCCAGTACAAAGCCGATATCCTGCCCCAGCAAGGCGCCGGTCAGGTTGTCGTCTCCACGTGAGAGACGGCCCTCAACGGCGATGAAGGCATCCAGCGAGAACGCAGTCCCCTCATAGGCACGGGTGGTGAGTTGGGCGCGGCCGGTGAACTCATGTAGCGCGCGGTCATCCACGGAGAGGTTGCCCTCAGAGCCGCTCTCAGAAAAGCTCTGGATTGCTGCACCGGCATAGCGCAGGGTGAGCGATGGCAGCACGGTTTGCTCCAGCACGGTCAGCTCGGTTACCAGAGTGATTTCCGGTGCGATGAACCAGGCGCCGTAGTCGGCTGAGGCGGTTTCTGTGCCTGTTGCCACCGTGTTGTTGGCGATGGATCGTTCGCTGTCATAGTCGGAGTAACCGCCCGTGAGCACGAAACTCACAGAGTGGGCGCCGACCTGCTGCAGCCCGTAAAGCCCGCCATAAAACGAGGTGATATCCGTCTCCTGACTGTCGTAGCTCACTTCCGTACGGCCATACGCGGTGCCGATGAAGGTCCCCAGCAGCTGGTCTTCACTGATCTGCCCATCAAGGCCCATCAGGACACCGCCGTAGCCATGTGTGTTGTGAGTGGTTGCGCCAGTGTCCTTCCAGCGGCTGCCTGCGCCAAACGCTGACATCCAGAAATGCCGCTGCGGCTCTACCTGGGGCGCCTGCTCCCCTGCTCCATCAAACAGGTTGGTTATGATCCGCGCGTTCACCCCATCGGAGATGCTGGCGCTCAGGTCCACAAAAGCGTTGTTCACGGCTGCAAGGCCGCTGGTATCAGCTACGGCCACCTGATTTCCGCTCACCGCAAATGCGGCGCCGTTCGCCTCAACCTGCTGTGGCGTGCCGATAAAGGTGTTGGCGATGGAAAGGCCGTTTTCAACTGTCAGCGCACTGCCGGTGCCTCCATAGAGGATGGTTCCGATAATGACGGATCCCGGTTGGAGCACCAAATGATTTGACCCAACTGGACCGAATTCGATGGCACTGTTGGTTGGGCTAAAGTCGTTCTGTATAACGCCGGAGTTGATCAGCGTTGCATCCCCGTCGGTTTCGTGCGTGAAGATAACGGCAGCTTCCCGGCTTCCGGTCAAGGTGCCTGAGTTGACGATTGTGCCGTGATGTATGCGGATTGCGGAGGAATGGGAGGTGATGCTCCCCGTGTTCGTCAGGCGCTCAATGCTGGTGGCGCGAATGCCGCTGTTTTGGCTTTCAATAGTGCCTGAGTTGTAAACGCTGCGGGCATGGCCGGACCCGTCTTCTCCGTCCAGATAGATGCCTTCGTCGTTACTGATGATGGTGCCTGTGTTCACCACGCTGTCGGCGGACCAGACGTTGAAACCCCCACCAAATTCAGAGTTGATCGTGCCATGGTTTATGATGGTGCCCGCATCACCATCGATGAAGATCGCATCTCTGCTGGCGGAGATTGTGCCTGTGTTTTCAAAATACCCCAGCGCGTCTGCATCAACGGCTTCTTCATCGGCGGAGATTGTACCGGAGTTGATCAGGCTGCCAATGCCCTGTGCACCTAAAACCAGAATACCATCATCCTCTGCGCTGGTGATCGAGCCGCTGTTGGTCAGGCTGCCGATGCTTCTTGCCTGAATGCCGTCATCCCGCTCGCCGGTGATACTGCCGGAGTTTGTGAGCTCCTCAATGCGGTCCTGCGCGATGATGCCTTCATCCCCGCCCAGTATGGTGCCAGAGTTGATGATCTGATCTGCACTGCCAACATCAATGGCATCTTCCAGACCATGAATGAGGCCGGTGTTTTCCAGCGTCAGCGTGGAGTTTTGCGCGTTGATCGCATCATACCGATCATCCGTGGTAGAGATGCTGCCCGCATTGATCACGGTGATGGATGTTCCATCCACCGCATCAACAATGGCATGGGCTGTTCCCACTTCCACCGAAGCGCCAGACTGAACCTCCAATGTGGTGCCATCCGCAACTGAAACCTGTGTTGTCACAGTGGGGCTTTCAGTAACAACCGATCCATCGTTAAGCACTTCTCCCGCAAAAAGGGAATGAGGCAGCAAGAGAACCGGCAGGGCCGTGATGCTTTTGAAAAGAACATAAGGTTTCATGGATGGCATTCTGTCGTTGCTTCAGGGAACGGAGAACACCCCTCACCACAGACGGGCAGCCCTCCTGCCCCCATAAAACACGAGAGTCTCCCACCCGGAAGGACACATCACGCCAACATCCGGACACTCAGCGCCAAAGTGCGGTGGAGTATTTGAAACCTATGATTTGATGAAGCATAATTCTAGAACTCGTGTGCTAACCCAAGATGCATCCCGGCCTCAAAAACCAAGATTTCATTCTCGTTGTTTTCGCGCATACGTGATATTAAACTAGACTTTAATTGCACAACGCCTTCATCAGCCTGAATGTTAACAAACTCGCTGTAACCATCAATAAGTTTACTAGCTAGAACTGAGTTAACACCCAAATTCATCAGCCTAATTTTGTCTTTATGAGTAGTTCCGTACTTAATCTTAAGATATAGATCCCCGTCTATTTTCTCCAAATCATTCAGGAGTTCTACATATTTAAGTATTTGGTTGTCGACAAAATCTTGCTCTTCTTTAATTCTTACAATGGCTAAATTTACCTTTTCGGAATGCGTTTTGTCGCCAATGATTACCCAATGGTGCCTGAAGGAATCCTCTCTTTTGATTTCTCCCCATTTTCCTACATAGACTTCATCATCATCAAGCTTTTCCCAATAACGTAAGAAGTTTCGGATCATCTCAGAGTAAGATGCTCCCTTTATCTTCCAATCAATTAGCATCGCATAGAATGTTTGCGCACTATGTTCCTGTAGACGACGTAAGTTCCCAAATGTAGATGCTTCTTTTAGGTAGGGAATAAACGCCTCTGCGATTACCTTCATGACTTCATTGGAACTCTGGAGTGGTGCTGCGATGGCATCAAGTGCCGCTTCAATATCAAACTCATATCTTAAGACATCGACTTCAGAAATATTGTTTAAGAAGCAAGAGCGCCCAACAGGGGTTGATGCAAACGTTACGTCTAACTTTGTTGTTCCAGGTTGTATGTTCTCAAGGAACTCGTCGGCCTCTTTTTTCTTTTTTTGAGTTTCATCATCATCTAGGGGCCGTTCAGCGAGCAAAACATTTTCAACTTCATCTTTGATTTGCAAGTCAACTTGAGCGACCTTTTTGATGAACTTGCGTATATTATCCGAACTGCCCAGATACTCATGGGTGCCCACAATATAAATCTCAGGTTCTAATAACGATAAATTATTGGGATCTCCGTTGAAAATTTCACTGAATCGACAAACGCGTCCGACTAGATTTCGGAACTGAGACTTAGTGAGGTCACTTGATCCTTTTCTCTTCTCAAGAATGAACATTTTTTCAGCAGGAATGTTAACCCCTTCGAGCAGAGTGGAGTTGCAGACTATGTGGCGGATTTCTGGAATTTCGGTGTATGCGCGCTCGATGTAAAGCTTTACGATATCTGGAACTGAACCGTGATGATAGAGAATACCTTTTCGGAGCCCTTCTACAAGAAGGTACTCACTATCGAGAAAATCTGAGATACTTGCGCAGACTTTATCGATTTTCTCGCTTTCAACAACGTCATTGTATGGAAGGAAATCGCGTAGAAATTGCTCAATTTTCTTTGGCAAATTGAAGAAGATGATATTTTTTGCCGCAGAAAGCTTCGTTATTACTTGTAGACCGTCATCGAAAACTTCATCGTCACATTTTATAAACGCATCAAAATATTGATCGTATAGATGGACGGGTTCAGCATCTCTACAGTCGACGAGGTGGTAGCGTTCGGTTTTTAGGCTTTCTTGTACCTTATAATCGGTTGTCTCAATCTCCGTATAGCGGAGGTTGAGGTTTTTTTGATCGACCAAAAATGGTGTAAGATACTTGATTTTAGTATCTGGGTTTCGCTGCTTTGACAGGATGATCACTGTTGCCAACAATAGAGCCCGTGAGTCTTTTCCGAGCATGTTATGGGCTTCATCGACGAAGATATAGTCAACTTTAACATCGGGATACTTTATTAGAAAGCGGAGTAATCTTTCCTGTGTAAGGACTGCAATAAAGTTCTTGTAATTTTCTTGATACATCTCAGCGTGGGTTAGAATAGGCCTACTTTCGTGCGCTGATTTTTTTGCAGCAGGCGCTGCTTAGTTTGTGCAAGCAAAGCCTTGGTTGGAACTAATATGCAAATATTGCTCTGAAGGTTTTTGTTGCAAAATCCTGAAATTAACTCAGATTTGCCGTAAGAAGTTGGTGCTGTAACGGAGAGGTCTGATGTTTTGTTTTCGTCAAAGAAACTGTTCAAGTCCAACTGCTGTTCAGTTAGTATAGAACCATCTTTTTCATAAAGGTCCAAAAGTGATGAAAAATATTCTGTAAAGAAATTCTCAGAATTGCCATTTTCAACCAAGTTTTTATGAGTGGTTGCTACTATTGGCATATAACCACGCCCGATTGCCACATCGTATAGTGGTCGATAGTCTCCTGTCAGATTCGAATACATAACGATTATCCTGTAGCCCAAAGCTAGGATATCTGGATTTTCATGGTTCAGGAAAACAACTGCAGCTGCGAGCAGGGTTTCTGCTTCTGCATTGCCAACTTCACCTTTTCTTAGGAGTGTTTGGTAGATTTTGAACAGCTTAGATCTACGTATGATCCTGAGCGGAGCTTTAGACACTTTGGATCTCTCCCCTAAGGAAATCAGCTATACTTTGAAATGTATCTTTTTGTAATGCTATTGACATTAATTCATTGAATTCATTCATAGATTTTTGGGTTTGATGCTTGATTTCAAAATCACCCCCAGTCGCAAAAGCTTTTCCTTCCGTATAAGAAACAGCAACTAAGATCGCATTGTAGTCAGCGCTTTTTGACCTTCCTGCGATAGCTTTTTCGTTAAAGGTTTCTAGAAGGGTTTCTAGCTGATCTTTCAAACGATTTTCTTTGATTACAACGGTGGCACCGTTGATTGCATTTTGCCAAAGAGTGTTTCGATCACTGTTAAGGGCTGCTTTCAATCCATTCTTGGCGAGAGATAAAAGACTGCCTAACTTGTCTTTACTCGTTTGATCTCCACATTCTCCAGCTTTAACCTCAACGAACCAAATTTGATCTGAAGAATTATGGTGTAAAACTAAGTCGAAGCCTTTCTTAATGGAATCTTCTTCTAAGTTGAAATGTGGCGAAGCTGCACGGAACTCTTTTTCATAATGCAAGAATAGAATATGGGTGAGTAGCTCACCAATAATTCCCTTCTGAGTATCGGGTGCCTTGCGATCAAACTTAGTGAAGAATGAAGCCAGAGTTTTCTGATAAGAATAAAGTTTCGGGTTCCGAGAAGCTTTGGCGGCCCCATTACATATATCCGAAAGGCGTTCTCGTATAACTGTCTTTAAATCATCTGAAACTTCCAGAATTGTGAAGCAAAACGAGCCTGTTTGGCTTTTAATAAATTCTACACCCTGCAATTTTTTAATTCCGCGATTTTAAAATCTGGGGCCATTTCTCAGTTGGATCTGTATCCACAACCACTCACTGAGATCTGCACGACATTAGGGTCTATCTATAAACATATTTATGCAACTATAAATTTAATGAGACTAAAGGTGTTCAATGAACGAGGGTAACTTGATCTGGGCACAAAGTGTGGATCTATGATCAGGTTTAAAGTACTTGATAGCGTGTACGCTGCTTCGGATGTTTATTCTGACTTCCACATCCCGCACTGCACAATGAAATCCTTAAAAAACGCAGGAAAACACAAAAGAACGCAAAGGAACGCGTTGCTATGTGAGGGGGATTGCTGAGCGGGGTTCATGGATGGTGAGTTCTGGTTTTGGCTGTTGAGAGAGACTTATGCCCGGTGGGTGGCGAAGTTATCAACTGCCGCGGCGAAGGACTGACCTGCCGGGTGGGGAGGATAAGTGCGGGGCCGCGCAATTTTGTTGCGGGGATAACGGGATGTCAGCCGAAAAGTGTCGCTGAGAGAGGCTCTGCTGCAAATAACTTGGAATAATTGGCTCCTGTGAAATTTAACAGGCAAAAAATCTCTGAGATATCAAGAGTTCGTGGCGGCACGCGGTTCCAGACAATTAATTTATATGGTTCACCCTTGGGCGTTTTCAGGTGGAACGGCTTTTGCACATGGGAAAGAACATGGGTTCTAAGCAAAAACTAAGATTTTACAGAATTATTTACTGTGCTGGCTTGAAAAATACAGCGTCTGTTAATGCGGTGTGAAGTCTATACTGGCTTATCTACTTGTTCTAGGGGCAACCCCGTAGGAAAGAGGTAGAATAGCTGCTTGACACATGGGCAATTGTGGTTTCATATGCCTTTGCTATCACATGATATGCAGTAAAGATGAGGATTAGGTCATGAGCCGGTCAGTACTGGTTCTTCAGTATCGCAATAAAAAGAGCTTGGCGTGGTTTACGCAAGACGTTCGTCTTGCCTATGACTTCCCAAACGCGTGCGTATAAGCCTACAGGCCCATCAGTCCCTTTGAAAATTTGAATGAGTGACGCCCAATCTACTTGGTGCCACGGGTGAACTACATCCACTCATGTAGTTAATCGGGCAGCTCTACTTGCTCTGCTGCTGGCAGGTGACGGGTAAGCTGCGTCTATTGTTCAAAACAGGGACTGCTGCCGCAACACGTTAATTCCAAAAGGAATGCCTGCATTTTCAGGCAGTTGTAACTTTCGCGCCAAAGGGTTGGAGAGCGACCCAACCTGTGCGCAGCTGCGTATTCCCAACGGTGGGAAACAAGTTTTGGACGAAGAATGCGCAGTAATAATGCAAGGACTAGAACAATGAAACGTATCCCTGAGCCGTTCCGCATCAAAATGGTTGAGCCAATCAAAATGACCACTTTCGCAGACCGCGAAAAGGCATTGGCAGAAGCTGGCTACAACCCATTCCTGCTCGCAAGTGATGACGTTTACATCGATCTTCTGACAGACTCCGGCACCGGCGCCATGTCTGACTACCAGTGGGCAGGCATGATGATGGGCGATGAAGCCTATGCCGGCTCCCGCAACTTCTACAACCTGAAAGACGCGGTTCATCACTTCTTCCGTTATGAATATCTGGTGCCAACCCACCAGGGTCGTGGTGCAGAACAGATCCTGTTCCCTGCTCTGATCCGCCGCGCGAAGGAAGTTCGTGGTGCAGATAAGCACATCTTCATCTCCAACTACCACTTCGACACCACAGCCGCTCACGTGGAACTGAACGGTGGTCAGGCAGTTAACGTGGTGGACGAACGTGCTTATGACACAACCACTTACTACGACTGGAAGGGTGACTTCGATCTGGAGAAACTGGAAGCAGCGATCAAGGAACATGGCGCGAAGAACGTCACCGCGATCATCACCACAGTGACCTGTAACAGCTCCGGTGGTCAGCCAGTTTCCATGGCAAACATGCGTGCTGTTTACGAGATCGGCCAGAAATACGACATTCCGGTTGTGATCGACTCCGCCCGTTACTGCGAAAACGCGTATTTCATCAAGCAGCGTGAGGAAGGCTATGCGGATAAGTCCATCACCGACATCATCCGCGAGATGTACTCCTACGGCGATATGCTCACCATGTCCGCAAAGAAAGACCCTCTGGTCAACATCGGCGGCATGTGCGCAATCCGCGAGAAGAAAGAGCTGTTCCAGGCCGTCCAAACCCTCTGCGTCCCAATGGAAGGCTTCGTAACTTATGGGGGATTAGCCGGCCGTGACATGGAAGCGCTGGCACGTGGTCTGCATGAGGGTGCGGATGAAAACTTCCTGCACTATCGTATTGGCCAGGTTAAGTATTTGGGTGATCGTCTCGTTGAAGGCGGCGTGCCAATTCAGTACCCAACCGGCGGTCACGCGGTGTTCGTAGACGCGAAGAAGATTCTTCCGCACATCCCAGGTGACCAGTTCCCGGCACAGGCTTTGTGTAACGCGCTGTACTTGGAATCCGGCGTACGCCCAGTTGAAATTGGCTCATTCTTACTTGGCCGCGACCCTGCAACCGGCCAGCAAAAAGAGTCCCCACTGGAACTCATGCGCCTCACAATCCCACGTCGTGTGTACACCAACGACCATATGGATTACATCGCGGATGCTCTGATCAACGTTGCGAAGAATGCGAAGGATATCAAAGGCTTCGAGTTTGAATATGAACCACCTGTTCTGCGTCACTTCACTGCACGTCTGAAGCCAATCAAGTAAGTTGGCACCTCGGGAGGCGCTGCTCTGTGCCTCCCTCTTTTCCTCACGGATATAACAAAACTACTTCACGGGAGAGAAGTAAATGTCTGAGGGCACACAAGTCGGTGGCATAGGCAACGCCACTGCAACAACCAGTCCATCCTTCCTAGGCGGTGCAATGATCATCGCCGGAACCGCAGTCGGCGCTGGTATGTTTTCCGTTCCAACCGTCAGCGCTGGCATGTGGAGTATCTGGGCTATTTTTGCGCTGGCCTTTACCTGGTTCTGTATGCTGCATTCAGGGCTTATGATACTGGAAACTAACCTGAATTACCCGGTCGGCTCCAGCTTTGACACGATGGTGAAAGACACCCTTGGGAATGGGTGGAACACTGTCAATAACATCGCTGTGGCGTTCGTTGGCTACATTCTCTGCTACGCGTATATCTCCGGTGGCGGTTCCATCGTGGTGCACACGCTGGATGCAACAGTTGGCGTTGCTCCTCCGCAGATGATTGCAGGCCTGATCTTCGCACTGGGTCTTGCGTTCTTCGTCTGGTGGTCCACCAAAGCCGTTGACCGCATTACAACAATCCTGCTCGGCGGTATGATCATCACGTTCTTCATGTCCGTGACAGGCTACACCTTCAACATGAAGGCCGCTGTGTTCTTTGACAGCGACAGTGGTATGGGGCTTGGGAGCTACTTCCCGTACCTGTTCGCAGCAATGCCATTCTGCCTGGCGTCCTTCGGTTATCACCACAACGTGCCAAGCCTGATGAAATACTATGGCAAGGAGCCTAAGAAGATTCTGCTCTGCCTTGGTACAGGCACTTTCCTTGCACTGGTACTTTACATTGTCTGGCTGTTCGCCACATTGGGCAACATCTCACGAGCTGATTTTGGTCCGATCATTGAACAGGGCGGTAACATCGGCGTACTGGTGGAAGCTCTTGGCCGTGCAGTAGAAAACACCTCAGCATCCAACATGTTGTCCGCATTTGGTAACATGGCTGTGGCGAGCTCCTTCCTGGGCGTTGCGCTTGGTCTGTTCGACTTCCTTGCAGACTTCCTGAAGTTTGATGACAGCCAGTCAGGTCGTGCGAAAACCGCTGCAGTAACCTTCGTACCTCCGCTGATCGGTGGCATCTTCTTCCCGGATGGTTTCATCATCGCGATTGGTTACGCTGGCCTTGCAGCGACCGTCTGGACTGCAATCGTTCCAGCCCTGATGGTGCGCGTCAGCCGAAAAAATTCGGCAATCCTCAGTTCCGTGTCTGGGGTGGCGAGGCACTGGTCTGGGTGGTCTTTGGCTTCGGCATTCTGGTTGCCGTCAGTCATGTGCTTGGAATGTTCAACGCACTTCCAGTTTACCCATAGCGCCGAGAATGGCTTTACGCTCTGCTGGGGCTCGCAAATGTGAGCCTCAGTTTAAACGAGGAAATTGAAATGAAAGGCATACTCTCCATCCAATCCCACGTGACATACGGCCATGCTGGCAACGGCTGTGCTGTATTTCCAATGCAACGCATGGGACACGAAGTCTGGGCGATCAACACAGTCCAGTTTTCAAACCACACCCAGCACCCGCAAGGTTGGACCGGACAGGCCCATGATGCCAAGCAAATCTCTGAAATCTTTGAGGGACTTGCCAAGCTGAATGTTCTTTCTCAGATCAAAGGTATTGTAACAGGGTACCTGGGAGGCCCTTCTCATTGTGATGTCATTGTCGACATCGTGCAGGAAGTTCGCCGTCATAATCCTGATTGTCTCTATTTCTGTGATCCGGTGATGGGCGCACCTGACAAAGGCTGCATTGTCAGCGAAGGTGTGGCTGAACTGCTGGTCAGTAAAGTGATGCCGATTGCTGATGTGATCGTGCCGAACCAGTTTGAGCTCTCTCAGTTCATTGGCGAGCCGGTTGAAACGCTGGAGCAAGCCAAACAAGCCTGTGCTAAGGCTATGGAAAGAGGACCGAAAATGGTTCTGGCCAAACATCTGCACAGTGTCTCTGACGAAGCCTTCACCATGATGTTCGCCAATGCGCAAGGCAGTTATCTGGCTCAGCGCCCGCATTTGCCGTTTGAGCGCCAGCCGGTTGGTGTTGGCGATCTGATCACATCTGTATTTGCCGCTGGTTATCTGAATGGACTTTCTGAAGTAGAAGCGTTCCAGCACTGTAACAACGCGGTGTACGGCGTGCTTAAAACCACGCAGGAAAAAGGCGAATGGGAGCTGCAAACTATTGCTGCTCAACAGGAATTCGTCTCACCATCCGAACAGTTCGACTTAACAAGCCTATAAAACAGGAAAAAACAATGACAGCTATCGACACCTCAAAGGCACCTGCAGCGATCGGCCCCTATGTTCAGGGTGTAAACCTTGGCCAGATGGTCATCACCTCCGGTCAGTTGCCTATCAACCCAGAAACCGGTGAGATGCCTGCAGATGTTGCTGAGCAGACCCTTCAGTCCCTGAAGAACGGTCTGGCGATTGTTGAAGAAGCAGGCCTTGCTGCGAAAAACATCAAGAAGACAACTGTTTTCGTGAAAGATCTCAATGACTTTGGTCGCGTGAATGAGGTTTATGGCAAGTTCTTTGAAGACAACAATGCACCGTTCCCAGCACGCTCCTGCGTGGAAGTTGCACGTCTTCCAAAAGACGCTCTGGTAGAGATTGAAATGATCGCCTGCCCATAACCGGGTAGGATTTCCCCTGCAATGCTCGTGGTCCAAAGCGAGCATTGCCCTCATGTCATGATTTTGAATGGTTCATTAACTTCAATCGCTTGTACTTCTTTTTCTGCAATCCAACCGCATAAATTGCAGTATTTATCTCCCCTCATCGTCTTGCGCTTAAACTGCAATAGCTAAATCCGGCGGCTACTCCAATGCTCGCGAATACGGCAGTGTCGACATGTGAAAACATGTTTGCACATATCTGGCTGGTTGGAGTTCCTTGTTGCATCTGCGCTACTACTGGCTGTCGCCGGGTGCTCGGAAATTCCAGGACATGGCCCAAGCGCTTATCAGGTTGAAACGGCAACCTCGCAGAGTGATGAGCAATCCCTGAGCTATGTCATGCTGGATGTAGATGTGCCGACGATCCAGCACTTATCCAATTACGCCAGTAATTTACCTCCCAAAGAGTTCCGCGTTGGCAAAGGCAAACGCAGCACGATCCGTGTTGGAGTTGGCGACCAGCTCTCTGTCGGGATCTGGGAGTCCATTCCAAATGGCCTGTTCTCTACACAAGGGCAGAAGCGAACGGAACTGGGGCTTGTCGTGGATGATAAGGGCAAGATCTATGTGCCCTATGTTGGCGAGCTGGATGTCGAAAACAAGACGATCTCTGAGGTGCGTGAGCTGATCCTTGCCGGATTGGAGGGGAAGGCCGTTGACCCGCAAGTGGTTGTAAACCTTCAGGCAAATGGGTCACACAAAGTGATCGTAATTGGAGATGTTGCAAGGCCCGGCCAATTCCGCGTGCATGAAGATGGGCTGAGTCTGGTCGAGGCGATCTCTGAGGCTGGGGGGACAAGGAACCCGGATTACGAGTCGTTCGTCACCGTTGTGCGGGATGATAAGAAGTTCCGATTTGGACTGGATGACATTGCGGAGCAACCAGCCAACAACATCTGGCTGAGACCGAAAGATATCGTCTCCATTACGCACCAGCCGAAGTCCTTCACAGTGTTCGGGGCAGTGGTCGCCCGGCGCAAACATGACTTCCCGTCTTCGCGATTGAATCTGTCAGAAGCCATTGGAATGTCTGGTGGTTTGCATGATGGTACAGCGGATGCAACGGGTGTGTTCCTGTTCCGGTTTGAGGATCGGCAGAAGATGATGCCACTGCTTCCCCCGCATGAGCAGCACAATGAGTTTGAAACTGTTCCCGTTGTTTATCGTCTCAACCTGAAAGAACCCAGTGGGTTGTTCCTGACGCAAGCCTTTGAGATTAAAGATAAAGACGTGATCTATGTTGCCAACTCTTCTGTGTCGGAGGTCAACAAGTTCATCAGTATCCTCGTTTCTCCAGTCACCGGAACGTTGCGTTCAGGTGTAGCGCTGGCTGGTATGCCTTAGCAACCAGCTGGTCGCTATCAATTGATTTTGCTGAGTTATTTACTGTGCGCGACTGTTTCGAAACGAAAATTTTGGACACTTTGCACTCTGGCATTACCCTGAAAAATAGAGGAATTTATCGATAGAGGCGGTTGGGCAATATCCTCTCCGGTCCTCCTGTTCAGAGGCGTTGAGGGGGCGGCCTCTGCATCAGCTTTGCGGTAAAGTGCTGATGTAATTGAATTCTTCGCGATGAGCCGATCGCGCGGAAGGTAACGATCAAGGGCGTTTTCACCTTAACATTTGC